>JAFGHA010000036.1 GCA_016930275.1 Chitinispirillaceae bacterium
AACCATCCGCCGCTTCCCGGCCGCAGGGTGTCGTAGGGCAGGTATGCGGATTGCGCGGGATCGTAGCCGAAAAAGCACCACTGTGCGGTATCGCCGAAGCGTGACGTGAACAGCGGTATGGCAGCGGTCGGCGGATAGAGACCGGGAAGGCTGATCATGGTATGTGTTTTGGCGAAATTGAGTTGCGGTACCGTCAGCGGGAGGGAATCCGGGGCGATTGACCACAGGGGGGTATGGAAAGTGCCGGAAGTATCCGAAAGAACCAACGAGTAGGTCAGGCCTTTCTCCGTGACGTCATTCGCCGGAATATCAGCGGTAAATCTGCCGTCTGATTCAGAAAAAGGAACCGATACGGTTGTCGCGGATCCTCCCGTGGAATAGACCAGCGTCGCGGATATCGCGACCGTATCATCGAAAGAAACGGATAACGGTGATCCGATTCTGTAGGGTGCACCGGTGTGATTGATTGCCGCTTCGAGCGGCAGCGGACTCTTGTCTGTTCTGAATGAGTCAATAGCGGTTACGGAGCTATTGGCATGGTCGTCAATGGCGATGCATTGAAAGTAGTACACGGTTGACGGCAGAAGTCGCGACAAGTTGATGACTCCGGTATCGGAACGGGGCAGATGTTTCCGGTTGGTGAGAATTGAGTCGAATGCGGTACCGTAGCAGACGGTCTTGACGGTGGGCTCAGCGGTAATGCTGGTGAATGTTACCTGTTGTGAACTGACGCCGGTCAGGAAACATTCCGCCTCCCGAGGCGGTGTGCGGTCGCGGCCGTATTTTTCTTCCAGCCCTGAAAGATCGAATCGGCCGGAGGAGAAGACGGCATTTATTCCACCCGCGAGAAACGCCGCAGGAGCGTTCCAGTTGATGGCGATCTCGTTCGTGGAGTAGCTGCAGGCTTCGTCACGCCACGACTTCGCCGCCGGTGAAGGATAGGAGCCTTCGCAGTCGTCGCCTGCACTTGCGTTGGGTCCCCCTACCAGAAATCCCGGAACCGGAGCGGGAATGCCGTCGGCTGTTGACGGACGGTGGTGGGGATGCACCGGTGAACGTTTTCCGAACCCGGTGACGAAACTGTAGCCGGTGGCATTGCGTCCGAGCAGATAATCCAGTGCATGGACGGCCCCTTCAAGATATGAACTGTTATTCGTCAGCAGGAAGGCGACCAGCAGGCCCATACCCTGATTGGCGATCACGCCGTTGCTTCCCCAGTAAAACTCGTTGCCGAGGGTGGTGTGATAGGGTGTTTTTCCGGTTCGGTCGAAAAGACCGTCCGCCAGCGAGACGATTCTGCCCGTCGCGGTTGAATCGTTATGCAGCAATGCCATCGAGTAGTATCCGAGCAGTCCGACTTTCGGCCATTCAGGAACCTGATACTGGTATCCGGCAGAAGCGCTTCGGGCATCGGCAAGGAAGGCGGAGTCTCCGGTGGCACAGAAAAGTTCATATCCTGCCCAGGCCCGTTCGTCATGCAGGCCGCGGTCGCCGTACTCGCCGGTTACCACATCCGCAGGATTCGAGAAAGTGCTGTCGGGATACGCCATACCCCATGCATACGCTTTCCGGGCCGCGTCGAGACAGGTGTCGGCGAAACCGGGAAGCCACTTTTCATAGATCCGTCCGGCAACCGCACCGGTTGCCGCGAAATCGAAGGTGGCGGCAGACCCTTTACCGATAAAATACCGTGTATCCGTGTCGGCGGCGGGCATCAGATCTCCGCAGAAACTTTTTGAGGTCACTTTGTGATAGACACCGCCGTCGGCAGGATCCTGCATCGTCAGCAGCCAGTCCATTTCCCATTTGATTTCGTCAAGAATATCCGGCAGGGCGTTGCCGGATTCGGGAATATTCAGCGAAATGCTCCCGAAATATTCCGGGAATTGCTCGTACAGCAGCAACAGCTGATACGTGGAGATTCCCGCATTCACGACGTATTTCCCGTAATCACCCGCATCGTACCATCCCTTCGGTGACGGGTACGTTTCTCCCGTCCGGCGTGCACCCGGTTTTGACGGATCAGATCCGGCCGACTCGTGTATGACGACCGACTGATCGGGGTGTCCTGCGAGGCGTTTCCAGGAGTTCGCATGTTCCGCGGGCAGGGCGGCGGAGCAGCGTTGAAAGAAAAACGCCCGCAGCAGTCCCCGTGAAACGTCCGTACAGATATCGTCGTCAATCACGAACGGATATGAGGCGCCGATGCCGGTGATATGAACGACGTAGGTTCCTTTACGGGTGAAATCGGAGAAGTCGGCGGATTTTACCTCTTCGCCCGACCGTGACCATTTGGCCAGCGGTGAGAGTTCTCCGGTGTAATACGTGGTCGCGAGATCCGGGCTTTTGATCGTGAAGTACCAGGTTTCCGGGGAGATCGCTACTGCCACCTTCGGGCCGAAGGTGAAAAAACCGAGCTGATTGAGGCGGATCTGTTCCTGCGAGGCGGGAAATGCCGTCTGGTGCAGCACCGGCGTCAGTACGGCGAACGTTAAAAGGAAACGACGCAGGCGGGAGTTGTTCCGGCGCCGTGTGAGTCGGGCGATCAGATTAAGCATTCGATGGAACATGGATCCGCAGGCTCCTGACACGGTGGTAGGTCTGACATCGAAAGAGAACGAAATTCCGCACTATACAGGTAATTCTGAAGGTGCAAACGATGGTTTCCGGAAAATACAACAGTTCAACAGGGTGCGGCATCGGCGGGTGAAAAAGATGTACTCCGGAGTGGTACGACCTCACCCCCGGCACCTCCTCTCCGCCCGGAGAGGGGGCAATGAAACCTATAGTAATCGTATGACAGGAGAGACCACAGATGCTTTGCAGCCGAAGATAGGTTTTTAAGGTGTATATGCGGATTGCAGGCGCACGGAGTGACCGGGGGGGGGGCCGGGGGCGTTTGACCGAACTTGCGCCGGTTACTGTCTTCGGTTGAAACGGGTGTGGAGCTGTTTACCGGGCAGGGGGATTGCAGCGTTTTTTCGCTGTCAGATTCATCAATAACTGTGCTTCTCAACTTCTTTACCTGAATTAAATTTCATAATTTTCCTAAAGAGCGCCTTGGTTTCCGGGACCTTCTCGTAAAGGGTCTGGTCATCATTAGACTCCGAAATTATAAAGTCCAGGAGCATGTCCCGATCAAAATCTCCCGCCCAGCTGAGACTGGTATAGGGCATGCATATCACTGTAGGATTTTCGGGATCACGCCGATTCTCGACGAGAAACGAATAACAGTAACTTCCATTATACGCAGACGATTTGCTCACGGGAAAAAAGACTTCATCATCACCGATGTCAATACTCATCCCGAAATGCAGGAACCGATAAGCACACGCCTTGATTACCCGACCAGGATCAGGATGCTGGATACTATCAAACAGGATATACGTTTTCTCGCTACTGAATTCCATCGGGATTCCGTCAAATGCCAACAGCCGTTGACCGTAGGCAGCCCCGCTTTCCGGGTTCACATACGCAGCAATCGGCGCGGAAACAACGGCAGTTCCGACATTTTCGACGGCCCAACGGGAGGGTGTTATCGTGAGATACCACCAGACTGCATTTTTCGCTTTTCGAATTCTGCTGATAACCATATCCTCCGGAAAAAATTCAGGTTGCTCACCGACCGCATAAAAAAACGGCTCCCCGATGTTTTCATGGAGAACCGCGGAAGGCGGGGCAATTCCGTTCTGCTCTTTCCGGACACTGGCACGTAAATCCCGCTTCCGTACTTCCATTCGCGCCGGAAAGAGAAACGTCTTCATGGTATCGAGAACTGCCAGAACCGAGTCAACGGACTCTCGGTCCTTTCGCTGCACCGCATCCGCAATTGCTGATTCGTACGAAGCGAAAAGAAGCGAATCCACCGATGCATAATTATAAAAGAGAAACCCCAGTTCGAAAACCGTGCATCCCCGACTGTCGCACCAACTAAGGACTTTTCCTTTACATTTAACGCTATCCGCCGCGAGCAGTGTTCGAATCAGTTCGGGATATTTTTTCTCCTGTAAAAGGGCATTTAAACGGGGTACGACTCTCCCCGCCCGTTGTATTTCATGTACATAATTCCGTGCCGCTTCCATTTCGCTGACCTGGCAACCTTTGTAGCGAAAAGTAAGTACATCTTTAATCCGGTTATAGGTGGCATTATCCTGAATCGTCCGGTTTTGACAGAAAAAACCTTGCAATGAGTCGATATACCGGATTGCCCCGCACCCGTAATCCTGTGCCTGCACAAAAAGTGCCGACAGAAGAATAAATAAACATTGCAGACTGGTGTATCGTTTCATTACAGTAACCTCAACCATACAGGGTTTAACCATCATCAGGTTCTCCCGGTAATGAGCAGACTATGAGGTATCATATAGTATGACCCTCCGTCGCGTAATGTCAATGGCAACCGATCCTCCACCAGAAACAACTGCGCAGAAAAGCAGTATCCGATCACGATGGCGAAAACTGCGCCATAACCGTGCTGCGATGAAAACACCCGCACCATGATCCATACGTACAGGGGGCGCGGCTCCCCGTTTTCATGTGCAGTCGATCTCCGTGGCCCAATCGATAAGGTGCCACACGCCCCTGACATTGACATACCATTCGATGTCGGACATTGTATCACTCATAACTCCCGAAAAAACTTTCATTACCCCCGCGAGTTCCGCAATCCCGTCACCATCGAGGTCTGCTGTCCAGTATCGCTTGGTGCGCGACACACTGCACACGGGAGGGGATTTCGATTCGTAGGGCAGGTAAACTCCGAGCACCTCCTCATCGGGAATCGTCGGACAGGCGAAAACGACCCCCGGCAAATCCGAAGCACATAAATATTGAGGTACAAGCAACTGCGTTATGGATATAAGCTGCGCCGGGATAATCCCCGTTTCGGTCAGAAAAAAAACCGGAATCCGGTCAATAAACCTGTGGACCAGTTGTCCGACTCCACCGATTTCCTGCGGCCCCCAGTCCGGAGACCAGAGCGGCGGGCCGAATTCAAGGGCGATTCTTACATTGCCGAAATGGCGCACCGCATTCAGCAGCAACGCGCAGTTTGCGTTGTTATCACATGAAAACCTGAACTCCGGTTTTCCGTCGGGCCCGATTATGGTCGTGTCGGTTCCAATTCGTTTTATAAAAGGTCCGCCTCCAAGAAAGAAAAACCGGCCTTCGGCACAGTAATTGGACCGTCCGGCTTTCGCCAGCTCCCTCTGAGTAACAGGACATTTGCGTATGATCTTCGGCACACCGCCCGGCAGCGCAACACCGAAGGTAAGCAGCCGTTTATAGCCCAAAATCCTTTGATATCCGAATTCCGATAACGGCGCCATAATAGCGGCAAGAGTTGAATCGTCCGGTATTGGACCCGTTCGATTATCGATAGTGGTGTACTTTTCTCCATCGCTCCCCGCTTTTGCTCCATTGCGGGTTTGGATAATCCTGTAAGCCAGATCACAGAGCGAATCAAGCCGGGGTACCGTCCCCAAAACTGACCGGAGCGAATCGCACACCCTTCCATATCCGGCGGAATCCCTGCAGACGCCGGGATTACCCGGTAATCTACCGATAGCCAGGACTGTTTCCGCCGCGATTGTATCAACGGGGCACGTATCGTTTTCTATAGGTACGATACCGATCTCCTGAAAGATTCCACGCCACGTTGATCGGAGCGTCGGTTGTTCAAAGGGAACGAAATGCACCGTATCGGGCATATCTGCAATTTCAGTATCCGGCAATGTTTCCGTCATCGGTTCGGGTAACGCTTCGGGCAATGGTTCCATTTTCTGAGATACCGTGGTATGCTGAATATTTGTTTCCACGGTTTTTGCCTCAGTTTTAACCTCGGCGACATTCTGCTGTTTCCTGCAATCGGCGGTAAGCACTAGTAACAGCAGGGTTATAACCCATGAGTATAAACGTGTCATTCCGCGACGATAGGGAAAAATGGACGAAGTGAGCCCGCTTTTTGATTTGTAAACAACCATTTTAGACTTTTAACGTTATAGGAATTAAAAACCTTATCATTCGACCCTGCAACCGGCGTTTCTGGGAAATATACCTCTGATACGATTATTCTGCACACAGGTATTACCTGACGCCTCCCTCATTTCGCCTTTATTAAAAACACAGACCCCTGCGATCATTCCATTTTTTGCTGTACTTCACATCAGCGCTGACAGCAAATCCGCACATCGGGATGCTTCGAGGTACCTTAGGCTCAGTACCTGGCTGTGGCAAACAAAAAAAGGATTCACCGTGGTATTCAAGGTGTGTTCTGCAGTGCAGCCGCTTTCCGATTCAGGAATTATCGCAGGTATTTTGTTTCCATAAATATTTTCCTGAGTATTTTTCTCCTTGTAACAATGAAAATAAAGCAAAAATAAGGAATTTTGGGTAAATTATATAAGGTATTGCTGCAAATTTAATCGCTTAAAAAGGGGAGTGGGATGAGAAAAGGATGTTTATTGCTGCTGAGTTGTCTTTGTTTCGGGGCTCTGGTTTTTGGACAGAATTATCCGTTTCCGCAGGATGTCAAATACCCGTATGGATTCGCGCCATCCACGTTAACTACCGCTAAGGCGTCGAGCTGGTATGCCAGTTACAAAGCCCGCTCCGATTTATTGCAGCAGTGTAACGGAGGAATCAGGCCGGGAGTGGATGGCGGCACCAATACCAAGGTGGAGGCACAGGGGTGGGCGATGATTATTGCAGCCTACATGGGAGAAAAGGCCACCTTCGACGGATTGTATACGTTTTATAAAAGTAAATGCAAGTCGCAGAACGGGGGCATGATGGACTGGCACGTCAATTGTAACGGCGTCGTTCAGGGAGGAAGCGCTACCGATGGTGATATGGACGTGGGATTTGCTCTGGTGGTCGCCTACTGGCAATGGGGGGAGGCATATCTGGCCGAAGCAAAGAATGTAATCGGCAATCTTAAAAAACTTATAGTCGACTGTAATGGCGTCTCTGCGTTACGGGGTGGTTATGGGTATGGTGGATGCAATGAAACCGATATATCGTATTATACCCCTGCTTTTTTGAGGGAGTTTGCGAAAATTACCGATGATGACGCCTGGACCAAGTTAGCGGATGATACCTACACTATTCTCAATAACGGGGCAAATGCGACAACCGGACTCGTGCCGGACTGGCAGACGGTGGCCGGACAACCGGGGCCGAACGGTCGCAACGGAACGTACAAATACGATGCCTGTCGGGTACCCTGGCGCATGGCGCTGGATTATCTCTGGAACGGAAATGAAAAAGCGCTTGCCTGGTGTAAAAAAATTTCCGGCTGGGCGGATGGTATCGGAGCGGGAAACATTAAAGATGGTTACAATCTCAATGGCACTCCCAACGGTAATTACCATAATATGTCGTACGTTGGAGGTTTCGCGGTTTCTACCATGTGCAACAGTCAGGAAGTGTGCGACCGGTTCGGCGCCGAGATGGCAAAGATGGGTTTCGATTCCTACTGGTACCATGCCTATCTGGGTAACTGTTACCTGCTTACGATGACGGGTAATATGTGGTCTGAAGAGGTCGTCAAGAATACCCGTGCAGTCAGCCGTGCGAAAAGAGCCGCCCCGGACGGGATGAAGGTTACTCTTAGCGGCAACCGGAAACTGGTCGTTACCGGATTGCAGAAAGTACGTTCAGTAGTTCTGACCGATCTGTCCGGTCAGCGGATAGTGCACTCGGGTGCGGTAGCCGAAGGCCGCATTTCATTAGATATCGGTTCCGTGAAAAAAGGCTGCTATATTGTTGGTACTTCAGATGAAAATGGCCGGTTTCATGAAGGGCGGAAATTGGTCGTTTATTAATCTGAAGGATTGGCTTGCCGGGGGTATTCACCGTTGCGCAAAGCAGCAGATGGTTAAACGCGTTGAAGCGATTGTCGGTAATGTTAACAAACTGGAGCGCATTTCAAACAATGGAGATCTTTCCGGTCTTCCTGTCAAAAAGCAATGTGTCCCTTTTGATGATCGTTTCCTTTGCCTTTTTCGTTAATCTTTTAAAACGGTACTCAACTTTGAGCGCCTGTGACCGGCTGCCTATTTTCCTGGAAAATGCGAGGCTGTGCGGCGTATGCGCACAAAAATACTTCGCCGCTGCAGCTCCTCCAGCAGTATGCTCCCTGAATCGGCGTTGTACATCGGTTGCTATACCGGTGTAGAGGCAGTTGTCAACGGTACGGATAACGTAGAGATACCAGATCAAAGCGAACCTCCGGGTCCGGTGTGTGGAAAAATACTTTTCTCCAATTCCGGCAGGTTACCGCTGAATGTATCCACGTGAAATCGCAGATTCAAAAAAGTCAGATTCTAAAAAAAAAGGGCCTCACGAAACGTGAGGCCCTTTTTTGAATTCCAGCCGGAGATGGGCATCAGAGGGATCAGTACGTCAACCCGTACCCGTACTCAAACAGCGGTTCTCCACCAACCCCGTGCTTCTCGTCGGCGTGGTCGGTTCCGCTGTTGATCGGGACCTGATCAAATGTTTTCGGCCAGGTATGGCGCAGCTTTCCTGCAAAGGGCGCCTTGTTGTAGAGCACATCGGCAACACCGCCGCCTTCCGAGCCGGGGAGCCATGCCGCGACGAACGCCGAACTTTTTTCGACAGCGTCGGTGACGATCAGCGGTCGTCCCGATATCAGGATCACGATGACCGGTTTGTTGCTGTCGACGCATTTCTGCAGCAGCGCGGAGTTCGGGAGGTCGGAAAAGTTGATCGACATTTTTCCTCCCGGGTATTGGGAGCATCCCGGACAGTCGCCGGTCGTGTTCGTGTGGCCGTGATCACCGCCTGTTTCGGCATACGGTGTTTCGCCGATTACCAGAACAATCTTGGTTGCCGAAGAGAGGTTTTCACCCGTCTGATCGTACGTGACGTTTGCCGCTCCGCCAACTTCCTTGAGTCCGTCGAGGATGGTGGTGCCGGCAATTCCCGAGTGGTTGACGTCACCCTGCCAGGTGATGGTCCATCCGCCGCACTGAGCACCGATTTTGCTTGCCCACGGGCCAACGACAACCACCTTGTCGGTAGCCTGCAGCGGAAGAGCATTCGCCTCGTTCTTGAGCAGCACGAGTGACTTCTGCACGCATTCCCGTGCCACCGCCCGGTGAGCTGCACTGCCGAATTCCGCACGGAGGGAGGCATTTGACTTGGCACCGGCAAAAAGGTTGAGGCGGAACTTCACCCGGAGAATCCGTTTTACCGCATCGTCAAGCCGGGTGAGCGGAACCGTGGAACTCTGTACTCGTTTGAGTGCAGCGACGTAATCCCGGACCTTCTTCTGCTGTCCGGTCTGGTCGGTGGCGCTGTATTCCATCGCGATCATCGCCATGTCGATACCGGCATTGATAGAGGCTTCCACATTATTATCAAAATAGAAATAGGAAGGATCCGTCGAGGCGAGTGCCTGCGGGATCGCATCCCAGTCGGAAAGGCAGAAACCGTTCCAGTTGAGCCCGGTCTTGAGCATATCGGTAAGTGAGAATTTATCGGTGGTGCAGCGGATTTCGACACCCTCACGTTTCCAGGCGTTGTATGAGGGCATGATGGAGGCGAGACCTTCACCTATCGCGGCCTGGTAAGGGGGCAGATGAACGGCGCGCATGGTTGCTTCGGTGAGTTCGGTGACACCGCCGTTGACGCCGCCGGTCGTGCCGCCGTCGCCGATGAAATGCTTCGCGCAGGCAGCGACGGCATCGGGACGGGAGAGGTCACCGTAGCCCTGCAGACCGCGGACGTATGCTGCGGCCATCAGGGAGTTGATCTCCGGAGTTTCTCCGTAACCTTCGTAGGAGCGTCCCCAGCGCTCATCGCGTACTACGGAGATTGCCGGTGCAAAGTTGAGATTGATACCGAGAGCCCGCATCTCTCTGGCGGTAATGTTTGCCATCTTTGCCACCAGTGCGGTATCTCCGGTACATCCCATACCGATATTGTGGGGGAACACGGTTGCTCCTTCGACGGTGGCGTTTCCGTGCACCGCGTCGATACCGTAAAGAATCGGAATACCGAGTCTGGTTTGTGCGGCGGCATCGTGCATCGCATCGAGGTTGGATACCCACGATTCCTTGGTGTTGCTCGAGAACGGGCAGCCGCCGCCGTTGAATACCGAGCCGTACATGTTGGTTTTCAGATCATTGGTGGAGATGATATTGACCAGCACCTCCGCGGTCTGGGCGATTTTTTCGTCGATGGTCATCAGTAATAACAGGGAATCGACCTTTTTTTCAATTGTCTCATCCAGATCGGTTACCAGGTGAAGCGTGATGTCGCCCAGATCCGCCGCAACATCCGAGTCGAGTGCTTTGGTAACAGGGATATATCCGGCTTTGGCGATGGTGAGTGTATCAGGGGTCGCGGATCGTTTGGCGAGTCTTCCGGCGGACGGTGTGGCCGTCACTCCCGTAGTCCGCAGGGAGCCGAGCGGACTGAATTTCAGGGTAAACACCTCGGAACCCGCCGTTATTCTGATGATGTAAATTCCTCCTGCACTGCGACCGGTGAGCAATGTGCGCAGCGGGAGGGAGTATGAACCTTCCTGAAAATGCTGATTGAACAGCGGTCCGACCCTTTTACCGGTCATGTCGAACAGTTCAACCCGCAACTGTTGCGGTATTTCGCTGTAGAAAACGAGATCCTTACCGTTGATCTGGAGAGAACGACGGAATGAACTTGTGGAGCCGGTGGAC
Organism: Chitinispirillaceae bacterium; assembly: GCA_016930275.1. GTDB lineage: Bacteria > Fibrobacterota > Chitinivibrionia > Chitinivibrionales > Chitinispirillaceae > JAFGNB01. The sequence continues at coordinate 10,704 of JAFGHA010000036.1, forward strand.
TGCACGGCAGTGGTATTGATCGAGAAGGTGCCGTCGGCACCCGAGGTTGTCGTTGTTCCTTTTCCCTTCAGGGAAAGCGAAGCGTTTGCTACAGGATTTGATTGTTTATCGACAACCCGTCCGGTTATTTCCTGGGCCGTTACGAACGTGTTGAGAGATGCTGCAAGCAGTATGCAGACCAGAGCGGGCAATCTCATTACAACTCCTTTTGTATAAAATGAAGGTACCTGATTTCTCAGATGTATTTTTATTAGTGGGAAAAAGGCTTCTTTCGGTGCTTTTATCGTACCGGAGGTTTTTTTATTGAGTGTCTGTTCAAAATACATAACGATTCAGATACTTTTGAGCGTTATTTCGCTCACCCTGAGATATTGCTGTCAATAGACCTGAACAGTTGCTGGAATACGTTACTTTCGGATACTGCGAGGGTTCGACATTTTCGATAGACTACCTCAATGCAGGGTACTTCCCCCACCATTGTGTCCGGATTCCACTGCTTTCGAACAGGGTAGATACCGGTGGACCTGGACGGGGGGGGGGTGCCGGAAATAACAGGCCGACGTTATCGCAATTCCACATCTCTCAGGAACATACGACTGGCGTTCCACCCGCAGTTCACTATAATCACCTGTGGATGCCGGTGCCACAGAAAGCTTTGGTGAATCAGTCTGCCGGGAACGGAAACGATCAGGCAGATACCGGTTGGGAACAGAGCCGGAGTACATCGGCAGGTTCGATCCGGTATCTGCTGCCGCGTCCCTGAAAAAAACCGTGTTTTTTAATCATATGGATACCAAGCCGGGTTATGAACAGGGTGGTTTTTTTCTCTTCCTCATATATCATCACTTCACCTTTCTGAAACACTCCGTCACCTCTGAATGGAGAAGGTATTTTACCTCGCGCTTCAAAAAGAGTGGCGCTGATTCCCGGGCCGAGCTCCACCGGATCACCCATCGCTGATTCAGCTTTCTGGAATGCCTTGGCAAGACATTTTGCCAGGTAAACACTCGTCGTTCCGAGATTCTCACACTTCTGGCGGTCATCCTCAATTATCTCTTCAACACTCCTGCGATCATCACCCAGAAAACCTTCCGCACTGAATTTTGATGGTCCGAAGAGTATTGCCTGTTCCCGTTCGCGGGGAGAGATTTTCATGTAACGTCTCCTGGTTCAGGCGAATTTGTCATAGTATACCTTCGCTTCAGGAAGACCCGCTTGTTTCAAAACATTCACACAGGCGTTTATCATGCCGGGAGAACCACATAGGTAGGCTTCGTGTTGTGATGCGTCGGGAACATGGCGTGCCACCACATCGGTGATCAGACCGGTATCCCCGCTCCATCCGGTGTCAGATGGTTCATTCGACAGGGCAGGAACAAACCTGAAATTCGGCATTTCTTTTTCGAGTTGCCGTAACTCGTCGACAAGAAACAGATCCTTCTGCGTCTGAGCTCCGAAAAAGTACATCGCCTTTCTGCCGCTTTCCTTTTCCTTCATGTCACGGAGCATGCTCCAGATGGGAGCCATGCCACTGCCTCCGGCGATAAAGAGGATGGGCGCTTCGGTTGGACGCAGATGAAATTCACCGTACGGGCCGCTCAGTCGTACTTCCTGTCCCTCCCTGAGATGTTCGAATACCCAGGTGGTACAGATACCGTTCGGTACTTTACGGATCATAAATTCGACATAATGCCGGTCGGAAGGGACCGATGAGATCGAGTAGGCCCGCATGACCGCTTCGTGACCTTTGTATTCCTCGGATTCAAGCTGGGCATATTGACCGGCGGTAAATTCGATATCGGTCGGTTCCAGCAGTTCGATCCGCAGTTCGAAAATGTCGTGCGTCATCTGTTTTTTAGAGATGAGTTTCCCGCGGTAGCGCTTGACGGAGAAATATTCACGGGGGATCCGGATGGCGACATCGCTGCGGACCTTCACCTGACAGGAAAGACGGATGTTGTTTTTGCGCTCCTCGGGGCTCAGGTAGGGATCCTCCACCGGAGTGATCATCCCGCCGCCGGCGTCAACGGTAACCTTACAGTAGGCGCAGCTGCCTCTTCCACCGCATGCGGAGGGAATGAAAATGTCCTGAGAAGCAAGCAGGGAGAGCAGTGAACCGCCGCCGTTTACCTGCAGCTTCTTTTCACCGCCGTTGATGTCGATGGTGCAGGGCCCGAAATTGAGGATATACCGTTCCGCCAGAACGAGAAGTACCGCGAGGACCGCCCCGCAGGCAACGAGAAAGAGGGTTGAAACGATAACACCGTGCGCGACGATCGGGTTCATACTATACCTTTACCATTCCCGAAAAACCTATGAAAGCAAGCGCCATGATGCCGATAATGATCAGGGTTATCGGGGAACCGGCAAGCCCTTTGGGCAGAGCCTGTTCGTTGATCCGTTCCCGGATGCCGCCGATGATTGCAATGGCGACAAACCAGCCGAATCCGCCACCTGCACCGTAAACAAATGTCTCAAGAAAACCGTACGGTTTGTTGAGCATGAACAGCGAGATGCCGAGAATGGCACAATTGACGGTGATGAGCGGTAGAAAGATGCCGAGGGCATTGTAGAGAGACGGAGAATACCGGTCGATGATCATTTCGATGAGCTGTACGAAAGCGGCGATTACCACGATGAACGTGATGAGCCGCAGGTAATCGAGACCGAGCGGAATCAGTATGTATTTATAAACCAGAAAATTGATCGCAGCGGTGCTTGCCGTCACGAAAATCACCGCTATTCCGAGCCCGATGCTGGTGTCCACTTTTTTTGAAACGCCGAGACAGGAGCACATCCCGAGAAACCGGGTAAGCAGAATGTTGTCGGTAAATGCCGCCGATACGAAGATCAGCAGGACGGAAAGAAAGGTCGGTGAGTGAGCAGCCTGTTCCATGATTACCTCTTTTCCTTCGGCAACTGGCACATACGGGCGAACCAGCTTAGTAGCCCGAGCATGAAAAAAGCACCCGGTGCCATTACCATGATCGTCCACTGGTGCCACCAGATCTGCAGTGCGGGAAGTTTATACCCGAGAATGGTGCCGAATCCCAGCGGCTCACGAACGAGAGCGATAATGATCAGCACGGCTGAATATCCGAGCCCCATCGCGATGCCGTCAATGAAGGAGGCAATCGGTTTGTTCTGCATGGCAAAGGCCTCGGCCCGTCCCATGATAATACAGTTGGTGATGATAAGCCCCACATAGGGGCCGATGAACCGGTGGATCTCCGGAGCGGTCGCCTTTATTATAATGTCAACCATCATGACAAACGTTGCAATGATGAGTACCTGCACGATCATCCGGATCCGTGCCGGGATCTGTTTGCGCAGCAGTGATATCGTCAGACTCGACATTGCGGTGGAGAAGATAAGCCCCGCGCACATGAAAAGGGTGTTGGCGAGCAGGTTCGTTACCGCAAGGGTCGAACAGATGCCAAGCACCTGCACAAATATCGGATTGTTTTTCCAGAAACCGTCGTAGAACAGTGTTTTCACCGGAGCTGCCATCAGTTGAACCTCCTTCCCGTTGCCGACGAAGAATCCGCCATCTCCCGTGAGTCATAGGCTGTTTTAAAGGCGGCAAGTTCACTGTTGATAATCCGTTCGAGTGCCATGGAGGTCTGCGTGGCGCCGGTAATCGCATCCACCCGGTGGGAACCGTCGGTTGCATCGGGTTTGCCGAAGGTGATCTGTTTCGATTCATCCCAGTTGAGCGGATACCCCTGGAACTGCTGTTTGAACCCCTCCTCCTCGATACGTGCACCGAGGCCCGGCGTCTCTTTCTGTTCAATGATTTCCAGAGAACGGATGGTTGAAAAATCATTCGAGAGCACGAGAATACCGCTCACCCGATCCCAGAATGCTATTCCCGTAAATATGAATCCGATATCATGAGGTGCGGCTTTTCGGGTGAAAAGCTCCCACGTGCGGTTATCACCTGAAAAAGAGGTGCGTTCAATAGCACCGGCGATTGCCGTATCGTAGCCGTCGGCAGTCTGCTTACTGACGCTGATCCCGAAGGCCTTGGCGATGGTCCGGTTGCGGGAAAGGCGTTCATTGGCTTCCAGTGTTTTCTGCATGGAAAAATGAACGAATGAGACAGCCGTCCCGCATATCGCTGAAATTACAATCATGAAACCGATCACATATACTGGTGAGGTTTTTTTCATGTCGCCTTCACCTCCTTTTTTGCCGCCCGGTACCGTTTGATCCAGAGGTCAAGCGAGGGTGCGATCATGTTGCCCAGGAGTATCGAAAAGCCGACTCCTCCGGCAAAAATTGCTTTGTATCTGAAAATCACGATCATCATCCCGATGAAAGCACCGTATATCCATTGTGAGAGCGGTACCTTCGGTGCGCTTACCGGATCGGTTACCATAAATACCGCACTGTAGAGCAGGGCGCCTGAAAGCAGGGTGAAATGCAGGGGAGGAACCTGGTCGATTCCGGCGACGTTTCTGAGCAACAGATTCAGACCTGCAGCGCCAAGTATGGTTGCGAGCATGAGACGCCACTGTGCGGTTTTGGTAACGATCAGATATATCGCGCCGATAAGGATCAGGATGGCGCTGACTTCACCGATTGATCCTGCGGCGAGGATTTTCGAGGCTCCTCCGGAACTGAAAACATCGCTGATATTACCGAAAAACAGTTCCGTCCAGCCGGTGGTGAAGCCGAAATCCCTTCTGCTCCACATGGGGGTTGCGGCAGTGAAGGCATCAGTGACATTCAGTCCGGTCGAAGCGAGCGATGCCGGGAGGCTTTTTGCCGCGGTCATACTCCAATGAGCGAATCCGCCGGGGAAGCCGGAGAAAGCCGGAACGAATCTGCCGGTCATTTCGATGGGAAAGGTGACGTAAACAAACGCTCTGCCGACGATCGCCGGATTGAACACGTTTTTTCCGAAACCGCCGAATACCTCCTTGCCGAAAAGAATCGCGACGATAATGCCGGTTGCAGCGATCCATATCGGGGTGGTAGGCGGGAGCGAAAGAGCGTAAAGCGTGGCGGTAACGAAGACGGCGTAGCTTACTTTTCCTTTTTTCCGGGATTCCATGTACCATTCGGTACCGTAGCCGCAAACAATCGCTACCCCCAGAAGTGCGACTACCCGCCACCCGAAAAAGTACACACCGGAAACGGCAATTGGAATAAGGGCATGGAGAACCCGAAGCATGTTTTTCTGCTTCAGCATCGGCGGGAATTTCATTTGCAATGTCTCTCCGGATATCGCGTTGGTTTGCCGAGACGGCAGGTGTCTAAAAATACTCGATTATTTTTAGACATTTTACTATTTTATTGGTGTTCGTGGTTATGTATGAACAGTTTTCATCAGGTCCGGCGACCAACGTTTGCGGATACTGATTTTAGCTTACATAACCGTACTGATGAACTATAGAAGATATGTTTCTGCGGTGATTTTGGAAAGTGGTTTTTTACTATGGACGAGTCTCGGCGACCACTTCTTCAGGAAACGGCAACCAACAGAATTCTCGAGATTTACGAGCAGTATCACCGGCCTGAATTTATCGGTCTCGATCCGCTGGTGGCACTACAGCGTTTTTCACGAAGCGAAGATCTCGAGGTGGCGGGACTGATCGCGGCGGTTCTCTCGTACGGCCGGGTTGAAACCATCATACGGAATGTTGAATGCCTTTTCGACCTGATGGAAAATCAACCGGCGGATTTCATCGGTGCGACTTCCTTCGCAGAAAAAAAAAGGTGTTTCAAAGGGTTCAGACACCGTTTCAATGATGGCGCTGATATCGCGCTTCTGCTCCAGATAATCGGTACGTTGATTGACGAATATGGCTCCATCGAGCGGCTTTTCCTGTCTCTGTCCGATAACGGCGCGGAAAATATCCTGCACGCACTGAGCGCTTTTCACCGTTCGATCATGGCGAAAGCAAGGCTGCGGTGCCGGACACTCTCGCGGAACTTCCGTTTTCTGGTTTCGTCTCCGGTACACGGTGGTGCCTGTAAACGGCTGAACATGTATCTGCGCTGGATGGTCCGCCCGAACGACGGAATCGACCTCGGAGTGTGGAACTGCGTGCCAACCGCGCATCTGATGATGCCGGTCGATACGCATGTTTCAGCGGTTGCGCGGCGGTTGGGGCTTACCGGGCGTAAAAACTGTGACTGGAAAATGGCGGAAGAAATCACCGCGGGGTTGCGTACCATTGATCCGGTCGATCCGGTACGGTTTGATTTTTCCCTCTGCAGGAGCGGGATGATTGCAGTGAGAAAGGTTGCGGCATGAGTGAACAATTGGAAATGACTGAAAAACGGATGATACGTTTCAAGGGCGTTTCGATCAATTCCGGAAGGGTGACGGGTGAAACATGCCTTTACAGTGCGGAAAGGCACAAGGCGGTGCAGCAGTATTCACTCGCGAACCGGTCGCTGATCAGCGCGGAAATCACCAAATTCGACGAGGTGTTGCTGCAGTGTTCCGGGGAGCTCGATGTCATCGCGAAGCAGGTTGAAGAGTCGGTCGGTATGGCGGAGAGCGAAATATTCATCACCCAGAAACATATCATGAATGATCCGAAAGTCGTTGACGCCATCAGGCGGAGTGTCGCCGATGACCGTAAAAATGTCGAATGGGCCATTTCCGATGTGCTGAGGGATTATGAGGAGAAGTTCGCCTCTCTTGACAACGAATACCTCCGTGACCGTGCTTCCGATATCGGTGAGATCCGCCGGCGCCTGCTCGACCGTATCAGCAGAAAAGAGGGGGGGCTCATATGTGAAGGACAGACGCACTGCCAGCGTGGCGCCAACCGTATCATAGTCGCTCACGAACTGACTGCCGATATGATCGCCAAACTCAATCTCGACCGCGTACTCGGATTCGTCACCGAGTACGGCGGGATCACTTCGCATGCGGCAATTATCGCCCGTTCTCTGGGCGTACCCGCTGTTTCTGGCATTCACGGTATCATGGATTTCGTTAAGTGCGGTGATTCCGTTGCCATCGATGGCGAAAGCGGAGAAGTCTATCTTCATCCCGATACGTCGACCATTGCGGCGATGATGCCGGTGGAACCGGTTCAGCTGGATGATGTCTGCATTATTGATACACCTCCCGGGATGCAACTGCTGGCGAATGCGAGCACGATGGAGGATGTCCGGCAGGCAGCGGCGGTCGGGGCTGACGGTATCGGCCTTTTGCGTACCGAAATACTCTTCATCAAGGAGGAACGGCTGCTCGATGAGGATGAGCAGTTCGAACATTACCGCAGAATCGTCAACCTGATGGGAGAGAAACAGGTGACGTTCCGGATGCTTGATGTCGGGGGAGATAAACCGCTCTCCTTCCTGCGTCTGAAGAAGGAAGACAACCCCTATCTCGGCTGGAGGGGATCGCGATTCCTGCTCGGCAATACCGAGATTTTCACTTCACAGATGCGGGCTCTGGTGCGGGTGAGCCGCCTCGTACCGATCAGGGTTCTCTTTCCTATGGTGGTGGATGCCGATCAGCTGCACAGTCTGCTTGAGCTGACCGATAGCGTCATTGCGGAACTCGGACTCGGTAAAGACCGGCTGCAGTTCGGTGCTATGTTCGAAGTTCCCAGTGCATTCATCGAGGCGGACGAAATCCTCGAAATGGTTGATTTCGCCAGTATCGGCAGCAATGACCTTATTCAGTATCTCTTCGCGATTGACCGTAACAATGAACTGGTATCACAGGATTATAATCCCGAGCATCCCGTACTCTGGAAGATGCTGAAACAACTCAGCACTGCCGCGAAAAAAAGCGGCAAGCCTCTGAGCATCTGCGGCGATATCGCCTCGCGTGAAGGGTTGCAGAAGCCGTTGCTGGAAATCGGCATCTCCTCGCTGAGTGTGCCGCCCCGTATGGTGCCGCGTGTCAGGAACGAAATGGCCCGTTTCGCCGGGATTCTATTGTAAAGGAGCATCGACGCCGCATGAAAAAAAGTATACTGTTTGTGGATGAATATCATGACCTGTCGGTTGAAGCCGCGCGGATTGCCGCCGCGGTGTGGCCTGATACGTTTACCATTGTGAGTGCCGGTATTGATCCCCGGGCACGATTCACCGGTGTCGGGGAATCCGCCGGAACCGTCGCGTTTGCCGCGGTTGCCGGGGATGCGTTTGACATTGTCATTTCCATGGGACATCTGGCGGCGCAGTCGTGCGCGATGCTTCCCGGACTGCCGCCGGTTATCATCTGGGACGACCTTGAATGCGCGAACTCTACGGAATTCGATGAGAAACAACCGATTCTGCGGCAGCGGGTCGAATCGCTCGGCACTCCCGGCGCCCTGCAGGCACTGGTTCGACAGCGGTCGACACTCGCTGATGTAATTGACAGCCTGCAGGAAGGGGTAATCGCTCATGACCGTGACCGGAAGGTGTTTCTGTTCAGCAGAGGGGCGGAACGTATCACCGGCGTTGATCGCGGGAGCGTGATCGGGAGAGATTGTCACGAACTTTTTCAGCCCCGGCTCTGCGGTGAGTCGTGTGCTTTCTGCGGAGGTGCTCCCCGGGAGACCTCCGCAACGACACTGCAGGCGGCGTATGCAACCAGCTTCATTGCGGGCGACGGGGTACATCACGATGTGGAGGTCTCCCGGCTGCCGCTTTCCGATGCGGCCGGTAACGAGACCGGTGCGCTTATAACTTTTACCGATACTACCCGGATGCACGAGCTGGAGGCGCGACTCGGCGAGGTCGAATCGTTTTCGGGGATTATCGGCCGGGATCACCGCATGCTCGAAATTTATGAACTTGTCAGGGATCTCGCCGACAGCGATTTTCCCGTGGTGATCACCGGTGAAAGCGGTACCGGAAAGGAACTGGTGGCCGCGGCGATTCACAACGAGAGCCTCCGTCGTGATCAGCTGTTTGTTCCCGTCAACTGCGGGGCGCTTCCCGAAGGCACGCTCGAGAGTGAACTATTCGGCCACCTCAAAGGGGCGTTCACCGGTGCAATCCGCGACAAGAAAGGCCGGTTTGAGCTTGCCGACCGGGGGACGCTGTTCCTCGACGAGATCGGCGATCTGTCGCTGCCGATGCAGGTGAAACTGCTGCGGGTGCTGCAGGAGGGAATATTCGAACCGGTCGGCAGTGAAACTTCGCGTAAAGTCGATGTGCGGGTGATCTGTGCCACCAACAGAAATCTCAGGGAAATGGTGGCGAAGGGTGCGTTCCGTGAGGACTTGTTCTACCGCCTTGCCGTGGTACCGATCGAGATGCCGCCCCTGCGCGAACGGCGCAATGATATTCCGCTTCTTGCACGGCATTTTCTCGAAAAAACCACCGGCAGACTTTCCCGTGGTGCAATGACCTTTTCGGATGACGCGATGTCGGTGCTGATGAATTACGCATGGCCGGGAAATGTCCGGCAGCTGCAGAACGCGATTCAGTTTGCACTTATCAAGTGTCGGAGCGCGACGGTCATGCCGCTGCATCTACCGCCGGAAATTCTGGCGGGAACGTACGTTCCGATCGGGCAGATGCACGTGCCGGGAAAGGTCGGCAGAAGGCCCAAGTTGACCGATGATATCGTTGAGCGGGCGCTTGCGAAAGCAGGAGGAAACAAGGCCAAAGCGGCGCGTCTGCTCGGTGTGGGCAGGGCGACGCTGTACAATTTCATCAACGGCAAGGGGCAGGAGGCGGTAGCGGTCGACTGACGGTTACCGGAAACCGGGGCGGCACCGCGCATTGTCCCCGCTATTTTCCGTACTGCAGCATAAGGGAGTTTGCCATGACTCGAAGGGTATCGGGAAAAATATATCTGCAGTCTGCCGTTGCCCTGCTCATCGTGGCCGCGGGTTGCGACTTTCCCTACGCTCCCCGGCTGCAACCGCAGCCGTCACCTGAATGTGAAACGGTGAATCATGGCGATTCCGGCAGGACCGGCAGCGGCTATCTCTACCATGTCAATATCTCACAGCAGACCTGCAATCCCTCCGTTTCCCCGAGTCCCGTATACCCGGCATGCATGTTGTGGCTCGGTTTCGACCGTCTTTCAGTCTCGGTTCCCGACAGCCTGAAAGAGTATGACGCGACGGCAGTACGCAGCCATGATCGTCTGACGGTTGTCGATACGGCGAATTTTGTCCGCTGGTACATATTCCGCACGTCGGTCGAAGCTGCCGGAGAGTTTCAGTGTCCGGAATGGTCCACGCATCCCGATTATCTTGCCTGTCTCATCGGATCGGTCGCACAGCCGTACAGCGGTTATGTAATACGTTTCTCCGATAAGAAAGCGCTCCGCATCTGCAGCCGGAACCTCGAGGAGTTCAGTACGCCGCATGTATGGCTTCCCGACTCCGCGGTCCACGGCGGGTATATTGACGAACCGGAATATGATGCAAACGGTTTCGTGACGCGGGAACTGGTAGAAGGCTTTTTCGGAACGACGCGGGTGAAGTTCATCTATACCCTGTTCGATAAAAGCGGAACCCTGTTCTATGTGGATTACGCTTCCGCCGGCGATCCTGAACCGGTTCCGCTTCGGAAACCCGAGAGCCTCGAGAACTGGTACTGTCACAGCCCGCTCATTTCACCCGATGGCGGCTGGGTAGCTTACCACTGCTATCCCAACAGCGCGCAGGGTTCCTACTATCGTTCGTTTATTCAACGTCTTTCTCCCGAAGCTCCGGCGATAGCGATTGCCGAGGAGGCGTCGGATCCGCACTGGTGGAAAGATCCCGCCGATCCGGAGCAGTACTACATCGTCTACACCCGTACCGTCGGCGCATATTATTCCGAAGCGGATTATACCGATCGATCAGTGGTTTCATCAGGGGCCGCGGGTGCCACGCTGCTGCAGAAACTTTCCGGTACCTGGCGCGATGTTCCCGCTTTTCTCGGTACATTGACTCCCGATAAATCCACCGCACCGCTTATCCTGTTGTCCTTGCCGTTCAAAGGCGGACTCTCCCCCGACGGCCGTTTTTTGTCTACCGCCTATAAATATGCGTATCTCGCGCGCCTGTAACCGATGAAAGGGATGCTGATGAAATCGTATGTATCTGCAGGCATGGCTGTCGCGGTTATCATGGCGGGTGTGGCGCTCTCATTGTCGGTGGTTTCTTCCGGCGGCGGCAGCCGTTCCGGAGGTACAGGGTATAACTTCGGACAATCACCTGCACCGTGGCAGTGCATCGGTGGATGCGGAGCCGGTGGCGCCGGGAGCGGTTCGGAGGGTATCCGCTGGATCGGCGAAGAGGCAGCCGGGGGCATGCTGAAGGTAGAGGTGCTGCCGAAGGTGAATTTCGGACGGAACTTCCTTACCGTCATGTCGGCGCCGCGGCTTACCTTTACTCCACGATATACAACGGAATTTGTCGTGTCGATGCCGATCGGAACAAAGGAGATGGAGGTGCAGTACCAGACCAATCTGCAACCGGAGCTGATCCGTAACGGCGGCAGGGGAGATCTTGCACTCGATATTCTGCAGAGGTTCGGAAATGAAGGGCAATTCATCGGGAAGCTGGGAGTGACGTTTCCAACGGGAGAATGGGATGTCTCACGAGGTACCGATTTCACGAAAAACATTCTCCCGCAGCGGCTTCAGATGGGCAGAGGGGTATACACGGGAACCCTTGGATTGTTTTATTCTTTTGATGTGGAAGATGGTATGTGGGTATTCGACGGGTTGGTTGACTATCCCTTCAATGTGCGTTTCGATAAGAAAAACCGTTACCTCGATTCGGATTATACCGCCTACCGGCGGGTGACTGAAAACCGGGAACGGTTTTATTACCGGCATATCGTCAAGTCGTACGGAGAATCCGATCGTGGCGACTATTACCCGCCGTCGCTTCAACTCGATGCGATCTATGCGTACCGGCGCATTCCCGGACTGGTGCAGTCGTTCCAGTTTCTTTTTTGGGTTCCCTTCGGTGTCCGGTGGATACATTCGCCGAACCCCACGAGTTATTATCCGGTTCCGGATCCCGATCACCGCAGCTGGGATGTGGTATTATCATATGGTATGGAGTTCTCCAGGCTGCGTTTTCCCCTGTTTCTGGGTGTCGGGCTTCCTCTTCACGATCGCAGCGATCCTTTCGGCAGGTGGGACGGACCCGACTGGAAGGAATTCGGACAGGAATGGCTGTTCGCATTTGGATTGAAAGCGGTTATTTTTTAACGGGTGTCGGCATCTCCGGCGGCGGACCAATGATTAACTCTGTCAATTCACAAGGTGTCACCTGATCCCGTTTACCACGTCAAACTCAAATGAGTTTGACGGCAAGACCGATGTTCATCTTATGAATGATGACCGGTGGTGGACGGGAAAGATTCAGTTCAATTTCTGAACCGGAATCGCAGGAATAAAAAAGCCCCGATGCAATCGCACCGGAGCTCTCTTTCGATCCGTTTCTTACGGATTACCTGATTATCTCAATTCCCTCAATCGTCGCGTTGTCGGTAACCGTGGTAAAGGAGATCACGATCTGACCCGATCCGTTGGCGGTTGCGGTGAATTCTCTGATCACTGCTTTATACCGTGCTCCGGTCGTCGCGTAGATATCGAAGTTACTCAGCACCGTTGAACCGTTGATTGCCACATTGAAAAGACGTGCCCCGGTAGCAGTCTGATACAGTTCCGCGAAATGGAGCCGGACTATATACTGCGTCCCTGCGGTCAGTCCCGGGATCGTATAGGTGCTGTTACCATAACGTTCGCTTTTGTACACATTCTGGGGAGCGGGGTCGCTGCCGGTGACACCCGACATGTCGATCGTATTGGTAACGGTACGCAGTGTTCCTCCGCTGCCGTACTGATCGGCTGAAAACGGTGCAACCGCACTGTTACTGCCGGTGTTGATCTGATAGACGGTTGACGGTTCTTCATTCACGGTTACCATTGCGGTACCGGTTACCGATCCAGATTGAGCGGAAACCGTATACGGCCCACCCGCGGATAATCCGGCGGTAAAGAGACCGGTCGCACTGATTGTACCACCGCCGGTTACACTCCAGGCGATCGACGGCTGCGGATTCATCGCATCGCCGAACTGGTCACGGGCGGATGCGGTGAACTGTTGTGTCGCCGATGTGAGCACGGTCGCTGTTGCGGGGGTGATCGTTACGGCGCTGAGGGTCTGATTGACGGATACCGTAACGGAGCTGGTTATTGAATGACCCCGCTGGTCGGTTGCTGCCACTACCAGGGTGTACGTTCCCGCTTTCGTAAAGGTGGCGGTGGTCACTTTGGTACTGTTGGTGCCGTTGGCACTGAATGCAACAGGTGCCGGCGGCGTACCGGTGGTTGACCAGGTATAGATGAGTGCCGCTTCCCCGTTGTCGTCATCGGCGAGAACCGAGAGTTGTGTCGTTTGCCCGGTAACCGTTGCAGGAGTCGCCGCCGCTTCGTTGACGATGGTGGGAGGATTATCCTGAACGGTGTTGAGCACTTCGATGCCTTCGATGGTCGCATTGTCGGTTACCGTGGTAAAGGTAATGACGATCTGCCCGGAACCGTTGGCTGCTGCGGTGAATTCCCTGACGGTTGCTTTATACTGTGCTTCGGTGGCTGCGTAGATGTCAAAGTTGCTCAGCACCGTCGCTCCGTTGATCGCCACATTGAAAACGCGGCTGCCGGTTGCCGTCCAGTAAAGTTCGGCGAAATGGAGCCGGATCAGGTAATCGGCACCTGCGGCGAGGTTTGGAATGGTATAGGTACTGTTGCCGTACCGCTCACTCTGGTACACTGCCTGCGGAGCCGGGTCGGTAACGCCCGTCAGGGAGATGGCGTTGGTGACGGTCCGTATGGTACCGCCGCTGCCGTACTGATCACCGGTAAACGGCGACGCTGCAGCGGTGCTTCCCGTATTGATCTGATATTCCACTGTCGGCAGTGCGGTTACTGTTACCGTTGCCGATGCGGAGAGTGCACCCGCCTGAGCGGTAACGGAATACGGACCTCCCGCCACCGTACCGGCGGTGAAAAGACCCGAAGCACTGATGGTACCGCCACCGGTGACACCCCAGGATACGGATGGTTGCGGTGACATCGCGTTGCTGAACTGATCCACCGACGAAGCTGTGAACTGCTGTGTCGCGGAGGTGTTCACGGTTGCCGTTACAGGGCTGATCGAAATCGCACTGAGTGTCTGACTCACCGTTACCGCCACTGAACTGGTTACGGTCAGGTTACCCTGATCGCGGATAGTAGCCTGTAGAGCATAGCTGCCTGCTTTGGTAAAGATGGCAGTCGTATTTTTCGCTCCGTTTGTTCCATTCGCACCGAAGGTCACCGGAGCCGGTGGTGTCCCCGTTGTTGCCCAGGTGTAGATCAGATTCGCTTCGCCGTTGTCATCTGCACCAAGGACCGAGAGTGCTGCCGAAGTCCCGGTAACCGGATTCGGATTCGATGCGGCTGCGGTGGCCACGGTTGGCGGCTGGTTTACCGGAACAATCGTTACGCTCGCACTGTTGTCAATGGAGCCGCTCGTCGCGGTTACCGTATAGGGACCTCCGGCACTGGCTCCAGCGGTAAAAAGTCCGTTCTGCGCGATTGTTCCGCCGCCGTCAACGGTCCAGGTGAACGTCGGTTGCGGCGACATCGTGTTGCCGAACTGATCTGCTCCCGAAGCGGAGAACTGCTGTGTTGCGGAGGTGTTCACCGTTACTGTCGCGGGACTGACGGAAAGCGAACTGAGGGTCTGATTGACCGTCACCGCTACCGAACTGGTTACTGACTGGCCCCGCTGATCCGCAGCGGATACCTGAAGCGTATAGCTGCCGGCGCTGCTGAAGGTGGCGGTGGTCGCTTTTGCACCGTTGGTACCGTTGGCGCTGAAGGTCACCGGTGCCGGGGGAGTACCTGTCGTCGACCATGTATAGGTCAGCAGATCCTCACCGTTGTCGTCTTCGGCGAGAACCGACAGCTGCGTCGTCTGGGCATCAACCTGCGCCGGATTCGCGGCTGCCGCGTTGACGATCGTCGGCGGGTTGTCCTGAACGGTATTGAAAACTTCGATACCGGCTATTTTTGCATTATCGGTGACGGTAGTGAAGGTAATCACGATCTGTCCCGAGCCGTTGGCCGCCGCAGTGAATTCCCGGACAACCGCCTTGTACCGTGCACCGGTAACTGCATAGATGTCAAAATTACTCAGGACAGTTGTTCCGTTGATTGCCACATTGAACACCCGGTCACCGCTCGCGGTCCAATAGATTTCCGCAAAATGAAGACGAACAAGGTAGTCGGCACCTGCGGTCAGATTCGGGATCGTGTAGGTGCTGTTGCCGTAACGTTCACTCTGGTAGACCGCCTGTGGAGCGGGATCCGCAACGTCCGACAGGTCAATCGTGCTGGTGACGGAATAGGTGTTTCCTCCGCTGCCGTATTGATCACCGGAGAACGGTGCCGCTGCAGTGGAGCTTCCCGTATTGATCTGATACACCACCGGTGTCGGTTCGGCAAAGGAAGCGCTTATGGTATGTGAAGCTGCTACAGAGGTGAAAGTGTAGGAGCTTACCATCCCAATGCTGTTACCGTCAACCAGTACCGAGGTGATTTCATACCCGGAAGACGGGGTGATCGCGAATGTTTGCGACGCGCCGTGCTGCACTGCAATTGCTCCGGACGGAGTAATCGATCCGCCCGACGAGGCGGTTGCAGTAATGGTATAGGTCTTGATGGTGAACTCTGCCGCAATGGTATGGTCACCGGTTACATCGGTGAATGTATATGATGCGGCGGTCGGAACGGTGCTTCCGTCAACCGTCAGTGCCGTAAGGGAATAGCCGGTTGCCGGCGTGATGGCAAGTGTAAGCGATGCGCCTTCCTCAACAGGTATTGCACCCGACGGGGAAATGCTTCCGCCGGCGGATGCCGTTGCGGTGATGGTGTAGGTCGGGATCTCTTCGAACGTCGCCTCGATGGTATGATCGGCGGTAACGTTCGTGAACGTATGGGAATCCGTGGCTCCGACGGATGCTCCGTCCACCAGTACATCCAGAATCCGGTAGCCGGGTGCCGTAGCGATGGCGTAGGCTTGGGAGCCACCTTCAATTACGGTGGTTGCACCCGTGGGAGTAATCGTTCCTCCCGCCGCGGCTGTGGCGGTAATGGTATAGGTCGGGAGTGCCGAGAATCCGGCGGTGATCGTGTGGTCGGCGGTAACATTGGTAAAGGTGTAGGTGGTTACCTGGCCAATGGAAGAACCGTCAACAGTCACGTCTTCAACCTGATAGCCGCTTTGCGGTATGATGGTAAAGGTCTGATCACCGCCATCGGTGACGGAAAGCATCCCGGAAGGAGTGATGGAACCTCCGGTTCCCGCCGAAGCGGAAATGGACCAGGTTACCGCGGGGGTGAACCCGAAGGTTACCCGTAGTTTACCACCGGTACCGGCGGGGAGATGCACCGTTCTCGTATCGGCATTGAAGTCGGTATAGGGGGTACCGTTCAGGGTACATTCCGTTATCTTCAGAACATCGTCTTCGATCGCGAGCGGAGTCAGCTTGTAGCTGCGTTCAACCGATTCCGCGGGATAATAGTAGTAGAGTTGCACCGGATTTTTCTTATAGTACAGTGAACCATAGAGGTAGGCGTAGTACCCCAGTTCGACGGAGTGATACCCCGCGGTAAAGAGCCCGCCTTTGTTCCCGTCGACAACGGTGGAACCGTCCCGGCTGACCACGTTGTAGCTTTCTCCGTAGACCGGGTCGATCAGATGGTCAAGAAAAAAGTCGAGCGACTCGTCGGCGATCTGAAGATACCGGTCGCGCTGTTCCTGCGTTGGCGCGGTGTAATAGTTGATGATTCCGGAGGTGTAGCCCTGTTCCACCATCCAGAAATCCTTGTTCATCCCGGTGATCTCACCCGTCTGCCAGTTGACATAAGAAAAGGGGGCGCCGTAGACGTTGTCGTAACAGCCATTGTCCCAGAGGTTCTCCATCAGCGCATGACCCGCTTCGCGGTATTCCGGATGATCAGGGTTGAGCAGCCAGGCGCGCTGCAGTACCCATGCGGTCTTGAAACCGTGCCCGATATCCATGCTCGGTGTACCGTAATCGATGCTCCAGTCCGCATTGAACATTTCGGGAAAACCGGCTGCGGCATTGACCATGTTGCCGGTCAGATGATCGGTGATATTGTTTGCAAGTTCGACCAGCCGGTTTTTATGATTGGTGGAGTCAAACATCATCGACATCAGCAGGGCGTGAGTGGTCATGCCGTCAACGGTGGAATGAAACCCCTTGCCCCATTTGCTGGTCCACGCGGTGTTCGCATAATTGAAGTAGCCCTTGGTTGCGGGACTGGGGTCCCACAGCCGGTTGTAATTCGAGGTCACGCCGCGCATGAGCCAGGTGCGGTCGGTTTCGCTGCCGTCACCCCAGTTATTGTTTCCACCGGTTGCCTCGACCATTGCCGAGATTCCGACAAGGGCGTAATGCTGCTGAAAACTCCACCAGTCGTTGTGTCCCCAGTGGCTGATATAATCGCCGTCGATATCAGTGATGAAATACCAGCCGTTATTCCAGCCGTGATCGTACAGGAATTTCAGTGCATGATGCGCATATTCCAGGTACTGTTCGTCACCGGTAACCATGAATGCCCGCACGAAGGCATAGGCGATTCGTGACTGACCGCAGAGTGCTTTTTCGTTCGCGCCGGTCCAGTTTCCCTGCCGGTCGATGGCGGTATAGAAGCCGCCGTTGGTATTGTCCCGCTGTTTCATGCGGAAGGTAATCAGCTCCTGCATGAAGTCGATCGCTTCATCGGGGTTGACGACAAGCGGACAGACAGGCTGGTAGCCGTCAACTGCAACGAGTTCGGCGTTGACCGCAATGGGCGAAGGCTGGTTGGTTGCCGAGTGGGTGATTGCCACGGTTCCCGTGAACGTGCCGCTTGCCGGGGTCGTGGCGGTCGCGGTGCAGATCGTCTGTGATCCGGGCGGGATGCTGCCCGATGCCGGAATGATCGTAAGCCACGTGGGGCTGTTCGAGACGCTCCAGCTCAGTGAAGTGGTGCCGGAGTTGGCGATGATCAGGTTCTGTACAACGGGGGTGCCGGGTGTTGTGGTGAAACTGAGCACATCCGGTGTCAGGTTGATACCGGGATCTTCGGCACTGCCGGTCAGGGCAATGCTGATCGACGGATTATCGGAGGCGTTGGAGAGAATTGCGAACGTTCCCGAATGCACGCCTGCGGCAGAAGGAGAATAGATGACCGGAATGGTGGCGTTGCCGGTTGCGGGAACCGTAACCGGAGTGGTTGTTCCGGAAATGAAATTTCCCGATGAACTCGAAATGGTGCTTACGGTCGTTGGTGCGCTTCCACTGTTCTGAAGGGTAATGTCCGCGGTTGCCTCCGTCCCTGCCGCTATCGTGCCGAAGTCCACTGATAATGGTGTCGCACTGAGCAGGGGAGTGCTCGCTTCCTTCAGACTTACGTTGTCGAAGAAGAACGACCCGGTGGAGAGTCCGCAGTTGAATTCGATTCGCGAATTCGCATCACTGGCTTCACTCATGGTTATCTGGAAGGTGTACCGTGTTTTTGTCGTTGTGAGGGTCACCATCTTGTTCTGTGAGCCCCAGTAGGAGGTCCATGGACTGACACTCTGCCCGATATTGACCTGCATGCTCTGCGTGCCGCTGTTCTGAGGCCCTTTATAGGCATCGAAACTGAAGGCATAGGTTTTTCCCTGCACAAGGGGCAGCCCAGTCTGGGTGAACTGTACGTTCCAGTGTTCGGTTCCGGCGGTTGTTACAATAATGTTGTATTCACCGGCAACTACCGACGAGCTGCTGACACTTCCTCCGTATTGGCCCAGTGACCAGTTGGAAGTACCGGCGGAGAAATCGCCGTTCTGGATAAGTTCGGTTTGAGCCTGAGCGGTCAGGGCCAGAAACATGATTGCAGACAATAAGCGAAAGCATCGCTGCAGCACTATCATATTGCACCTCTTTATTTGGGTTTGAAGACTATATAGAAAACTGTGTATCCGTGTATGAAATCAAGTACCAGCTTGTTTTCGGATTCGGGGGTATCGGTGGATAATATAATTAGTTCACGTTGCGAAAACATGATTTTTAGAAGAAATCAGTGGAAAAGTGTAGATATACAGCCGAAGAGATACGGGGCGATAAGAGGTATCTTATTTGAATTATACGCTGAATAGTATAAAAAGCAATACGTCACGGAATATAGGTGAGTATCCGGTCGAAGCGTTGCACCACCACTCCTTTATTATCGATGAAACTCAACCGTATGGGATAACGGCCGGCTCCCACCATGGCATTGTGACGGTCGCGTCCGTTCCAGGTTATCAGATGCTCCTTTTCCGGTGAGAGCAGGGATGAAACGTGTTTCTCCCATATTTTACGTCCATGCAGATCAAATATCGTCAGAACAACGGTTTCCTGTGCATTGAATCCGACGGTAAACCGGAAATTCACCATCGCACGTGCCGGATTGGGATAAATGCGTCGCAGACCGTAGTTGAATGCCACTGCTGATGCCTTGAAACGTTCGTAAATATCCGCGTCGCCGACAACAAGCCAGCGGGAGACGGTGGTAGCGGGTGGAATGGTTATGGTCCCGCCTGCTGAGAACTGACGGCTTGCGGGGTTGAAAACACCCGGTGTGTAGCACTCCGGAAATGCACCGACGTTTTCCAGCCGGTACGTTACGGTTTCACTCGAATCCGAGGAATTGGCGATCCGTATCTCCCTGATCAGTCCTCCGGAGGCATTTTTATTGATGTAGTGTCCCTGTTTTTTTCCGGAGGTGCGGTCGAGTGTATAGGTGCTTATAGGGAGAAACGTGGGGGTAACGGGGAAATTGCAGATTTCGAGCTCCGGAGCGTAACCGCAGTAGAGAGCAGGAAGGTCGGTACCCCGTAAGGTTGTGGTGATGAATTTCGTACTCCATAACGGACTTTTCTCCGTACTCGCCGTCTTTTTGCTTACCCCTGCGTCATCGGCGAGCGTCGGAGGAATATGCAGCGTAACCGCGGTCAGCCCCGGATTGTAAATACTGTACCCGCCCGATTGACTGAATTTGACGACGGCCATGGGATCGTTTTTATCGGGAAGAGAACTGAGATAAAAATTGTCAAGGTAGTACCGGTCGGTGGAGGAATCGCGGGTCCAGATGTAAAACTGCATGTTGTCGGTTGCCGATGCTCCTGCGGCGAGGATGTCTCTTATGTGAACGCCGAATCTGAACGGCATGCCGAAATCGGTATACTGATGGGGGGGCAACTGGATGGTGAAGGTATCCTTTGGAGAGAGCGTACGGGCTGAACCGAGATGGAGCGGTTTCCCTTTCCATGTCTTGAGCCAGAGCAATTTACCAGGAGTCAATGAAAAGAGCGTACGGTTCGTATTGTCCGCAGGATTGTACTCGATCCATTTATCTTCATCTTCGCTGTTTGTGTTCGCGGAGGTTTGATACCACCTGAACAGCCGCATCAGCCGGTCGTCATACACTTTTTTTCTGTTGAGCTGGATGATAACCGAATCAAGACCGGTATTATCGAGTTTCGCGGTGGCGTAAATGGGGCACCAGCGGTTGGCGATCGTTGTTACCGCATCGGATTTCGTCCGCAGGACGGAACGTGAGAGATTGAGGGTATCGATAGCGGCGCCGTCGCTGACAAGCAGGAGTGCACGGACACCGGCGACGGAACTGATCGCTTTTGACGATCCGGAGATCACCAGCCGAATATTCGCGTCAGTCGCATCAAGTGTCCCGCTGTCACGCGGGACGGGATGCTCGTCGCCGCTGCTGTACAGATAGGTCCAGCGGACGTTCATGATATTGTCGCTGATGTTGATGCTGTCAATGAGATCCACACCGGAAGACGCGGTCGAATCAGGTTCACGTAGAAACGTCACCTGCGGCGCACGTTCGTCGAACATTGCGATAAACGGACCGGCAAGATCATTGCCGGTTACTTTCTTATAGATAATACTGTTTGCTTCATCGACGATGCTTGTATAATCAACGTAAATACTGCCGCCGTCTTCCCGGTAAAAATGAATGTCATTCAACGAGGCGCCGGCGGGAAGTTCGTTCACCCTGATCCCGATGTAGAAAGAATATGCCGGGCCGGGACCGGGAGCAACGAAGTAGAAGGGAATCCCGACGATTTTGAAGCCTTCCGGTACCGTGAAAGG
This sequence comes from Chitinispirillaceae bacterium, assembly GCA_016930275.1. GTDB lineage: Bacteria > Fibrobacterota > Chitinivibrionia > Chitinivibrionales > Chitinispirillaceae > JAFGNB01. The sequence continues at coordinate 31,830 of JAFGHA010000036.1, forward strand.
ATACACCTGAAGGGTGTCGATGACGACCGTGTATTTTGTTTCTTCCTTGTTTTTCCAGATGAGAACCGCTTCATTGAAAGCGCTTACCGTATCATTTTTCGCGGATTCTTCAAAATAGGTGATGATCTGTCTGAACGGCTGCCCTGTCGTGACGGAACCCTGTGTCTGTTCGTTCGGTTCCGGCCATTTGGAGCCACCTGTACGGGCGAAAATAGTTACGTAGTAGGTCGTGTCAAACCGCAGGTTTTCTGAAAGGTCAACTACGGTTTGCGTGCAGGGTTCGGATATCTTCACTATCTGGCTGCCGGTCATTTCCTGAGGAGAGGCGGTAAGACTGTAAGTCACACCGACTTCAAGGTTATTCTTGAAATATTCCGTTTCAATACACCAGGCGATCTTCAGAGATGCGGTGGTGGAATCATACACCAGCTGCGTGAGGTGCAGTGCATTCTGCAGGGCGACATCCGACGGGATGGTGTCGTAGAGCAGTACGATCGTACCGTTTGCGGCGTTGAATTCGGAAACGGTACCGTCACTCCAGAAAATAGCGGTCATCAGACCATACACCGAGTCGGTGGAGGGAAAGGCGATTATATCGGTCAGTGAATTTCCCGTCAGTTCGGAAAGTTCCCACGTTTTCATCAGAGTGGAGGAAGAGCTGTTCTGCGGCAGTGCCTTGGGTGAAATCCAGAGGCCGATTGAGTCGTAGTGGTACTGTTCGAGAGTGGTATCGATCAGATTGAATCCGGAGATGACAATTGTCGCACTGGTATCTCTGAGGTACTCAGCCGAAATCCGTAAGGGGTTCTGGCCTTCGGCGTATACCCATATCAGATCTTTTTTGGTGAGGGAGTCACTTCCACCCGGGCCGGTTATCTTGAGGGTGACGGTGTAGAGTCCCGCTGCTTCGTAACTGTGCACCGGATTCGTTGCGGTATCGTCGCTTCCGTCGCCGAAATACCATTCCCGCGAGGTTATGCTGCCTGATGAGGTATCGGTAAAGGAAACGGCAAGAGGGAAAATGCCGGATGCCGGCGTGCACGAAAAACCGGCGACGGGAGCCGGGGGTTTGGCGGTGAGGTGAACCGTGGTGGTGATGACCGTTCCGGCAGGATTGGAAATTGAACAGTAGTAATCAGCTTCATCGTCTTCGGTGACGGAATCTATGATGACGAATGGATCGGTGGTCAGTATCGTTGACGAGCCATCCTGTTCCTTGAACCACCGGTAGGAGCAGAGGGTCGTATCCGCAAGCGCGAAGGAAAATGAAACACTGCTGCCGTACAGCACCGTGGTATCGTGCGGCTGCACAATGATTTCCGGTGTGTCAATAACGGTGAGGACCGCCCATTGGGAGGTATCCGCAGCGAATGAGTCCCGTGCAATACAGCGGAAACGGGAACCGTTGTCATCGAGTGTCGTTGAGGAAATGGTATACGACGAACCGCTTCCGACGGAATCCGAAGGATAGCGTTCCCATAAATACGAGATCGCGCCGCTTCCTTCGGCGGAGGCGGTGAACTCAACCTCGTTTCCTGCAATGATGATGGTATCGTACGGTACCGTCTGGAGAATCCGCGAGGAGATGACTGCAGAGATAAACCCGTCGCCATACTCAAAGGTGCATTTTCTCCCGGCCGGCGTGGTTCCGGCAGTCAACGTATCGTTACGGATCGTTCCACCGTAAGTGATTATCCGATAGGTACCCGGGCCGAATCCGGCTGCCGCGGATATGTTGATCGTTCCATCAAGCGTCAGATTGCCGTCAATCACGATGGAATCACTTGTCGAACCCAGATCGAAATCAATTCGTGACGCACTGTCCAGCACCAGCGACCCCATTCGCAGGGTACCAAGTCCGTCGGTGCCGGGTAAGATGACGGTACCTTTTGCGGAAACATCTCCCTTGATTTCACCCGCACCGCCGATGGTGGTTCCGGTCGTGGCAGTCAATGCCGTGCCGGAATCGAGCGATCCGTCGACAAACAGTGCTCCCGCGGTAACGGTGGTCGGGCCGGTGTAGGTGCAGGCTCCGGAAAGGATCAGTGTTCCCATTCCGCTTTTTGAAAGGCCGCCGGTACCGGTGATAACGGAGGCGATTCCGGTGGTCGTGCCATTGGCGATAAGAATACCTGATTTGGTGCCGAAGTCAAGAGTGCCACCGGTAAAGGTATAGGCGACGGAAACCACGATAATACTGTCGACCTGTTGTCTGCCGTTCACCGTGACGGTATAGGGTCCCCCCGATCCCGCGAAACGTGCCGCAGTACTTCTTCCGAGCCACGGAAGAAGCTGCGTGCCGTTCGTTGACCAGCGGTTACCGGTTCCCCAGATGCCGCTGCCGTTCTGATATTGCGCTTCGGAAGAGGTGTCCCAGACAAGCGTGGCAATGTTCGGGATCAGTGATTGATCGTTTTTCTGATTTTCGTAGCAGAGTTTGATCCAGTGTTTGTCACGGACCGTTTTTTCAAGTCGGGCCTCGTCGATGATCCCCCTGAAGGCATTGGTGTTGTAATTCGATTTACCGAACATGAGCGGTGTCGACAATGCGGTACCGATCGGATCGGTATCCGCAACACCGAGGGTATCCTGAATTCCGTTGCGGTACATAATGATGTTCGACCGGTCATACGTCAAGGTGACATGGTACCAGTTGTTGGGCTGGAGCGGTCCGGTGCCGATCACGAAGTTCTGGGATGCGCTGTCGCCCTGTGAAATTTCACCACGGAAAAGTGAATCGGTTTCCTGTGTATTGATGGAATAAATCGTCCATGGGTTAATGTTGGATGCCACGCCGCGACTGATGATTCGGGAATAACTCTGAAATGCCTGAACGTTGACCCAGCCGGAGATGGTGATCGCATCGGCAATATTCATTTGCGGGGTAAAGGGTATCGAGTCTCCATCATCGGCACCGTCAAAATAGTGCGCTCTGCCGATGATGCCGGATGCTAAATTGACACTGCTCATTCCTCCGACCGACATCCCGTGAAGCCCGTTTCCGGAGGCATCCTTAACGGTACCGGTTATCGCCGATGGGTTGTCTCCGAGGTGCCAGACACCGATAAAACCGTTCGCGGTTTCGAATACCGCTGAACTGCTTGAACTGTCGGATGCATCCGGATTTCCCCAATACATGATGAGCGCCTGGTCGATCCGGTCTCCGTAAACGGTATCGATTTTCACCCATATTTCAGCGGTGTCGTTATTTCCGGCATTATCCACCCATCGTTCTATCTGGTAGTGCAGATGGGTACCATCGGTTTTTGAGAACCGGATATCCGCACCACTGTCGAGTGTCTGTGAAAAGTAGCTGAAATTTCCAGGATTTAAACGTATAAGTATCGGGACGTTCCGAACATCGGTGTATACGAAAGCGCCATTTGCCGTGGTATTGAATACCAATCGTCGTGAAGACGACCATGTTGAATAGTCGTCGGCCGGACAGACCGAATATAAAAATGTGACAATAGCAATAATTGCAAGTGAAACGCAATTTGATCGGTGTGCCAAATTATCCCCCCGATGAAATGCCGGATCGATTGGTTTCGTACTCTAATTATATAAATAAAACCGGAAATGTAAAATGAAAACAGTCCTTGTGCCTTGATAACTATTTCATAAATAATATACTACATCCTTCGGGAAAGATGCGGAATTGTGATTTTACCCTGTAATAAAATGTGGTACGAGTCCTGAAAAATATAACGGGTACTTTGCGTTACCCTCGGAGGTGAATCGGTACATCTTCTGGCGGGTGCCGTTTGTTTGGTGTATCTTATAGTATGAATATTTTTGCAACGCTGACTTTGAGACAGGACGATTACCATCATATCCGAACTGGTAATCCACTCCTCAGAGAAATAACCATTTTTCAGTACGGTCTCCTTCAAACCGATACCATACAGGATATCGTGGATATGCTTTTTTTCTGAACTTCTCCGGTTCTCGTTGCTGTTGTTGAGCCGGGTGGGGGGGGAGAATGAGATATGATACATAGAGCAGTGAAGATAGTCGTGGGTCTTCTTTTCGGAACTATGGTACATGTATCTGCCGACGTTTTGATGAAACCTGATAATTCCAGCATCAATTATTATGGCCGTTTAGATAGATCAGATGCCGCGACTGCCCTACGCTTCAATAAGCCCGGCAGCAGCATCGAGGCTGCATTTTCAGGTCTGGTGATCGGTGTGGAACTCAACGACGGAGGCGGAAGTTATTTCAATGTCGAAATTGACGGGGTTGTCGTTGATATGCTGAATCCTTCAACCACCACAAAACGGACAATCAGAACCGATCTCTCAACGACGAATGATGCAGATCTGCCAGCCGGGATATCTGATTGAAATGAAGAAAATTCCATAATTGCGATAGTAATACCTTATTCAACCGGGGGGATTTTACATGAAAAAAGTTACCGTAACAGCACTGTTGTCGAAATCTCATACATTCAAACGACTGCTGTCCGGTTCGGTTATCGTCGCAGGCTTGGTGTTGATGCTGCCGGGGACCGGTCGTACCGGAACCGTGGATCAACCGTATACGGTGGCCACCTGGCGGGGTTTTACCACTGCCGCGGTTTCCTACACCTTCGATGACGGCTGTTCGGGTCAGTTTACATCGGCGATTCCCATGTTCGATGCAAAGGATTTCAAGCTGACGCTCTTTACCGTTACCACCGGCGGCATGTTTCCGGGCTGGCAGAAACTTGCCGATGCTGCGGAAAACGGTCACGAAATCGCCAGCCACACGGTGACGCACGGCGACCTGAGCGGTATGAACAGTTCCAGTCAGGAAAACGAGCTGCGAAATTCACAGAATACGATCAACGAAAACATTCCCGGTAAACAGTGTGTCACGCTGGCATACCCTTACTGCAATGCCGGTACCGGATCTCTCTGTGAAAAGTATTATATAGCAAGCCGTACCTGCAGCGGGCAGGTCATGTCTAAAAGTCCCTCCGATTTCAACCAGATCAGTTCGATCCTCTGCGGTTCCACCATGTCGAGCAGAAATTCGGTTGCGGGGATCAATGCCGGGGCGGATGATGCCGCGAAGTCCGGTGGCTGGTGCGTGTACCTGTTTCACGGTGTCGGCAATGATGGCGGGTATTCAGGAGTGGCGGTCGACGTGCTGCAGGGATGTGTCGATTATATGGATAACAACCGCAATAAATTCTGGGTGGAGTCGTTCGGCAACGTCGCCCGGTATATAAAAGAACGTAATGCCGTAACGGTAAAGGAAACGGCATCCGCGGCCAACAGTATTACCGTTGAAGTGACGGACGGTCTCGATGACACGGTTTTCAATTATCCCGTCAGCATTCGTCGTCCTCTGCCGGAAGCGTGGGATACGGCGAAGGTGACACAGGATGAACAACCGGTCGAGTTCAGTTTGAAAGACTCGGCTGGAACAAAATATGTCACGTTCGACGCTCTACCCGACCGGGGTGCGGTCGTTATTTCGTCCGGGGTCGTCGGCAGCAGGAAAGCGGCGGTTTCAGGCAGAATCGCCGCCGCTTCTGTTGTTCGGTTTTTCGTTAACGATTTACCGGCGACGGTGCACATCACAGGAATCAGAGCGCCGGTTGCCGTTTCTTTCTTTTCTCCGGCAGGAAAAAAACTCGCTTCCGGGAACCTGACCTCAGCAACGTGCTCGTTTTCTCTGCCGGTGGGGATGTGTATCGTCAGAGTGACTGACGGGATTTCCGCTGGTTCGGATACTTTTCTGGTACCATAAGTACGATGGGCGTTTTTTTCCGGGACGCCCCCACACCCTGAATCACCTTTTCTTCATCCCCCGCAGGGGGATTATCGTCCGATAATCTTTACGTCATTTCGAATTGAACCTGAAATGAAATCCACTCTTCCGGATTATTCTATTCCCATCCCCCTGTGGGGGATGGCGTGAGGCGGAAGTCGGGTGGGTTCCCCGGATAGCTGATTGTACTACCACGACAAGGATAAGGCGGCAATCATCGGGAAGGGCTTCCAGAAGTGCGGCGAAAAGGTTGATATCCAGCAGACTGGCTTCATCAACCACTACCACCTGATGAAAAAGCGGATTGTTCCGGTTGTACCGGTAGGTTCCATCGGACTGCTGGATGAGCAGGCCCTGAACGGTTTTTGCGGTTATTGTCCGCTGCACATTCCGGGTTGCTTCAGGATTCGGCTGGTCGAGCCGGTTACCGATACTTTCAACCAGATGCGCCTTTGCACGGCCAGTCGGGGCACAAAGCGCGATTCTATCGAGGGTGATATCTGGAAAAACCTGCAGCAGTGTGGTTTGAGCTGCTGTATCGAGATCGGGGTATTTCTGTCGCAATTTGGCGCTGTTGTTAAGGTAGGGCATAATGCGCGTTCTGCCGTCGACGTCGTCGGTGAACTGTGTCTCGAAATGGACGCCGCTTTCGAACGGCCATGTCTGCAGCAGCCGCAGACAGACGGCGTGGGTTGTACCGATGCACGCCTCATGCAGGTTGTTGAGGCAGCTTTCAAGGTGGGAAACGAGGATGGTTTTTTCTAAGTCGGGCTTCAGTTCACGTATGCGGTCTTCGAGTCCTTTGCGCACTCGTTGTTTCAATTCTCCGGCGGCTTTTTCGGTATAGGTAACGAGAAGAATTTCCCTGATGTGAACGAATCGGGCGGTTTCTTTTCCGTCGGTAACGACCTGTTCGAGCAGTTTCAGCACGATTTTGACAATGGTATAGGTCTTGCCGGTGCCGGCATGCGCCTCGATGAGTCCGTGCGCGGTAAGATCGATTGTTTCCCACAGTTCGCTCATCGTGCGGCCCCCTCTATGAGCAGCCGGTCAAGCATCGGTGCAAACCGTTCAGTGGCAAGTTGCTGCAGCTGGTCGTCCGTTGCGGGAAGACGGGCATCGGTAAGTGCGAAAACTGATTGGTAGGGGTGATATGCGGGATACAGGGAATCGAGGTCATTCGCAATAGTCAGCACTTTTAAATTATCCGGCCAGTATTTTTTGACTTCAGCGAACGGAAGAAACTCACAGGAGCGGTCAACGACCACCCGGTTGAGTATCGATACGGTACCGTCGTGCACCATGTAGAGTATCTGCTCGCGTAGCTCTTCTATCTCACGACCGCGATCGGGGCAGGCGAGTATTTTCAGGCTGCCGTCAGACACCCGCCGGTAGGTTCCCGCATGGCCGCTTCCCGGCGCAGCAGTGACACCTGCAAAGAATCGAGCAGTGATACCGGCGGCTGTTCCGTTTCGATTTTTTCGGGACTCCGGTAGTCGAAGTTCCACTGTGCTTCCTGACACCAGAGAAAAATGTTCTCTTTACCGGCGCACCATCATCAGTGGAACAACCTTCACCCTTCCGCTTTCCGCCACCCGCACGAGACGAATACCGGTTGAGTGCTGCGTTTTCCGGTCAAACGGTATGGTCATTGTTTCTCCGCGCATAGCTCCCTCATACAATACCGTACACACCTTCCCCGAGAGATAGAGCAGTTCCGCCCTTACGGGCGAACCGGCGGGAACGCGAAACGTTACCCCCCGGGCGGTAACGGAAATGTTGCTGATGTCAATAGTACCGCGGAAATATCGCACCGCAGTCGTCACCCATTCGACCGGATCACCCGCGAGTTCATTGAGATACATTTCGAGGTTGGTGTAGCCGTCGGTGGAGTGGTTGGTACCGTTACGGTCATCGGCACTGTTCGGATCGAGACCGTGTTCGCTCTCCCAGTCGTCGGGCATGCCGTCGTTGTCGTCGTCGGGGTCCGTGGCGTCTGGGATGCCGTCCCCGTCGTTGTCGGCCACGGATGCGTTCTGGACCTCGACAACCACCCAGGCGGAAGCGGAAAGTCCCTCGACGTCGGTCACTGTGAGGGTGATGGTGCACGGACCCTCGGGAAGGATCACACCGGTTAGTACCTCCCCGGTGCCGAGTTCCTCCCCGTCGTGGGTCCAGCTGTAGGTGAGCGTCTCCCCCCCCTCCGGCGCGTCGAGGTCGGGGTCCAGGCACGAACCCCTAAGCTTGATCGACGCTCCCAGGGATACCTTGGACCCGTTGGCGGGTTCCAGTATCCGGGCGCCGAAGGGCGCCTCGTTGAGGTTCTTGAACACGAACTTCACGGCAACGGTCTCGGATTCGCCCAGGGGGTCCTCCACGGTAAAGGATATCTCGTAGGTTCCGATCTGTATGTCGTCG
>JAFGHA010000037.1 GCA_016930275.1 Chitinispirillaceae bacterium
CGACAAGGCCTTCCCGTATGGTCTTGATCACCGGCATCCCGCCGCCTACTGCCGCTTCAAAGTAGAGTGAGACATCGTGCGCGGCGGCACATTCGAAAAGCTCCGGTCCATATTCGGCGATAAGGGCTTTGTTGGCAGTGACGACATGTTTGCCTGCACTAAGAGCATCGAGTACTACTTTTCTGGCGAATGTGGTACCGCCGATAAGTTCAACCACGATATTAATGGCGGGATCGTTTATTACATCCGCGGCGTCGGCGGTGCACTGCGCGTCACCCACCGGCAGGCGGGTGAAAAGTTCCGTTGCCTTGTCGGCAATACGGGCGATCCGTATCGGAATACCCGCCGCTTTCAGGGCCGGGATCCGGTCGTGCAGAATTTTTACTACACCGCCGCCAACGGTTCCGGCGCCGATCAGACCAACTGCTATCTCTTTCATCAGTTCCTCTCTGTTTGAGCCATGGTGGGCTGCCGGAGCAAACGCCATCGCTGTCTGTTTTTCCGGGAGATATTGAATTATTCTTCGTCGAATTTCCGCGCGAAAAGGCCGGCAACCGCATCGAGCGCCTGTTTCTCGTCGTCCCCGGAAGCGCGGATAGTAACTTTGGACCCACAGGTCGCCGCCAGCATCATGACGCTCATGATACTTTTTGCATCGGCTTCGGCACCGCTTTTACTGATCGAAATAGCCGATTTGAACTGGAGCGCGGTTTTTACGATCATCGATGATGGCCGGGCATGAATTCCCAGCGTATTGATAACCTCAACTTCTCGTTCCGTCATGGAAGTTATTTCTTCTTTTTGCCGAAGCCGAACTTAATGCGCAGTTTCAACGCGTCCTGCTGCACATTTTTTACCAGCGTATCCAGGTCGGCAATCGTTGTTTTCAAATCGTCGTACATTTCCTTATCACGCAGTATCCTGCCGATGGTGCTCTCCTCATCCTCAAGACGGTCGAGGATTTCCTGTACTGACTGCGTAATAGTATCGACATTCCCGGCTATAAGCACCGCCCGTGAACTCAGTGCCTCACCATCGACCACAATGGAGTCGATCAGGGGCGCGTTCCGTTGAACGAGCTGACTGGCCTGTTCGGAAAGTTGCCTGAGGTTGCCGATGCTTTCGTCGATCGCCGGGCCATTCTCGCTGATGATGGTTTGCACGCCTGCGGTAATCGTATCCAGCCGTGCGACGATCGTTTTGAATAGTTCAATGAACGAGGAGTCGCCGACGGTCTGTCCCACAATGGAGGCGAGATTGGTTGCAAGGGTCTGTACTTCACCGAGCACATTGCCGAGCATTCCGATCGCTTCGGCGATACCGGTATCGAATTTTCCGTGCAGAAAAAGGGTATCTCCGGTTTGAATCGGTTTGACCACCGATCCCGCCTGCGAATACTGCAGTCCGATTCCCCGTTCACCCATAAGGCCGATATTCTGAATCATAATTCTGCATGAATCGGTGATTTTGAGGTTTTTCTCCAGCTCAAGAATAACCGCGACATTCGTATCACGAAGTGCGATGGATTTGACCGTTCCTTTTGAAACACCGTTGACCATCACCGGGTCACCGACCTGCAGGGTTCCCACATTGGGAAACAGTACACCATAGTCGACCATTTTCCGCGTAACGGAGACTTCTTTGAGCCATAAAACGCCGGCTATAAGAATTATAATGGCAAGAAGAATGGATGCGCCGACAACGAGGTCAACATCTGTTTTCTTCATGGCACATCCTCTCGGTCAAAAACCTGCTGTTCAGAAAAGCATACCCTTCTCTGAGTGTATTCATTCCGGTCTGTGATAGTCTGGCGATGCAGACGAGTGAACAATGCCGACAGCGGTTCAACCTGCGGATGTTCCGGTTTGAGCGTATAAACCGTTCTGCAACATAAGTATCGTCCGCGTCGCCGCAGAATGCAAAATCAAAATATACTATAAAAATATAAAGAGAACCTTCAAAGGTTCGTGCCCGATTGAAGGTTCTCCAAACAGGTCTGTTTCAGCTGACGGCGGTTTTTACCGGCGGTGTTTTATGATTTTTAATTTTTGCATTGAGTTTTTTCAGTTGTCGTTCCGCTTTCGCTAGGGCATCATCGAATGCTTTCCCGATATTTTCGGCTTTGGCCGTAGCGACTACCTGATGTCCGAGAGTACTCATGGTAATTTCAGCGGTTTTTTCGACATGCTCGCTGTCCAGAATGACATGACACGAGGTGATTTTATCAAAATATTTCCCGACTTTCTGCAGTTCATCAGTTATTGTATCCTGCAGCGACTGGGAGGCTTTATTATGACGTGACGTTATTTGAATTTCCATAATTACCCTCTCCTTCCCGGATGTGGCAATGGTTTTGTATGAAAACATCTGTAGTTATTCATGGTATCATTCAAGATTGAAAATGAACAGTGTAAAAATAGCTCCTTCCCGGTATATAGTTTACAGAGACTGCCGAAACGGCAACTTCCGGTATCAACGGGGGAGTGATCGCACCACCTCCGCTGCATTGTAGGAACTCCTCACGAACGGACCCGATAGCACCCGGGTGATACCGGTCGATTCGCCATATTTTGCATAGGCACTGAACTGATCAAGTGACACGTATTCTCTTACCGGCGTCTGCTGAGGTGTCGGCTGCAGATACTGACCGATGGTAACGATACTGCACCCGCAGGCGTTGAGGTCGTCCAAAACGGAACAAATTTCATCAGGGTTCTCGCCGAGACCCACCATCAGTCCGGACTTTGTCACCAGACCTGCCGCCGCAGACCGGCGCAGGACATCGAGAGACCGGTGGTAATCCGCCTGTGGACGAATGACGGAGTATAGCGAAGGTACCGTTTCCACATTATGATTCAGCACGGAAGGTCTGCTGTCGAAAACAGTACTAAGCGCCTGAGCGTTTCCCCTGAGATCGGGGATAAGCAGCTCAACGGAAACCTGCGGGAGAGCGCTCCGGAATGCTCCGACCAGTGCCGCGAAAAAAGCGGCACCGCCATCCGGGAGGTCGTCACGGGTAACTGAAGTGATCACCACATACGTGAGTTCCATGTTTTCTGCGGCGGAGACGATCCGGTCTATCTCGGTTGTATCCAATGTGCCGGGAGATCCTTTGTCCACACTGCAGAAGGTGCATCCGCGTGTGCAAACGGTTCCCATAACGAGAAACGTCGCTGTTCCCCGGGCGAAGCACTCACTTCGATTGGGACATCGTGCCTCGCGACATACCGTATGGAGGCCGGAGTCCGTTATCTGTTTCTGTACGTGGTGTTGTTTTCCCTGGAAAGCGATCGGTCGTTTCAGCCATGATGGTTTTCGCTGAGGAGCGGAGGTACATCCGGAAGATCTGGAAATGGTCATGATGTTCCTGAGTCGAATCTGCTGAACGGTTGTATGTATAGTACGTCTGTTCCTGAAACGGTATTGCCTTATTATTTCCCAATGGTGTATTGCACGCTGATACCGCGAAAAGTAATGATTTTACCGTAGTCTGGCCGCAACACCGGCCCGTTATCGTTCAATCCATTTCGGAAAGGTATTTTTATAAACGGTAATAATGACTATTCACTTTCGGTAAAGTTATGCCGAGAACTATTCCGTGCAACGGAATCATGTATACTTGAGCCGCAATCGTGCAGGGAGCAGCTTCAATTGTTCGCGGTATTTCGCAACGGTTCTTCGTGCGACCGGCATTCCCTCTTTCTCGAGTTCCTGGGCCAGCTTCTGATCAGAGAGCGGAGCGGTGTTGTCTTCGTTTTCAATCATTTCTCTGATGCGGTTTTTGATCCGTTCGGTGGAGACGTCACCGGAGCTGCTTCCGCTGTCCTGACTTATTGCTTCGGTAAAGAAATACTTGAGTTCGAATATACCATGACGTGTCTGTACGTATTTATTGCTGGTGACTCTGCTGACCGTTGATATGTGCATATCGATCATATCGGCGATATCCTGCAGCTTGAGCGGAAAAAGATTGGGCGGACCTTTGTCGAAAAAATCCTGTTGACGCTCAAGAATCGCATACATCACCCGCAGCATGGTGTTTTTACGCTGTTCGATCGAACGGATGAGCCACGTTGCGCTGTTGAATTTTTCGCGGATATACTTTTTGACGTCACCTTTGGCTCCACTGCCCCGTTTGAGCAGTTTCGCATAGGCATTGCTGATATGCAGCGACGGAATAGTCCGGTCGTTGAGCATGACGATATATTTACCGTCGATTTTTTCGACAATCAGATCGGGAATAATGGTCGAGGATTTATCGGATGAGAACTGATACCCCGGTTTGGGATTTATGGTTTTGAGCACCTCGATGGCTTCCTGAATTTCGCGGGGTTCCACGCTGAATCGGCGCGCGAGTTCCGGAATCTTAATCCGTTCGAAAAGATCCCATGTCTCACTGATACAGCGCATGGCGAGACTGTCCTGCAGATTACGTGCCCGAAGCTGCAGCATCATGCATTCCCGGAGGTTCCGCGCGCCCACACCCGGCGGGTCCATGGTCTGCACGATGTAGAGTGCCTCTTCAAGATCGAAAATGGAGGTTCCGGTGAAGTCCGCTATTTCGTTAAGGTCAAGCCGCAGGTAGCCGTCGGCATCGAGACTGCCGATGATGAACTGCACGATGAGTTGAAGTTTTTCGGGAATCTTTTTCTCGGTCATCTGTCGGGTAAGGTGCTCTTCCAGCGATTTTTGATATACAGGCGATGTTTCGTATTTCTCTTCGTTGGGATCGCGTTCCTCGTTGAATGAATAGCCGAGATCGAATCCTTCCTCGAGATATTCTTCCCAGTCGATGTCGTCTTCGGAGGTTTCCAGTTCTTCTTCCTTTTCCTCCGTGGGATCTTCCTGCTCCTGTTCCTGCTCGGGGGTTTCCTCCTCTTCCTGTTCGATTTCATCGCTGGCTTCGAGTACCGGATTCATCTCGAGTTCGGTCTTGAGCATCTGCTCAAGTTGCAGGGTGTTGACCTGCAGCAGTTTGAGTGACTGAATCATCTGAAACGACAGCTTCTGCTGCAGTTTCATGGAGAGATCAAGACCGAGATTCACCTGAAAATCCTTTTACCTGTTTAATGAGAAATTCAAGACGCGAAACGACTAGCAATCTTCGTGCCTGATACTAAAATAATATATACATGATATCCGATTCGGCACTTTTATGCAAGGACGGATTCTAATTCGATTAAATATTGGTTTATTCTCTATCACCACGTTTGTGCATGGTACCAAGATACATCATCTGGAGCCTTATTGTACCGTTTGGTGCAATAAGGATAACAGTTTTAGGTAAATCACCTTTGGTGCTTCAGACCGTAGACGAACGTTACAATGCTGCATCGGAACGATTTCGGTGTTTTCAGGGTAAAGTCGATGATTTCGGAGAGTGTTACCTGAACAGATTGACTACCTGTTCATATTTTTTAAAGCCAAATAATTTCCCTGTGCCGGTTGACCGTTGTTGTATTCTGTTTTTCTGCCGTTTTCATTGAGTGTAAAGATTCCGGAAGTGTCGGCACCGGTGGGCATACCGATAAGTAAATGCAGAAAAACTGCACAGTGCTCCGGCGTTTCAGAAGACTTCCACTTCCACCACGTTGCTGGTAAATTTCGTGTAGGGTACCTGAGCCATGAACCGGTGTCTGCCTTTCTGTATCGGCCACGGCGTCCGGTAGGGATACACGGCAACGCGATATTCCAATCCGTCAACAAACCAGAGTACCTCCTTAACCCGAGGTTGCACCTGACAGTTGAGCATCAGGATATTCTCTCCGGCGGGCATTTCCGGATCGATATACAACCGTGATTCATGCCGCGGCATGAGGATCTTCACGGTAAACCTTTCTTCCGGTTCTACGCCGCCGCAAAGGGGGCTGTGACGGGTTGGAGCCAATGCCAGCCCCTGCTTTTCGGCCCAATCCTTGAAAATGGCCGGCAGAAAGAACATCCGTCGCAGCTCGGTATATTTCGGAGAGCACCACGGGGAGGCGAGCAGGTGGTTGCGTTTATCAACCGTTACCCATCGGTATATGTTGCTTTCGGTAACCGGTTCAGTACCCAATTTGAAATAGATCGTCGAAGTGTAGGGCGAGTGCTTTCCCGCAAGTTCGCCGGTGAGATTGTCAATACGGAAGGGCCGATACTCCCCGGGTGGAGGGAATCCGCTGTTTTCAAGCCCCTGTTTCCGGTCGGCGTGAAGATACATGAAAATCTGCTGTACCAGCGGTGCGGCGCCGCTGAATCCGCTCACCTCCTTCATCGATTGATTGTCGTGTCTGCCAATCCAGACGCCGACCAGATAGGTGTCACTCCAGCCGATCGTCCAGGCGTCGCGGAATCCCCGTGAGGTTCCAGTTTTGACTGCCACAGGAAACGGGTACTCCAGGTAGCTGCCGCGCGGAAAACTCGGCAGCCGTGCCTGCGGATCGGAGAGAATGTTCTGCATTTGCCGGCAGATGTCTCCGGGAATGAGTTGCGTATCCGGTTCGATTACAGGACTATGGTACAGCCACTGCGGCGTCCTTTTTTTACCTTCGTTCGCGAGGGCAAGATAGGCGGTACAAAGCCGGAGGAGTGAGGCGTAGAGATTTCCTACCGCGAGTCCGAGTCCGTAGTATTCAGCTCTGCCGTCGTCGGGGGCAAGCGAGAGTTGCGCCAGTTTATTATACGCCATCTCAAGCCCGACATCCTGAAGTACTTGAATGGCGGGGACATTGCGGCTATTGGCGAGAGCGGTCTGATAGAGTACCGGGCCGAGGTAGTGGTGATCAAAATTATGTGTTATGTAAGGATTTTTGCCGTCACCGAAAAAGAGTCCGGCATCGGTAAGGAGTGTTGCCGCGGTATAGCCGTTCCACTCCATTCCGAAAGCGTAAATGAACGGCTTGAGCAGACTGCCGGTGGAGCGGGGCGTCTGAATGTAATCGATGCTTCCCGCTTCGTACGAATCGAAATAGTAATCGGAACCGTGATAGACGAGAATTTCACCGGTTGTTCGTTCGATCACCAGCACCGCGCAGTTCCCCGCATTTTTATCGCGAATGTCATCGAGATACTTCATCGCTATTTCGGAAACGGTGTCCTGCAGGTCGCAGTCGAGACTGAGCCGTACCGTGGGGTTTGCAGGATTCAGTCTGAGCGGGGGTGATCGCCGGGTAAGGTTTTCCCGGGCGGCATGGATGGCATGCAGCATGTTGCCGGGGCGGCGTTCTTTTCCGGGAAGATTGCAGTGGTCAAGTTCGACGAATGCCTCGCTGCAGACAAGAGAGTCGATCATCCCGTAGTCGCGGGCCCGTTTAAGAATATATTTCGCCCGTTTGAATGCTCGCTTTACTCCCGAGGGACGGTACAGGTTCATCAGGCCCGGTGCGTTCGGCAGCGCGGTGAGCAGTGCGGTCTCCGCCCAGGTGAGATCCTGCAACGGTTTTTTGAAGTAGCGTCTCGCGGCGTAATTGATACCGGTAATGCGGTTGCCGTAGGGGGCGATCGTCAGGTAGCGGCGCAGGACAGCTTCTCTGCCCTGAAAAAGGGTGAGCAGCACTGCGGTGAAAGATTCTTCTATTTTATGAAAAAGGGTACGATTGTGCCGGCCCTGAAGTCGTGCCACCTGCATTGCAATGGTCGAAGCACCGGAGAATTGCTGTCTGGTAAACAGGTTGGTGTAGGCCGCTCTGCAGAACGCGACCGGATCGATTCCGGGATGGCTATGGAAACGACGGTCTTCAGCTGCAATGGCGAGAGCCACTGCTTTGACGGGCAGGGTTTCAGGAAGCGGCCAGAAACCGAAGAGAGAATCGCTGTTCTGGACAGTGGCAATAAAACGGTGCCGCCGGTCGACCATCATGAGTGATGGTGGAGGGAGACGGTACCGGAGTGACAGCAGCGCCGCGAAGAGTGCGACGTTCAGATAAAGAGCCGCTGCGGCGGTGACACAGATAAGTACGGTGCGAACCGCAGCGCGGTCAGTTCTCGGCCTTGACAATAACGGTTGCACCGGTGGAATTACCATTGATCTCTTCTTTATACATCATTTCAGCCTGTGCCGGAGGCTGCGTGAAGGTTCCCGCCGTGGTGGCGCGCACTCTGAAATAAAAATCAAACGTGCCCTTCTCCATCTGATTGAAATAATAGATCACACGGTCATCGAAAAATGCGGTATATGATCCTTTATCGGTGGTTTTTCCCTCCGGTGTAAATTCTGACGACGATGTTTTAAGCTCCGGATTCAGGTATTCGACACCGGCCGCAAGCGGGATGACTACGGCGACGAAATGACGGCGCTCGGGATTGGTGACCTGTATATGTTCCTCGACGATCCTGCCGAGGGGGATGGGAATCTTCTGTCCGGCAGTATCGAGCCACACTTTTCGTGCGGGTGCTCCGGAATCGGACGGATACATAATCTGCCGTTTAACCACGAATCCTTCCTGCCGCGCTTTGACTGAACTGCCGGGGGTCTCGGGGAGGTAGCGTTCGAACAGCTTGACATAGAAGGAGTCCTTCGCCGCTTTATCGGCCAACCGTATTTTTCCTCCCGAGGTGTTCGAAAACGAGTACTGGAGCATTCCTTTTTTTCCGGAGTAGGAGAGGTCCCGGTCTTTCCCGTCGAGGGTGAGAAGCAGTTTTCCGTCATGGTCGTTGTCACGGTTGCTGGTGATACGGTCGTGGAGGGCGAGCAGTGCGAGTCCGTTGGTGTGCGTATTGCCCCAGCCGTCTCTTCCACCGAGGGTTACCAGTTCATCCGCCATCATGGTCACTTTTTCGGGTTCCGACGATTGACGGCTCAGAGCACCGACGAGGCTGGCAAGACCGTTGATTTCCGATCCGTGTACCACGGCGCCGATTCTGCTGTTCCCCTGCTGCAGACCGCCGTATACCTCTTTACCGTTTCGCAGTTTGAATACCGTATGGTTCCAGAGTTCCTTCTCAAGATCTTTAAGTTCCTTCTTCATCGGTTTACCGCTTTGCAGAATGGCGCTGTAAATGCGTGACTGGCTCACGGCATCCACTTCCTGGGCGTGATAGGCGAGTTGGTTCAGATAGCTCATATCGGTTTTACCCGCAGCCACCAGTGCGTGAATGGCCGCACACCGTTCGAAATACCTATAGCCATCGAGAAAGAGCGTGTAATCGGAACGGAGCGACCGTTCAAGCGCGTCAAGCGATCTCGTGTAGACGGTTTCGTTGAAACCGTATTGCGCATCGGACGTGCGGTGGTACTTCCTGACCGCGGTGAGAAATTCAACTGCGTAGGCGGTAAGGTGAACCGTTCCGTCGCCGCCGGGCCAGTACGCGAAAAGGCCGTTGCCGTCCTGTGTTTTTTCGAGGTATACGAGGGTTTCCCCGATGTAGTTATCAAGGCGCGGATCGAGCGGTTCGAGACCGAGTTGCCTCCACATATCCTGATAGACCAGCGAAGGATATGCCCGGCTGATCTTCTGTTCGATGCAGCCGTGCGGATACTCGATCAGATACCGCAGTCCGCCAAGTACCGCCAGAAGCGGCAGTTCGTTGCTTATCAGCAGCTGTCGTACCAGGGTGTTTCCCCGGACTTTTTCTCCGATTCCTTTAAAGGTGAAAAGTGAATCGTGTTTTACCAGGCCGAGGGATTTCCGGGTGGTCGGGCTTCGATCGGGGAGAAGCGGTATCGATACTCTGAAGGCGTCGCCCTTTTTTCCGCCTTTCTTTCTGACCGCCATCTGGAAGGTGATTGAATCCCGTGCCGGTTTTCCCTGTTTCGTGTATTTCGGTGTAGGCACCTTTATGTCAAGATACACCGGCTGCGCTTTTTTTCCGGGAAACGTGAAATCGTACCATTTTTTTTCCTGCTTCTTCGAAGCGAGTTCCAGCCCTTCGATTTCCACGGAGTAACTTCCTTCGCCGCCCTCCCCCTCGACGATCCTGGCCACGCCGCCGGCGGAAAAACGGTCGCCGACCCTGATGAACCGGGGAAGTGAGGGCTGGACGATCACCGGCAGACGGATCGCCACTTTCGATTTGGCGACACCGAAGCGATCAATTCCCGATACGACAACCGCCCGGATGGCGAAACGGGTGAGATTGTCGGGAAGGGGAATTTTAACCGTCAGTTTACCGCTCTCGTTGACCAGGAGCGACGGATTGTAGTAGGGTACCGTTTTGAAATTTTTCCGGACGGTAATCGGAATATCCGATTCTTCCTGGGCCATTTCCTCATCACCACCCGGATTTTCAAAATCACGCAGACGACCCAGCGCGAGATTGCGGGTATCCCGAAACGTAAGATGTGTCGAAACGGATTGTATGAAGCGGGTGACGGGGTCGAGGTCCATTTCTTCTCCCAGTGAAAGTACCGCTTCATCAACGAGCCAGAGTGCAACTTCACCACTGAGCGGTTTGCCCTTCCAGTTGCTCAGCGTGAGGTTGAGGGTCATGGTGTCTCCCGGCGTCTGGACCTTTTCGTGCTGCAGCGCGACGGTAAGGCGGTTTGCCGTCGGTTTCACCGCAAGCCAGGTGGTGTTCGCGACGGATTCCGGTTTCCCTGCGTCTATATACGAACCGGACGAGAGCCGTTTGATGTCACTGATACGGGGTCGCATCAGCAGAAAAGAGACGGGAATCCGCGGAACCATGGTACCTTCGATCTTCAGGGAGAACTCGGCCTGACCGTTCCTTACGGATACGAGTGAATACCCGGGCTTGCCGTCGGGTTTTTCGACAACGGCAAGTGCCGCACCGTTCTGATAGGGGCTTTTCAGGATGACCCGTGCGACGTCTCCGGGAACGTATTCCTCTTTGTCGGTGACGGTCTCGAACACTTTCTGCTGCGATTTTTCCCAGACTACCGCTTTTTTTCCGGCAAGAAAGAGATCGATCTTCAGCGTCTGCAGTCTGCCCAGTTTATCGGTGGCGTTGAATTCGATTATATATACTCCCGGATCACGATCCTCGAACCGGAGAGCGAGCGGTTCCTTTCCGGTGGTGACGGTCCGCTCTTCTATCAAGGTGATATTCTCATCGGTGATGTAACGCGGATCGCTTCGGGCGAAATCGGTTTCCTGAAGGTAGGAGTGCCATGACATTTTTTTGAGGGCGACTTTGACTTCCTGTCCCGCAATCGGCTTTTCGGTGACCGACGAGATCGCGGCCAGCTCGGCATCGATGGAAGAACTGCCGGTGACGTACCGGTCGGTTTTCAGTGCGAGGACGAACGGCGGCAGGGCGATCACGGAGTGGACATCGGTAACCGTCTGCTGGTCGACATCGGTGACGGTTGCCTCGATGATGTATTTCGCCGGATTGGCTCCCAGTGCCGCATCGGGCTGGATCACCAGTCGTGAACTCCCATCGTCGTCGGTGTTCATCTCTTCGGTGATCGTTCCCCGATCGGTTGATGATTGCGAGTGACTGTAGCGACTGTCCGATGAAAGGGCATATCCCTCCCATCCCTTGAGTGACCAGGTATAGGGAAAGGTGCGTACCTTCCATTCGCTGCGGCAGTCGATGACTTTACCACCGGCATAGTAGGATGCCGTCAGATTCGTGGTGAACGGCTTATCGTTGGGGACCTGGTCGGGACCGTGAATTTTCACTTCAAAACGGGGAATCCGGTAGGCATCGACACGGAAGGTTGCGGTCGCCACGGTCGGTGAGCCGTAATCGGAGTCATGCGAATCCCAGATGACCGATATGGTGTACTCACCGGTCATGAGTTCCTCCTCGTCGAGCACATAATCGAAACTCTGCTGCTCCGAGAGCGTCATTGATTCGTCCCACTCGTTTTCCGGGCCGCGGATCTTAAGGCTGATACTGCCGGAAGGGATCTTTCCGATCTTCCCCTCGAAGAGGGATCGGACATACCCTTTGATGTACACTTTTTCTTCGGGGCGGTAGACCGGTCGTTCGGGGAAGACGAATCCCTTTACCACCAGATCGTTCGAAAAATCGTAAGGGCGACTGTTCAGAAGCGACAACCAGCCTCCCTGTAATTCCCGCCAGTGGTTGTCGACGAACTGCGGGGGCGACTGATGATCTCTGCAGTCAAGGACCAGGCAGTCGTTGTTCTTCCTTACAACCACCCGTCTCATATCCACGTAGTTATCTTTATCGTACAATGTTCCGCCGGAAAAAACGCATTGACCCGACGGATCGGTTTCGCCTGAGTGAAGGGTGGTGAATGAATTCTTCTTCATGCCTTCGATAATGATTTTCGCTCCCGACACCGGCTTTCCGGTCGAAAGCGAGGTCACTGAAAAGAGCACCTCTCCCTTGCTTTCCACCGTTGACAGGCAGAGATCGGTGACACATACCTTCACATAGTGTCGTATCGCATCGCCGCTCAACTCGCGGTAGCCGACCAGGTAGGTTCCCGGTGCGTCTTTACCGGAAATTTTTTCGAGCTTCCGTTTCAGGTCGATCGTCTGTTCGGACAGTATATTCTCGCCATTCGCATCGATCACCTCCGAAAAATGGGGGCTTCCGAGCATTTTAATATGTTCGGCGACAGCGGAGGCGGAGAGCCTATCGTGTATCAGTTCTTCCTTTTTCGGTTCCTCTCCGGGGCCCGGCGGACGGTCGGTTTCGGTAACACTCACCGCCGATTGCGAAAAAGGGGAAAACGCCTTGTGCAGCGGATCGATGCGGTAGATGCGCAGATCGAACGCGCCGATATTGGCAAGAGACATCGGCAGGTGTTGCGGCCCGAACCGTTCGAGAATACTGTTGCTGCCGGTCCACCGGATGTACTGGCGGTCGGGGTTGCGGAACACGTAGAAACTCGAAGGGTTTTTCATGAGCACCGCGCGCCCCAGCTGATCGGTGAGCGCTATGGGCCGCAGATGCACTTTGTAGAGCCGTTCGGGATCGAGGGTTACCGCGGCGACCAGGTGGTTTCCCGATTGACTGAAAGAAAAAGAACGGGGGGCGGGAGAGAAAGTGAAAAGACTTTTCGCCTCCGAGAGGGTCATCTCTTTCGGGCGCGAGGAGAATTCGAGAACGATCCGGCCCTCCTGATCCACCGCAAGCGCCTGATCCACCGAATAATGGCTGCCTTCGCTTCCGATGTTGAGCTGTGTGGAATACGTTCCCGCCCGCAGGAGCCGGAAATCGGATTTGGTATCGAACCAGTATACCTTCTTTCCTTCTGAAAACTCCGGTATATCCGAGAGCAGAACGTGCGTGCGGATGCGATGACCGAGGGGAAACGGTTTTTTTAAATTGAACGTGTATTCCACTGCTCCGGATTTTTTCTGTTCACCCGTTTTAATGGTGAAATCTGCGGCGGTGAAGAACGTACTCCGTTCCCGATCGATTCCGGGAAGGGGGGTCAGTTCAAAGGAAACCAGTTTTTTCAGGAGTTTTTCGGCTACCGGGTAGGCGAATTCGAGGGTGATTTTGTTGACATCAGACAGGTCGGATGAGGATTGCGCGGGGGAAACGGAGAGCGGGGTCGAAAGGAGTGTCTTGAGGAGCTGTTTCTCCTTTCCCGCTTTGACGGTAAACGTACTGATCGGCGGCCAGGGGATAACCGGTCTGAACTCAAGCGTTTTATCATCGATCCAGAGGTACTCTCCGGGGTGTTTCGGATGAATCGATACCCATTTGCCCGGCTTGTCCTCGGGACCGGCGGGACCATCGTTTACCCGACTGCTGAAGAAAAAGGTGACGGGATCGTACTCCCGCAGAAAGCGGTCGGGGAGAATCCGTACACTGCCTTCGGAGCGGGAGAACTGTCCGCGGTCGCCCGGACGATATTCATAGGGAGCGTCGGATGCGCCGTAGAGTGAACTGCCGCAGACGAGCAGGTTGAGGAAAACACCGATTCGCAGGTATGACAACACGTTCTTCGTCATGAAAGAAATCTCCGTTTATCTGGTTGTTATCGCAGTCGTATGAATTTATCCACTACGTCAGCCGGAGGTTCATCCGGCGGCACATCCTGACCCGCCAGTCTGACGGTACACTGTGCCGGCCTTTCGTTCCGGGGGATCGAAAGATGCAGGAAATATTCACCTTTATCAAGTTCCAGGTACTGTTGCTGACCGCTGTGGATTTTCCTGAGTTGATTGTCAAGGAGCGAGGCCATAATAACTTCATTGTCGGTGGCAAGGCCGATGCCGATGGTACTTTTTTTATCAAGCACGAAGTTGAATATCCTGCTTTCTCCGGCTGCGAGAAGCACCTCCGGTGGATCTTTCTGCGTAAGCCGCAGCAGCGGAAGATATGTGGCGAGCAACCGGGTGTGCAGAAGGGAGGTAGGTCCCAGTCCGCGAAATCCGATCGTGTAATCACTGCGACGAAGGGGAAGGTTGATGTCGCACTCCCGTATTGCGGTCACGGTGGTAAGAACTTTCCCCTTTTCGAGTACCACCGCAACGACCGGAGCAGCCACCTGCAGTCGCAGATGGGTCTCTGTTTTCGGGGTGATGTGAAACCAGTTGTCTCCCTCCTGCAGAGCGATCGCCTGCGAGTGTTGCAACGGCCGGATGTTGTTGCTTCCGGCAAGCGTTCCTCCCCATTCTCCAAGCGGGTTTCCCGGTTTGAAGAGGTTGATTTTTATCCAGCCGGTCGAATGATGTATGGTGAATTTGCCTCCTCGGGTCACCACGCCGGGAGTCACGTTACTCATGGGTAGTACTGCATCGGGGGCGAGGGATGGGGTGACGGTACCGGCCGATGACCACCAGTCGATGCGATCAACCGCTCCGTTAAAACTGATCCGGGCTTTTTTTAATGAAAGGGCACTCCCCGGGATGTCGATATCGCTGGTTCCTGAATTCGCGAAATAGCCTTCATACTGAAATACCCCGTCGGCTTCGGAGAGGGCCGGTCGCGTTTCAGCGGCATCGAGTGCGATGCAGGAGAGTGAAAACGGTGCCTGGCTACCGGGATTGACGAGAATCAGTTCACCTTCCGATTCCTGGAAGAGACATCGTTGCACCACCTGGCCGGTGGTAAAAGTGGTGCGGGAACCGTCGCCGCGTTTCCACATGGCGATGCCTCCGCGCGGGATGGTGACGGTAACAAGTGCCGGGGAGCTGCTTTTATAAGGTATTCTGCAGGCGGTACCCGCCGATGCGTTCCATATCCGGCTTCCGAATTCGAGCGCGGGCTCCTTTTCAAGGGGAATGGAGCGTTGTACCACTTCCAGATCCGGTTTTTCACTGTTCCCGCCATTGGCGGGGGAGGCGTCCCAGACCAGAAACAGGTGGGAATCTTCGGGAAGATCGATACCCGATACGGTACCGGAAGCGTTTTCGACTCCAGCGATAACCCCGATTCCTCGCGGAAAAAACTCCGCCGCCCCGACGGTCGCGGCCTTGATGCCGCACATCGGTTGCCCTGCTTTGGTGGATGCGGTCAACAGCGAAAGTGTTTTCGCTTCGTTTTCGACATGGAAGGGACGCGGGAAACGTTCGAGCGGTATCCTCAGTGGTGTGGAAATATCGGAATGCTGCAGCCGGAGTTTTCTGCTTCCTTCATCGTCGAACGCAAGGGAAACCCAGCGGATACGCCGTAGTGTGCAGAATCCGCCGTTGAAATCATAGTTACATGCGGTATTCACCGCGTGTGCCGTTTTTATGCCGGTGAACGAGGCGTCGGCGTCAACGCGGAAATGACCCATGGAATCCGATTCCATATCGAGTTTCAGCCAGCTGTGATAGCGGTTTCCGTCGAAGTGTCGCGGAAATCGTTCTCCCTTCCGGAGTTTAGTTAGCGTTACCGGAACGGCTGCGGCAGTCTGGATCATGACCGAGACATTTTCATCGGTATGGTCGACCGACCAGAAATAGACGGCATAACGGTTCGCCGGTTCGACCGGAATCGAGAGCGCGACGGATTTTCCGTTCGACGCACCACAGAATTGTTCGGTGCCGTCCCGTGCTATTCGTTGCACCTGGCAGCCACTGATCGAGGTGCCGCCGATCGCCAGGTGCAAAATGTCGGCGGTGGAATCGATTCGCAGCGGTACTCGATGCAGTTTTCCGCCCAGATCCATTTTCCGGAGTGTATTGCATTCCCAGGTAGGGTGAACGGTATCGGCAAGCGCCGCCATCCGCACGGTTGCGGCGACTTCTCCTCCCGAGGCGTGGCTGATCTTGAGGGTGTAGGTTCCGGGCATGAGCATTTTCGTGATTCTGAAGTTCCAGTCGTTGGGTGCATCGTCGTTCGCGGCGATCAGTCGTTTCCCTTTGAATAATTTTGCCGCGACATCCGCCGTGCCCTGACTGTAAAGCTCGAAAACTCCCGGTTTGCCAGCCGAGAGCGTGATATTTTTTGTATCGTCGCTCACCGGTGTATGCATTCCGGCCATGAGTGTTTCAGTGGCGATGCCGATGGTATACTCGGCGTTATTCTGCTGTTTGTCGGCGAGCACCAGACAGTTGAACGTTCCCATGGGCAGAAGGGTATCCATGGTTGCTTTCCAGGTGAGAACCGTGTCGCCGTGTTTTCCACGGCATACCGCGGCGGTGAACCCCTCGGTGAGCGTAAGGCGGCAGCGAGCCGGGGCCGGAAGAGATACCACATAGACCGCCGGCAGGCGTTTCCCTTTTTTTTCGCCACCGCTTTCTTCCATCCACACACTTCCGGCGGGATTGTTGAGCACCAGCCGGTGCGGTCCTTTTCCCTCATAGGAAACGGGTTGTGTTTTTCTGGTCAGCCGGGCGATTCTCAGTGTTTTGCGGGGTTGCGGAACCGAAACGAAACGGTAATTCCCGGGGGAGAGTTTCTGTGAAATATTGCCGCTGCTCAGCGGAGTTACGACCGGCCAGCCATCCGCATCATCGAGACGCACCGTATAGTAACCGGATTGCCCCTGTGCAATCAGTTCATATTCCCCTTCTTCAGTGATGGCTACGGTGTAGGCAATACCCTGTCCCGGCAGTACTTCGTGCCGTTTTTCCTTCTGAGTGGTGAGGGTACCTCCATCGATCGTTTCGTTTATATCGAGGGACAATCCGAGGTGTCCGGTCGATCGATCATGAACGCCAACCTGCGTCTGGTAGGTTCCCGGAAGCAGGTAGGTGAGAATACGTGCATTGCGTCCGACCCCGTTTGCTTTTTCGGAGAGGGCGTTTACCACAAACCGGTCGCGCAGGGTCACTGAGGTATTCAGGCGCCCGGTCGATTCAAACCGGTACATTCCAGCTTCTGCAACCGTGAATTCGTATACTGCGGTGCCGTTTCTCTCAAGATCGAAATACACCGGCGTTCCCGCAAGAAGTTCGGGGAACCGGGGAAGCGGGCTCTCCTCGCCGGTCGGAAACTGCTTCGGGGGTGCATCCGGCAGACGGCTGACCGGTGTGGTACCGGCATTGACAAAGACATTCCTGTCGGCAAACAGGGTCAGATCGATCTGACCGCTGCTGATTTCACAGGGAGTATTCCGCCGGGTACCGTTGACTTTGCAGGGGTATGTTCGGCCGAGCGCGTCAATTACGGTTAGAATCGATTTTTCGGTAACCCGTACCGGAACTGTCACCTCGCAGCCCTCCTCGAGGTATACCGGAAGAGCTTCGTCGAGAGAGAGGGGAAGTTTCCTGAATACCGATCCGGTAAGTTCAGGAGCCTGTGAATTATAAATGAAGGTATAGTGTTCCTTTTCCTGCAATGACAGTTTCGGAAATTGAAGATTCGGGCACCTGGCGTCACGCCGCGCTTTCATGCCGACTGCATTTTTTATCATCCGTACCATACTGTTTTTAGCGATTTTAAGGGTGGCGATTCCCTTTTTTTCAGGCGTGATGCTGAGCCGGTAGTATCCTTTATCCAGTTGAACGGTCGTTTTGCCGGTAACGTCTTTGATATCCTTGAGTTTATGCTGGTTGGTCATCAGTAAACGACGTATGCCGATGGTCATTTCCGTTCCGCCCGGAATGAAATCATATTTACCGCTGTTGTCAATCCGGACGATCATCGAAATTTCATCGAGGAGATTGAAGGTGCGGTCCAGATATTTCGCATCCGAAATCGTGTCCACTTTTCCGGCGATAATCCTGCTTTTACCGGAAGAGTGCACCAGCAGGCCGGTCGGACCGATCTGATCGTCGGGAAAGCCTGAATGGATGGTGGAAAACCAGTAATCACCGCTTGTTACCGGATAAATGGTGTTTCCTATCGATTCGAAAGTTTTAAGCGTGACCGTATCGCCGGGTACCCCGGAGACCTCGAGGAGATAGCCGTTGCCTCCCGATCCCGGAGTATGGACGATACATCGGGGATCAGCTGATTTTTCATGAATTGAATCGATGTTTCCCGGCCGGGTGAAGGGGCTGGAGGCCGGATATTCGGCAATCTGAAGCCAGCTCAGTTTTTTCTTCGGTCGTGACATAACCGCCGCGGTGAGCGTGGAGGCAACGTAATATTCGTTGTATCCCTTTTCAGATATGGTCACCGTGTTTATTCCGGTTGCGGGGAGTTGTGGAATGGCAAACCGCATGAATACCGGGTGTTCGTCGCTGCTACGAGCCCAGTCCGCGACCTCGCCTCCGTAAACCGTCAACCGGTAGAAGCCGGCTTTGAGTTTCTGAACGATACGGTATCCTTTAAGCGGTGTTTCCACATTCGGATACGCTTCGATACCGGCCTTCTGACAATCAATTCGCCATTCGCCATTGAGCCACAGCTGTACATCGGCCACATTTCTTCCCAGTGCCTTGATGAATACCGTGGTGTCGCGGTCGAGATGCAGCCAGTAGGAAACCTGTTCGAAATCACGCAACGATACTTTATACTCTTTGAGCGGAGTGATATACTGCGGTTTTTTATGGTTGAGTTCCCGAAACGGCATTACGCTGAGTTTCGTTTTCGATTTACCGTCCTGATGCGGCGTGGCGACAATCTTATATTCACCGAAATCGAGAAACTCATCGATGCGCCCGTTCTTCTCTCCGGGAATACCGTCCCGTTTGCGCAGACCTACTTTTCTGTCGATCAGTTGCAGCGCGGTTCCTTCCCGGCTTTCCGCAAGTATTGAAAATCGCCCCCACTTTTTAACGGTTAAGACAACGTCACTCTGCCTACCGGCCGGAAGTTGTTTGTTCAGTATCGGATCGGGTGCCGGGAATGCGGTTTCGTGACAGATTAAAAGCGTGATAGTACAAAAAATGCTTTTCCGGAGGAACGGCAAAAATCGTTTCATGGGCATAACCGGGGCTAAGGTGAACGTCGGGCAATACGGAATTGATAACAGCCTGTGAATGCTGCCGGTCCGGTGGGTACCGGTTTTTCGCGGTACAGGCGAACCAGCTTGGGTATGATTAAAATAGGTATCTTGTGGCGAAATTGCAATAGTCGAGCACGGCTGGTGAGAAAGAGTGACGGATCCGGCGGTTGTCCGGTAGTAAAAGACTAACACCGAGAAACTCCCTCAACCACAGATCTTTTCCGTCATCAAGCAGCCGTCGCAGGGGAGAACGGTTTCGGGAATACTCCGGGAAATCAGGTAGTGTTTCAGTTGTTGAACGCTGCGGCATTGCCATAGTTCAAAATTCCACAATCGATTCCGCAGGGTGCGACGAGGGTATTTCGCTCATTTGGCATCATCCGGTCTCCTTGCCGTTACGGTCGTTTGAATGTTCTTACGGAATAGACCACCTAGTGAAATTTTACTGTCGGTCGTTCCATAAGGTATACCCGGTTTGTCCGTTTCAAGCCACCTATTGTCAGACGGAATAGTTCAGAAACCCGACAGGTCAATAACTTGCCGGTCTTTAACGCCTGAAACGGGATGGTTTTACGGCATGGTATTTGATTCAATATAATACGGATAATTTCCGTTGAAATGGTGGGTTTTGCAACCCTCATCTCATGATTAAGGCAGAACGGAAAACGAGCGTAGAAGGACGGTCGGTATTCTCCGTCGAATTGATTCAGTTCACATTTAAAGGAGGTATATATGGTTATTGTTACGGGAGCAACCGGGAAAACCGGGTCGGTTGTCGCGTCGCGACTTCTGGAGATGGGGGAAGCGGTACGGGTCATCGGCCGTTCGGCCGAAAAGCTGGAAAGCCTGCGTAGCCGTGGAGCGGAAATCGCAGCAGGAGATCAGGGGGATGTGACGTTTATGAGAAACGCACTGGACGGGGCGGATGCGCTGTATCTGCTGATTCCACCGAAATATGATGCTGTTGATTTCAGACGGTATTACAATGATATGGGCGATGCTGCAGTGTTGGCGATTCGGGCGCAAAAGGTTAAAAAAGTGGTGTTCCTGTCCAGTCTTGGAGCAGACAGGGAGTCCGGTACCGGTCCGGTGGTCGGACTGCATGATGTTGAGCAGAAGCTCCGCAGGCTTGCGGATGTCGATATCGTGTTTCTGCGGCCGGGATACTTCATGGAAAACATTCTCGGTAATGCGGAACTCATTGCGACGAAGGGAATCAACGGCGGTCCGATGCGGGGAGATGTACCAATGACCCTCACCGCAACCGCTGATATCGGTGCGAAAGCCGCGGAGCTGTTGCGGGAGCGTTCATTTACCAGCCATTCGGTGGTGGAAATCACCGGCGACCGGCTCACCAATGAAGAGATCACCCGGATCATCGGAGATTCGTTGGGAATCGCCCACCTGCCGTATATTCAGTTCTCCGACGCCGACGCGCTGTCTGCGTTCACCGCGATGGGCCTTTCGAACAATGTGGCCGGGTCATATATAGAATTGATGCATGGAATCGAAAACGGGCTGTTGGGGCCGGTGGTGATCGATTCCTCCGACCTGATGGCACCTACCCGGTTTGCAGAATTTGCCGAGTCGGTGTTCAAACCGGTGTTCGAATCGATGAAGCAGCATGCATTGGCATGAGCGTCTGAGTGTTATGGATTGTAAATTGACCGGTATCGCGTCGTTTATTCGGTGATACCGGTTGATTTTTTCGGGGTGATGAGTTTTCTTCCGGTCGGCAACAGCCCGGGCCGCATGCGGCAATCCTCCTGCCGTTTCTTTGTAAAATTCTCTCGCCGTCAGGCGTTTCTTCTGCAGATGGCTATCTGAAACGGGGGCGGTCGAAATCACGATGAACGATCCGGAGCTTGAACGGATTGTCGTGGAAAAAATTAAAAAGTGGATATTTGGAAAGATCGACAGACCGGGAGACGTGACGGAGGATGTGTATCCGTTTGTATTCAGTTAATTAAGTGTGTCAACGAGGACCTGAACGATAGTTGCGACAACGGGCGTAAGCATGTTCCGCCCGTTTGTTAATGAACCGTCAGGTACCAGACGGTTCATTAAGTGGTCGCCGGGTAATAGTTGTCATAAACTGAAGCACATCAATCATTTTTAGAAGTATAACGACGTTGCCGGAAACAAACAGACATTCAAATTTAAAGGAGGCTCTGTATGAGGTTTCAAAAAAATGCAGTACTGGCCGTATTGTTTTTAGGGCTGGTTACTGCATCGGTTTCCGCTTCCGACTGGTCAACCAGCGACGGAAGTTGTTTTCAGCCAGGCCAGAAACAGCTTACCATCGGGTTCAACACCTGGTATCTGGGACCGAATGTCGGTTTTGAGATGGCGTTTCATGATGCGATCAGCGGTGGTGCGGCTGCAGGGTTCAACTGGCGGGGGCTATGGACTGATTCCTGGGCCTATTTCTATATACCGATAGTGGTTCGTGCGGCATTTCATCCATTCAATCTGAAGGTCCTTGCCGATAAAATTCCGGTTCGTGACCGGCTTGATGTGTATGCCGGTTTCGGTACCGGTTGGTCGATCGGGTGGGTGACCTGGAAAGGGTCCGATAATATACTCAGAGGAAGTGAACCGAATGTCGGTGGTTTCAGATTTCGTGAACGGGTTGGTGCTACCTGGTATTTCACCCCCAACTTCTACGCGAATGCCGAGGAAGGGTCCGGGTTGGGCAGTTTGAATCTCGGGATCGGTTTCAAGTTCTAGCTCCTTCCTGCGTACATCGTCACTACCGGCTCCGTGCTTTCATGCGGTGCCGGCAGTAACGCTTGCCGAACAGATATCCTTCAGTTTTTTGATTTTCATCATTTGGCGAATACAATTGAACAGTCAGATTGTTCGCATTTCTGAGTACTCCACTGGTTTGGACGCCTGCCATTGGCGCAGAGGGAAACTGCCGGGGAATGTATACCTCCTAATAATGCGGATATGTTGTAACGATACTATTTTATAAAGGGGTGGACGGAGAATTGAGACCGTCACCTCATTTGAGAATGCAGATAAAAGACTTTCAACCAGCAGAGGTCATTCCGTATCGGGGAA
>JAFGHA010000038.1 GCA_016930275.1 Chitinispirillaceae bacterium
GCGGAATGAAATGGAGCAAAATTTGGGTGTAGCGAAGCGGAACCTGGCTACCGCTGTTGTGCGAAGTAAACCAGGCAAGCTACCACAACTGTTTTCACTTTTTTCTTCGGTCAAATAAAGTACGCGCCCATCCTTCTGCATTACCCTGCAATGTTCAAGGTAATACAGATTGGCGCGTTTTGAATGAAGAATACACATCAGGTCTGTTGGAGATAGTTGATCCATTTTTATTTGGCAGTTCCAGTTGAAGAAGATCCAAAAAGTTAACTGCGTTGAATTTCAGAGCGGAATAAATGAAATACAATCCGGCACATGGAAATTCCTAAAAACTTGTTGACCCGGATGAGAAGATAGGCGGGCAGGCGCCCTCGATAAAGGGGGGCTATGGCATGTGATATAATCGACGGCAATTTCCGGATCCAGCCACAAAACTGGGCAAACGTTGGATTTCTACCGGGTATTTCGATATAGAAATGACTCAATGCCCGAAATTGCGTTTGCCGGACTGTACACCAAACCTCCAATTCGAATTGCCTGACAACAAGCTTGATGATAATGATCACCAATATGTATATACATTGGAGGTCACGATGATTACTGCCAAAATTTTAAAAACGGGAACAGTCAGGCGGTACGCCTGCCTAAAGAGTACCGGCTTGAAGCCGAAGAAGTTTCGATCAACCGGATTGGAAACGTCATCATGATGGTGCCTAAAAGCGACCCCTGGAGCGGGTTTTCTGAAGGAATCAGGGAAGTGGGAGACGATTTTCCATCGGCTATCAGGACGAAGTAACATCGACACTTTTGGAATCACGTTCCCCACGGTTTAAATACCGCCTCTTCTCCCCCCCCCCCTTCCAAAAAAAACGCCCGACTTCAAAAGGATTTCCCCTTCGATGCCGGACGAATACAGTTCACCAATGAATCTAAAACTACTTATCCAGCAGCGCCTTCACTCCCGGAAGCACTTTCCCTTCAACCAGCTCGAGTGATGCGCCGCCGCCGGTTGAAATGTGCGACATTTTATCGGCGAGTTTCGCTTTTTTCACAGCGGAAACGCTGTCGCCGCCACCGATGATGGTTGTCGCCCCCGGAAGGGCGGCGAGTGTTTCGGCAATGGTAAAGGTACCGGCGGCAAAGGTCGGGAACTCGAACACCCCCATCGGACCGTTCCAGAACACCGTTTTGCAGCCGGCAAGCTTCTCCTTGAAGAGTTCCACCGATTTCGGCCCGATATCCATACCCATCCAGCCATCATCAATCGTCGTGCCTTCAGTGGCTTTCGACGACGCATCCGCCGAAAACTCCTGTGTTACAATATGATCAACCGGCAGATAGATCTTCACGCCAAGCTCCGCAGCTTTTTTCAGGGTCGCCGTGGCGGTATCGAGCATATCGTCTTCAATGAGTGATTTTCCGATACCGATTCCCTGAGCCTTGAGGAACGTGTACGCCATGCCGCCGCCAATGATGATCGCGTCAACCTTCGAAAGCAGGCTCTCGAGCACCGCGATTTTCGATGACACCTTCGCACCGCCGATCACCGCAACAAACGGTTTGGCCGGACTGCGGACAATTTTATCCTCAAGAAAATCGAGCTCCTTCTCCATTAAAAAGCCGGCCACCGCCGGCAGAAATTTCGCGACCGCCTCGGTTGACGCATGTGCCCGGTGCGCGGTACCGAACGCATCGTTGACAAATACATCACCGTAGCTTGCCAGCACCTTCGCCATCGCTTCGCGGTCAGCAGCCTCCTTGGCCTTCTCGCCACTGTGGAAGCGGGTGTTCTCAAGCAGCAGCACGCCACCCTCAGGCAGATCCGCCACCATTTCCGGCGTATCGGCACCCAGACAGTCGGGAGCGAAAGCGACTTCTTTGCCGAGCAATTTTGACAGATGCGCGGCAACCGGAGCCATTTTGTGTTTGCCGTCGGAAAACGCCTTCTCATCGAACGGTTTCCCGTCTTTTTCCGCTTTTTCCTTCGTTTTTTTTATGTCTTTTTTCGGATCACCCAAATGCGACATGAGCACCAGGCTCCGCACTCCCTGTTCAAGCAGGTAGGTAATGGTCGGCATCGCGGCCACGATACGGGTGTCATCCTGAATGACCCCGTCTTTCATCGGAACGTTGAAGTCGGCCCGCATGATGATCCGCTTTCCTTTGACATCGATATCACGAACGGTTTTTTTGGTAATCGCCATCGGATTTCCTCCAGAATGTTGAATGTCGAACAATCTAACAAAAAAGGCCCGCTCATCGGAGGAGGGGCCTCATTTCAATTCTTTCCCTGCATACTGCAACAGGTACTTATTTAACGGTGTCCATATGAGCAATGAGTTCGAGCACCTTGGTGGAATAGCCCATCTCATTGTCGTACCATGAAACGACCTTTACAAAATTGTCGGTAAGCGAGATGCCCGCGCCCGCATCGAAAATGCTGGTGCAGGTTTCACCGACGAAGTCCTGTGAGACCACCTGCTCTTCGGTATACGCGAGAACACCTTTCATGGCACCTTCGGAAGCGGCTTTCATCGCGGCCTTGATCTGATCGTAGGAGGCACCTTTTTCGAGGCGGCAGGTCAGATCGACAACAGAGACGTCGAGCGTCGGAACGCGGAACGCCATACCGGTGAGTTTACCATTGAGTTCAGGAATAACCTTTCCAACCGCTTTCGCGGCACCGGTGCTTGCGGGAATGATGTTTCCGCTTGCGGCACGGCCGTCACGCCAGTTTTTGCCTGAAGGGCCGTCGGCGACTTTCTGAGTCGCGGTCATCGCATGCACGGTCGTCATCAGACCTTCGATGATACCGAAATTGTCGTTCAGTACCTTCGCGACCGGAGCAAGACAGTTGGTCGTGCAGGATGCGTTCGAAACGAACTGCATATCTTTGGTATACGTGGTGTGGTTGACACCCATTACAAACATCGGGGTATCATCTTTCGACGGAGCGGACATGACTACACGCTTTGCACCGGCAGTGATATGTCCCTGTGCTTTCTCTTTCGTGAGAAACACACCGGTTGATTCAACAACATACTCGGCACCGCATTTCGCCCAGCCGATATCCGCGGGGTTTTTCTCTGAAAATACCGCGACCGATTTTCCGTCAACAACCAGCGCGCCGTCCTTCACTTCAACGCTGCCGCCGAATCTGCCATGGACGGAATCGTACTTGAGCAGATATTTCATGTACTCAGCATCAAGAAAAGGGTCGTTCACCCCGACGATCTCGATGTCATTGCGTTTGAGGGCAGCCCGGAACACCAGGCGGCCGATACGTCCAAAACCATTGATACCAACTTTAATCGCCATGAAATCCTCCATGTTTGAAGTTTGAAATGTTTCTTTATACGCAAAAATTTATATTGCTACTCTGTATTGCGATAAACCTGTTAAATATAAGTTTCCATTGGATAACGAGTCAACCTGAAGTTTTACGGATTTTCAGACAATTCGAACACAAAGGATCAGGAAATACCCTCCATGAACCACTTCTCCACCGATAAACTGTTTATTATAGCCGGACCATGTGTCATAGAGTCTCTCGACGTATCGTTACACATTGCCGAAGCGTGTGTCGCACTTGCCCACCGTCATGAAATTGCCATTATTTTCAAGGCATCGTACGACAAAGCGAATCGTACCTCAATCAATTCTTATCGAGGACCGGGAACACAGGAAGGATTGCGTATCCTCGAAGCAGTGAAAAAGGAAACCGGTCTTCCTGTATTAACTGATATACATGAAAGCACTCAGGCGGCCGAAGCAGCCGAGATCGCGGATGTTCTACAGATACCGGCGCTTTTATGCAGGCAGACCGATCTCCTTGTCGCCGCAGCAGCGACCGGGAAAACCGTTAACATTAAAAAAGGTCAGTATCTTTCTCCCGCCGAAATGGCACATCCGGTTAAAAAAGCGGGAAACAACTGCTGGATAACTGAACGGGGTACTTTTTTCGGCTACAACCGGCTGGTGGTTGATTTTACCGGAATCGAGAAATTGAAATCGTTTGGCAAACCGGTAATCTTTGATGCGACACACAGCGTACAGCAACCGGGTGGCGGCGACGGGTGTTCATCTGGCAACCGGGAGCTTGCTCTGCCGCTGGCACGGGCGGCGCTTGCCATGGGAGTCAACGGACTGTTTTTCGAAATACACCCCGACCCCGACCATGCACTCTGCGATGGACCGAACAGCCTGCGGCTTTCGGAGTTTGAGCTTGAACTTCCGCGGCTTATTGCTCTGTATAATTTTTTAAGTGATATATCTTCCCGGTGATTCACCTACTATGAACCGCATACTTGTAACCATTGTTTTGTTGTGCTGTAGTAATCTGTTCATGACCTTTGCCTGGTATGGCCACCTTAAAAATCTTGCCCATAAACCGTGGATAATCGCGGCTCTGGCAAGTTGGGGAATCGCGCTGTTCGAATACCTTCTGCAGGTGCCGGCAAACCGTATCGGTTACACGCTGCTCCCGGTCGGTCAACTCAAAATCATTCAGGAAGTAATCACGTTAACGGTATTTGTACCGTTTTCCCTTATTTATCTGAAAGACAAACTGTCTTTGGACTATCTTTGGGCCGGACTCTGTCTGCTTGGGGCGGTTTTCTTCATGTTTCGAAGCCGACTGTTCGGCAGCTGATAGTAAACTTGTTATTCTGGATTCGGAAACCCGTATGGAAAAACCTGTAATCGAATATCCCTGCACCTGGTCCTACCGGGCAATCGGAACCGATAAAAACGTCATGATGGCTGAGATCCCGCTCAAACTGGGCTCCATTCCGTATTCCATCACTCAGGGAAATACGAGTCGGGCCGGCAACTACTGTTCACTCAATATCGATGCGATCGTGCAGTCGGAATCCGAGCGGTTGTCGATCACCCCAATGCTGCGAAGCATTCCGGGAGTGAAAATGGTGTTGTAATTGGGACCGATCAGAATCCGGGAGTCTGAAGAAAAAAAACAATTTGTTTGGATCCTGCATTTTTCTGACTTTCGGGCAAACCATTCAGCAAATGCTCACGAAAAAGTTCGTTTCATTTTCATATGAAGAACGCAGTTCTTTTTTGCGTCTACCTCCCCCGGCCTTCGGCCACCCCCTCGATGAGGGGGAGAGTTCACCACTTTTCCAGACATTTTAAGGGTAATTTCTATCATCCGAATAGGTTATCCCCCTCTTTGAGGGGGTGGCCGAAAGCCGGGGGATGACGGTCGTAATAAGGCACTACCGAATCATTTTCGATATGATATGTCTCTGGAAGTAAAAAAAATTACACCCTGTTTTCTGTAAGGAAACGGATAATGAAGCTATCCTATACCAAACCATTTTTCCTATGGTATAATTTTATTAGAGCATTAAGTGGAGGTAACAATTATGCGTGCGATCCTTTCAGTTTTTCTGTTTGCCGTTACAGTCTCATCACAATCACCGTATTTTCTGGATGTGAAAAGAAATTCGTATAGTATGCAATCGGTTACAGATCAAGATATTCATTACAGTGTCAATGTCAATTTTGATACCCTGCCTGCCGGTAGTACCATGGTATGTGAGAACACTTGCACCTGGGAGTATAATACCGTATTTGTTAGTGATTCATCATATCATATCACAATTTGCAGGGATTATGTGGTCCACCTCGGTTTTACCTATTCATTCTTTGACACCGACAACAGAGAATTTCAGTTCACAATGACTGGTCCGGTTGACAGTATCTGGGGAGACACACTGGCAACTCCGGGATACGACAAAACAATTTATGCCAGACTAAAAAGCAGTGTCTGTAATGAAGCAACTATAGGTAACAGTGAAGACTCATTTTCTATTTATAAATCAATCTTAGAAATTAGTAAGAAAATCTTCTCCGTCGGTGGTCTGATCATTACCGGCACTCTACCAGGTTCCCCATCTGTTACTTTTTCCAAAGCTACTGGAACAATTTCTTTAAACAGTTGTCCAGAGTCTTCCCCTTATCCCCAGGGAAAATGGACATGGCTGTATACCGCAAAATCAACCAGCTCCGGGGCTATAGCACTTTACGATACTACTTTTCCTTCCCTCCAGAACAGCATCACCATGACGATAAAAGATGATTCCATATACCTTCAAAACGGCAACGATACAATCAGAAGTGATACAATCAATAGTTTATCACGTTGCTCTGGAAAATTGACAGCATTTGATACGACCTATTCTTTCACCTATATGGGGCCTACTATTCTTTGCCTTGAAACAAGAACCTCTACCCCAAATACTATGCATCCAAATTCAACAACGGCCACCGCCTACTACATTTCATCGGAAGCCTCAATTGACACTCTGGTAACTCGAACAGTATTGCCTGCTCCTGCGGGCAGAAATCTATCCCCGTTATCCCTTGACCATACCACGAATCAGTCAATTCACATAGCGTATTCTCTCCGGAAAATATCCGGTATCCGTCTCACGTTGTACTCTTTGAGTGGCAGGAATATCAGTACACTATCTGAAACCTGGAAACCGGCAGGAACCTACAGCGAATCAATTCGCCTTCCATCCCACCTGCCGAACGGGTGCTATCTGGCGGTTCTTTCAATAAATGGCATATCAACTGCAGCAAAAATAAATCTTATCAGATAGCTCGGAATCATGTTATTCATTCTAAAGTGACAGACCATGATTCTTTAATAAACAAGCGCCCATTTTTCATGGTGTTCTTAAAAAAATTTTACAACCCCTCAGACCTATCCCTCCACCACATAGAGAAATGGTCGAAGGGTAATACTAACTGCAACACTCAATCAGGATTCAAATATATCACCCCCCTAAAAAAAAATCGGAAACTTTTCCCTCCCTGTCGTGTCGAAACTGTCAGAACACGGTTTTTTCACATCTTTCAAGGAGGGTGTATGTCCAAATATCTTTTTATAAGCTTACTCGCGGTTATCTTCGCAACCTCATCCGAAGCGACCATTTCTCAGTTCAAGGGATATGCATTTGAATCGTATGTTCTCTCCGATCTGGGATACCGGTATGGAGAGATCCGTAAACAGAACAGTTCCTGGATTCAGGTCGAGAAGGAGGAGGCCTATTCACTGGTGATCAACAACCCCCTTCCGGTACGGGTGGCGGTTGCCGTTACCATCGACGGACTCAATGTTATCGACGGGAAGAGAACGACACCGGACAAGGCAGAGAAATGGATTATCGAAGCCGGTTCCTCAATCACCTTGCGCGGGTGGCAGACCGATCGCTCCTCGCTTCGCCGTTTCGTATTTACCGATAAAAAGGATTCCTACGCACAGTGGAAAGGGAAACGTGATAAAAAGCAGTATACCCGTAACCTGGGTGTTATCGGCGTGGCCTATTTCTGGAACAGTGCGAAGTTGTATGCGGTTCTGCATCCTCCACGCCCGTTTTACAGCAGAAAAGAATCCTGTGCCGATGAACTAAGTCCCCGGTCGGCTCCCACCGAACGTTCCATGAAAAAGCGCGCAGCGGCCGCACCGCAGGCCGGAACGGGAATGGGACATAAAGAGATCAATAACGTTGTCGATGTAGAATTTCATTATGATACCGGTATGTACCGTGAAAGCGACGTAGTGACAATCTACTACGAATTTGCCCGGGCTACCAGTCTGCCCAGTCCTTTCGACGATTGCGGTGTGCGGGGTAAATTCGCTCCGGAAATGCCGTAGGCAGGGACATTTTTACGGGCGCGTCGCTCAGGCGGGTTGCTAACCCGCCTCCCCCGTTACGGCTGCATCTCCCCCACCCTGCCATGCCATTCTCTGCTCGTCACGATTCTCCCGGTCGAGTCGACCACCATACATTCGAACCGGGGACGGGCGTTGATATACGCGACAATCTCTTCGGCACTCCGGCAGAACAGTCCGGTACTGAGGACGTCAACCTCGATCGGATCCATTCCCCATACCGTGACACTCTGATTGGTCCGGCAGCACGCGCCGGTACGACTATTGAACAGATGATGGTACCGTACACCATCGACAAACCGGAACCGCTCGTAATCACCGCTGGTTACGATCGAGCCGCTGTCGAGTACCAGGGTACCGATCATACCGTCAGGTGTACGCGGATGCTGTACCCCTACCATCCATGGCAGACCGTCGGGTTTCTTCCCTTTGCCCACCACATCTCCGCCGGCAACCACCAGATAGTTCCGGATCGAAGAACGGTCAAGGAGCGAAGCGATCTCATGGAGCACGAATCCCTTGGCGATACCGCCGATATCGATGCGGGTCGCCGATGAAGCGAAATACACCGAGTCATGCGCGGCATTCAACCTGACATTTCTGTACGATACAGTCGACAACGCACTGTCGACCGTCTCCGGTGACGGGAGCGGCATATCGTCACCGGCCTGTTCACCGAACCCCCATACTTCCTTTACCGGGAGAATGGTCAGATCAAATCCTCCGTCAAGCGTATCGCCATACCGCAGTGCGAATGAAATCATGGCTGCCAGTTGCGGCCCCACCGGCATAACCTGCTCCTTCCGCCGGTTGAGCACCTGTACTTCCGACTTCGCACCCGTCACCGAGAAACGCTGTTCCCAGTCTTCCAGCAGAGAATCTATACCGTTCCAGAACGGTTTCGGATCGAGCCCGGAAGGCAATACCAATGTCACCTCCGTAATGGTATCCATCCCGTAGAAGACCTGTTTCACTTTCCGCATTTCTTTGAAACATCCCGCGAAAAACATCACCATCAGCAGCAGCGACATCGTCACCCGCTTATCAGTCAATATCATTTTCCATTTCTCATTCTTTTAAGTCGGCAGGCAATAGTGAGTAGTTGAGTAAGAAAACCCCTGTTTCAATCTCGCAGTTTTTTCATTCCTCATTCATCATTTTTTTTAGGCGATAGGCAATAGTGAAATTCTGTTCTAATCTCCCCGTCTCACGGCCTCCCCGTCCCCCCGTCGCCGGACGAACCATGCGACTACTTCATCATAGTCAAGCGCCCCCCCGAACAGACTCAGTGCACTGCCGATCGTCACATCGATACGGTTTCCCCCTGCATCGGCAACCGTTTCGAGATCTTCGAACGAGCTCACTCCGCCGGCATAGGTTATCGGCCGTGTGTCACACTCATGCAGCAGTGCCACCAGTTCGGTATCCACACCCGAACGTTTCCCCTCGACATGAGCTGCATGCACGAGGAACTCGTCACAATAGCCGCCCAACCGCCCGAACAGCTCCGGAGAAAGAAGAACCTCCGTTGCGTTCTGCCAGCGATCAGTAACAATCACATAGTCGTCATCCCGCTTTTTACAACTGAGATCAAGCACCAGCCGCTCACGTCCAACCGTCCGCGAGATCTCCTGAAGATGCTCCCAGTGAAGCTTTCCGCCGTTGAACACATACGAGGTAACGATCACGTGAGACGCACCCGCATCGATGAAATTCCCGGCATTCTCCGGAGTAATGCTTCCCCCGATCTGCAACCCGCCGGGAAACGCCTGCAGCGCCTCGGTCGCCGCGGTTTCATTCCCTTTCCCGAGCATGATGACATGTCCTCCGGAAAGGTGATCTTTACGATAGATCCCGGCGAAATACGCCGGAGAATGAGCCGATTCGAAATTGGTAACCGGCTCGGCATCGTCACGCAACGTACTCCCGACAATCTGTTTGACTCTTCCATTATGGATATCGATACACGGGCGCAGTTTCACACTGTCTCTCCTATCCGTTCATGCAAGCATTTCCGGAGTCTTGTTTTTACTGTAAGTTTTCATGGCGTGACTGAAAATTTTCACAGACGAAAATACCGGGAGTGTTTACGTTTTCTGAATATACATCCCCACTTACCGAAATTCCCCGCCCCATTGACTGTATGGTTTTCATAACACATTTTAGAAACTACTGTATCGGCATTACCCAAGTGAATAGCTCACTGAACCGGTTCAATGGTTATTCGGTTAAATCCACTGCCATATGAATCATACATCTCATCAAAGGAGCGGTTGTATGTATCTCAAACTACTGGCGATCGTCGCTGTTGCCGTCGGTCTGCTGGGTTGCTCGGGTGGAGCACCCAGAGAAGTTATCGAACAGACCCACCCCAACGGCAAACCGAAAAAAGTAAACTACCTCAAAGCCGGAAAAAAACCGTATCGGGTCGCCTTTTATTTTGAGGACGGCAAGCTGCAGTCCGACCAGTATTTTAATAAAATGGGTGAACCGGACAGTCTGAAAGTAATCTATTACCCATCCGGTCAGAAATATAAGGAATCGTTCTACAAGGATGGAAAACTCAACGGTCCGGAAAAGTCGTGGTACGAAGACGGAACCCTTAAAAGTGAAGCGACCTATGTTGACGACATGCCGCAGGGATCGATGGTATCTTATTTTAAAAATGGACAGAAATCGATGGAAACGCCCTTTAAAGACGGTAAAAAAGAGGGTGCGGAAATCGAATACGATTCAACCGGGCAAAAAAAGCATCTCATGACCTA
Source organism: Chitinispirillaceae bacterium (assembly GCA_016930275.1). Lineage (GTDB taxonomy): Bacteria > Fibrobacterota > Chitinivibrionia > Chitinivibrionales > Chitinispirillaceae > JAFGNB01. Next base: position 10,465 of record JAFGHA010000038.1, read on the forward strand.
TGTCGCCGGAAATCCGAGTGGTCTCGAACAGCAGTGGTATCCGGACGGCAAACTCAAACTGGAACAGAACTGGAACAACAATGTTCTCGATGGCCCCTTCACCATGTACCACGAAAACGGCAAAAAAATGGAAGAAGGGACCTATAAGGAAGGTAAATACGACGGTAAGCGCCTGGCCTATAATGAAAAGGGTAAAAAAATCGCGGATACGGAATATAAAGATGGGGAACTGATCGACGGAACCGCGTATTGATTTCTTTTACCATCCCAAATATTCGATCAGACGGCAGCTCCAACGCTGCCGTCTTTTTTTTGCTGAACCGGGGCTGCAGCTGTGGATACAATACCATAGGGTTTTGATTGGAGTTCCTGTTCAGAATTGGCATTTAGTCACCCTAAAAGGGATATAAATGGAAAGGTGCAATGCACCGAATACCCTGCGCTTCTATAAAAAACGGAAGTAAAATCCCCCGCGGGGAGACTTTGTTGAATCATTCCCTTTGAAAAAAATACTACCGCAACCAACGGAGAAACCTGATGATCTCACTTTCAAATCGTACCGCACTTATTACCGGTTCAAGCCGCGGAATAGGCCGGCAGATCGCCAAAGGTCTCGCGAAACATGGCTGTGACATCGTTCTGCACGGCAGATCGCTCAACCATCTCGATGCCATCGCCGAGGAAGTTGCCGGACCCGGTGTGAAGATTTTCAAAGTCGCCGGAGAACTCGACCGTTCTGAGGGAATCGACGCTATTGTCAAAGGGGTGAACGATGGTCCGGGGCACATTGATATTCTCTACAACAACGCCGCAATCATGAGTACCTGGATGCCGATCGTGCAGATACCTATGGATGAGTGGCTCAAGACATTACAGGTCAACCTTTTCGCGACCATCGCACTGTGCAACGCCTTTGTTCCCGGAATGAAAGAGCGCGGTTTCGGAAGAGTCATCAACCTGACTTCGGGCATAAAGGATACTCCGGCACTCGCACCATACGGGGTATCGAAAGCGGCAATCGATAAATACTCGCAGGAATTGGCATTTGACTGCAATGGTACCAATGTACTCGTTAACTACCTCGACCCGGGCTGGTTGCGAACCGATCTCGGTGGTCCCAACGCCATGTTTGAAGTTGAAACCGTTCTCCCCGGCGCACTCGTACCGGCACTGCTCGAAGATAACGGCCCCACGGGAAAGTTTTTCAGTGCTCAGGATTTCAAATACCTCGGCTGATACGGGATCCGGTCCGGAAAGTATATTCTGAAAAAAGTGCGGGAAATACAACAGTACGTTGAATTCCGGCCGTATTTCAAAAACATCCGTTTTTCATTTCAGAGTCATAAAGTATGAGTCTCAGTCGACATCTTCAGACCTCCGGCCTGCTCGATACGGTAGCTGGCATGTCGTATGCCGACCTCAAAGAGGTAGTACTGACAATAGGTAATGCGTGGTACGGCAAGCATCCCCGGGAACAGGAAGTCATTACGGAAAACCTCAGGTCCTTCGGTCTCGATACCGCTTCATCCACTATCGATAACATCAGGTACCATACGATACTGCATTACGTTGAAAAATTCCTCCCGCTCACCGGGAGTATCGAATCGTATGCACGTTTCCTCCGGGATGCCGTTGAAGCGGGTAACTCCATCGAGCTGCTTCGGAAAAGTCAACGTGCCGGACGGGGCATCTGTGTTACCATATCCCATTTCGGTGCGGTGGAATTCATTACCCCGTATCTGGCCTTGCATCATCTGCCGATGAACACCGTTCTGAAATTCTCCACCGAAGCGTTTTCCAAAGTCGCTCACGAGCGTTCAATGGCCATGAAAGAGAGTGGTCTTTTCAGCTATATCAATCTGGTGGAAATAGGGAAACCGAAAATCATGGCCGCCATGGAAATGGCGGCGGTACTGCGGCGCAAAGAGATACTGCTGTCGGTATTCGACGAAAAAACGCCGTACAGCAGACCGGTTGATCTGTTCGGTACCAGAGTGTGGGGAGGAGCCGGCCTTGACCGCATGATCGCATTCGCCAATACACCGGTCGATCTTTATGTCGCCTTCATGATTCGCGGTGATAACGACACCTACCGTCTGGAGTTGCATCCGGTTGATGAAACCGAAACGGACCCTGTCGCGGCAATGTACCGGGTGCTTGAATCAGTAGTGCAACGATATCCGCATCAGTGGTATTTCCTGCATGAGAAACTGCCGTTTGTCATGGAACCGGTGTAAAATATATTGCCGGGGCGAACAATTATTCGCCTCTACTGCAACGACGTTTTCATTACCGTTCCCGGTACATTTTCGCATCGATCCCGAATTCTTCCATTTTCTTTATCAGCCATTTTCGGTCGATATCGAGGATTTTCCCGGCGAGTGATACATTCCCATGTGTGCGGGTAAGTATCGCGACGATCGCCTCCTTTTCCGCAGACGCCCGCACTTCGCGAAGCGTAAGATCCGTCGCTCCCCGGGCCATATCACTCCCGGCGGTTCCTTTGCGCAGTGCGATATTCTCCGGAGTCAGACGGTCGGTTTCACTCATGAGAATAGCCTTCTGCATCACGTTTTCCAGTTCACGTATATTTCCAGGCCACGAATGAGCAATCATCATGTTTCTCGCCGCTGCGGAGAGCGATTTCTGATTGAGACCGAACTGCTGGCAGTACTTGTTGATGAAGAACTCGGCAAGCAGCAGGACATCGTCACCCCGCTGTCGCAACGGCGGCAGATGAAGAGTAAGAACATTGAGCCTGAAATAGAGATCCTGCCTGAACGTTCCTTTTGATACCTCTGATTCAAGATCACGGTTCGTCGCCGCAACGATCCGGACGTCAACCCGGATCGTATCGGTACCCCCTACGCGCACCACCTCCGATTCCTGCAGCACCCGCAGTAGTTTCACCTGCAGGTGCAGCGGCAATTCTCCAATTTCGTCAAGAAATACCGTCCCGCCATCGGCTGCCTCGAAGAGTCCGGTTTTACGGTTCACCGCACCGGTAAACGCACCTTTCTCATGACCAAACAGTTCCGATTCGATGAGATTCTCGGGAATGGCCCCGCAGTTGATCGCCTTATAGGGTCCTTCCGCCCGGGATGAATTATCGTGTACGAACCGTGCAAGCAGTTCCTTACCGGTACCGGTTTCTCCGGTAACGAGTACCGGAGAGTCGGTACGCGCCAGACGGGAAGCCAGAGCGATAAGTTTGACCATCGTTTCGCTTTCAAACAGCATTCCTCCCGACGGAGCAAGCCGCTGCTCCTGCAGACGGGCGATCGTCTCCTGCTGTAACCGTTTTTCCTGAAAATTGACCAGCAGTTCCGAAAACAGCGGCAGCAGCGCGTCACAGAACGACCGTTCCTCTTCGGTAAAGGGAGCGGCATTATTCACCCGGTCGATATACAGATACCCGATGATACTTTCTCCTTTTTTAAGCGGCGCACAGAGGATCGAGGCAACCAGATTCTTCTCCAGTGACCGGCCGGAAAGCTCCTCCGATTTCCATTCATCCTCATGCATGAGAATCGTCCGCGATGCCTCCCGCGCCCAGTCAATCGCACGGTTGGAAAAACGGTCCAGACCGACACTCTGCGGATATCGCGCGATGGTTTTACGTTCACCGTCGGCGTCATCGGCCGACACCAGTCGCGCCCCGTCTCCCTTGAGCAGCCGTGATACACTGGCAACCAGCGAGGTAAAGAGCGCCTCGTCTCTGCTGCGGAGCAGCATTACCGCGGTGTCGATCAATTCGCTCAACCGGTCGATAGCATTTTCGGGAGGAGATTTCACCGGCTGGTTGAAATCCTCGTCGGCCCGTTCGATATACTGCAGCTGGAAACTTCCGATGCGAATGATGTCACCATGATGCAGCGCCGTTCCCAGTGCACTCACCGCGGAGTCGTTCACCAGTACTTTCGCATCCTGTTTAAGCCGCTGCACCATGTACGTCCCCTGACTGTACAGGAGGTGCGCGACCCGAGGCGCCAATCCCTCAAGCTGCAGATGACAATCCGCCGAAGACCCGATCGTCACGATACGCCCGGTAACCGGCTGCTGCAAATTCGTATTGAGTGATCTGAGCACCGGGATCATCGGGTTGTTCCTTTCATTGAATTCTCGGTAAAGGCCACATCAATGACTTTCGTCTGAAACGGAAGCAGACGTACCGATTCCTGCCGGATGATTCCACCGGCGCTGTCGCGCAGTGAAATGACATGTTCTCCCCGGTGAAGATAGATCCCGTACCGTGTGGCACTGTCGGCCGGAATCGCGCGGTCACCGACCGCCAGTTCCGTTCCCGCAGGCAGACTGCGCACCAGAAGCCGGCCCGACAACCGGTCGGTCCGCATCGGATCTTCACGGAGTTTTATCTGTAAAGCAGGTGCCCCTGTTCGGGAAAGCGGCATGAGCTTCGGCATACGCTGTTGCATGGTGGTGGTACCCGGTGATGGCGGGTGTTTTCCGGTACCGGCGATATAGGCGGTTACCACGCCGGCTATCAGTACCAGCGAAAACAGAACATACTGCAGTGCGGTTCTTTTTTTTTCGGGAACCGACTGAAAGGTGGACATCATTTCGATCGCATCGCCATTGTTACCGTTCTCTTCGATGCTCTCCACCAGAAGCCAGTAGGCTTCCTCCGAACGATGCGCATACCGCAACTGACGCGCGGCAACGAGCAGACTTTCCGACAACTGTGTGGCAACGAGATTCCCCGTCATCCGCTGCCAGTCCACCGGTTCCGATACAACGCCGTATTCACTATTCCACAAGGTCAGAAGCTCTTCACCTGAAGCGGGTCGCTGCAGTGGATTATCGGCACAGAGCGGCAGAGCGAACTGCTCACGAGGACTACCTTCGAGTATCTGTTTGAGAACTTTGCCGGACGCATACACATCGACCCTCATCAGGTCGGCCTCCCCCCCCATCGTCCAGAGCTCGGGTGCCATATACGCCGGAGTTCCCTTTGCGACGTTTACCGAGGAGGTATTCTTTTCGGCAATGTTCTTGCTGAATCCGAAATCGACCAGATAGATCCCGTGGTCGGGCGCCACCAGCACATTTTCCGGTTTGAGATCGCGATGAACAAATCCGCGACCGTGAATTTCAGCCAGCGCGCGGATGACACTTCCCGCCAGCTGTATTCTCTCGTCAACCGACAGTTCGGTCGCGAGCAGTTCCGTCAGCGACACACCCCGTATCCACTCCATTACCATACAGACACTCTGCCGCCATTCAAACGCATCATAGATCTGCGGAACACATTCGGCATGAAGTTTCGCCTGTGTCTGCGCCTCACCGAGCAGTTCGCGACGCCGTGCGGCGTTTTTATCGAAAACGAACTTGAGCGCCACCCACCGTTCAAGTGCGGTCTGCCGGACGCGATATACCGAAGCGAACGCACCTGAACCGATGCGCATCGGATGGGTGAATCCGGGAGGAAATTTGGGGAGCATCAATTATCGCCTCCGCTGTTTTCACCGACAACAGGGGTACTTTCACGAAGCCGCTTTTCCGCAACTGCAAACCAGTAGAGGAAGTCTTCATCCTGCGGCGACAGTTTCAGTGCACGCAGCCACAGATCGTGTGCGTCGCGTATCTGTTCCTCTTCCCAGCACAGCATGCCGAGATTGAAGAGCGACGAAGCACTCGACGAATCAACCGCAATCGCCCGCTCGAACAGCAGTCGCGCTTTGGCGGCCCTTCCCATACGGAAATAAATGATTCCGGCAAGATTGAGCGGTTCGGGGCAAGTCGGATCAGCAGCGATTGAACGGGTGAGTGATTCGAGCGCCCGTATCGTATCACCTGCGCGCAGCAGCCCGACGGCGCGTTCCGACCAGACCTGTGACAGTAGAGGACCGATCTCGGTGTTTTTTCCGAGTGTCCGTACCGCCTCCAGATGCATCACCGCCTGGCGCCACGAAACGGAATCACCGGGGATATCCGAGGATTGCTGCAACAAAGCTTTTCCCATACCGAGACGGGCTTCAGCGTTGGCCGGATTGCGTTCGATCACCCGGGAGAAAAAATGCATGGCGAGAGTATAATCACCGAGTTCCAGGGCAATCGTCCCTTTCCTGATATCCCGGGATGAGCACCCAGCCAGTACAACCGTCAGTAAAAGTACGGGACTAACACAATGGAGAAATCGCGTCATCGGTAAATTTCCGGTCGGTATCTCAAAAACCACGTCAGCGTGGCGGCTCCATACCATCTTTCAATATCTACGGGAGCCGAATGTATAAGATTCGAAAAATTGCGACGAATTGAAAGATCAAACATCAGATCTCCGATCTGTCCGAATGAATGACTATAAAAAAGATTAAGGGTAATCGCCTGATCAATTCTTCGCATACTCCGAAAAATAACCGGTTGCGAATCAAGCGACACGTTCTGAACGGTAGTAATCGATTCAACCCAATAATACTTTCCATCATCAGTATTGAACGCCAGATACGATTCTGTCTGATTCGGATTGAAGATTCCGGTTGTCGGAAGATCACTCATTGAATAGCGAAAATCAACCCACGTATAATTTTCACGATACCAGGTGAATTGATAATTGCCACCCACACCCCCTGAATTTCTCTTACTGAACTGATATTCGTAACGGAGAGTCGGATTTACCCCCCAGAAACTTTGAGGAATAATCCGATCATTCTCCAGAGTACCGTAATTTGAAGGAAAAATAAGTTCGAGGGAGGTTAACAACGGACGGGAAAATGTGGAATCACTGTAGAGAATCCCGTTCCGGAAATGAACATACGAATACTGCTCCTTTATCATGAGCGGATCTGCCGTCATTCCGGAAAGAAACAGCATCCAGCTGATATCATGTCGTTTTCCCACCATCCGGTTCCACCAGGTCATCAGATAGTAGTAGTGCTCCCGTACCGGATTTTCATAATTGTACCCGGCCTCAACCGTTCCGAACCACTTTGCACCGATAATCGCGTACCGCAAAGCAACCTGATGATAAAAAGATCTGACATCGAGAAAATCACGCTTGCGACTGAAGGTATAATTGAGCGACAGCTGATCGGAGAGCAGTGTATAATTGAGATACCCGCCGAACGAAGTTTCCGCGGAATCACTGAGATGGCTGGTCGAGGCGGCGATTGCAAACCGGGAACCGGCCATCCGCACTTTTCCTCCGAATTGCATCCCGTGCATTTTCCCGAAGGGAAGCCGCCAGCCGATCCGTAACGATGCGACCCCGTTTCCATTTGACAGTGTTGCGGTACTATCCGAGGAGCGGGGATTGGGATACTCTTTATCGACCGCATTGTTTTCGAGGTACCCCCCTCCGGAGAGATACAGATTACATTCGGGAATGATTTTTTTATACCAGGGCAGGTTCCCCTTCAGCGAGTCAAGCAGTGCGTCGGCTTCTTTTTTCCATCCGAGCGAAGTGTAGATCATGTGGCGCTGTTTGACCACCTGGCTACGCAGTGCACTCGTTGTGTCGGCGAATACCGAATAGTTCAGCGCAAGCGCAGTATCCAGCACACCTTTATAGAGATAGACTTCCGCCCACAGATAGTATAGACTGTCATCGGAGAGTCCCTGTGAAAACGCATTTTTAAGACACACAAGCGCCGTATCCGGTTCCGCCTTCCTTGCGGCTGCAAGCCCCTTGCCAAACCACCCCGATGCACTCACCACGGATGATTTCCCGTAGCTTTCCGATGCCAGATTCCACACCAGCAGAATTGCTGCAATCATAACAATTTTCATAATATTCCATTATATAATTGATGAAGGATAAAAACAGCAGTAACTTGCCCGTTTATCATAAATAACAACAGCGTTGTTCACTGGTTATCTGAACAAGCAGAAATGTCTTCCGGGTCCGGCTACCATACCGGAGATTCGACGAATGTCCTGTTGTTTTACGGAACGGCCAAGCAGATTATATCGAAATGACGGGGAAACGGACAAGGACCGGTTCGGATTCTTATAGAACGAAGCGGGTACGGTAGACACTCCTACCGACGATAGGATGGTAACCCCCTGAACGATCGTCGCGTACATGCCGACATGCTCATTCATATCGTCAAGCGGTCCGATCGCATAGATTTCATAACCGAAAGTTCCGGCAGCGGTAAAACGGATATATTCGGCGACATCCCCCGAAGATGTTGTCGGATCATAAAAAACTGAAAATGCCTCGGTACTCCATGGTCCCTCGTTCTGGCGTGACGAAACGGTATCGTAAAACAGCATCGAACTGACGGGATCGGCATCAACCACGAATGAATAAGCGATAAAATTCGCGCGAGTCCAGTCATCGGACTGCTTGTATATGGTATCGGGACTGAAATCATATCGCTCGATCGCTACAATCGCCGCATACGTCCGGGTCGTATCCCAGAAGAGGGAATGGGTTCCGTTCCCGGAATCCATTATCCAGTTATCGGGCAGTGTAATGGAAATACCGAGCGTCGAATCGGTGATAGAGGTCCCGGCATACAGAAATACCGCCGTCAGTACCACAAGTATGGATATCAGCTGTTTTTTCAAGGTACCAATCCTTACCTTTTGACAACGGCCTTACAACCTGCCGAAGAGTATTTGCAGGGAACCGGACCTGAACCGCTCTTTGGGAATGGAACGTATCAGTCCGCTTTATTTTCAGCGGTTCCGGAGCGATTCCCGGAATTGCGTCTTGCGATCCTCTTTTCGCTGTTCCATATCGGTAATTGCACGTTCAACCTGCACTTTGAGTTCATCGGGAAGCTCTTTGAGCCGTTCACGGGGGGTAATGACGGGTTCATGCCCGGAAGTCTGTACCGACGATTTTTCGGTGACACTGTTCCGGTCAACCTTTATCGTAGCGGCGCTGTCGACTCTCGTCCGCTCTCCCTCGGGAAGCGTCTGCATGATCCGATCAAAAAGAAGGTCCAGTCGTTTCTCATCGTTCACCTGCACGTTGGAATCACTTCTGTCCTGAGCCGATGGTATCCCTGTACCGAGGAACAAAACAGTCATTATGATGACCGTACTTCTGAAAATCGGAGAGGAGCCGGAAAGCCCCTCTCCGAAATGATGACGCATGAAAGCGTGTAAGGACTGGATTGGTTTCTGTACATCAACTTTCATTGCGTCATCCTTGTTATCCTGATAATAACTTCTCTGAAATTTATTATATGATGGCGGACCCAATCCGTCCGCCATGCTTTTCAGTTATTTGTCTTCCGCGCCTGGACCTTTACCGGTTCCATCACCAGTGCCATCACGCTTCTGAATTCTATCCTGCAGCTGTTCAAGTTCTTCCTTTTTCTCCTGCAGTCTGCTCTGAATACGGTCACGCGCCTGCTCAACCTGTGCACCGACCTTTTCCGAAGCCTGTTCCAGCGCTTCGATCGCCTGTTGCAGCTGCTGTTGAGTCTGTTCCCGACGCTGCTCCATCATCTTGCTGGCTTCTTCGGCATTTTTACCTTTCATCTGATTCTGGAATTCAACCGCAGCCTGACGGGCTTTTTCGGCATTTTCGCCAGCATTCTGCAGTGCGGTCTGCATTTTCTGCTGCAGCTGAGCGGCAATCTTTTCCATTTCCTGAGTTTTGGTTTCGGTAGCTGTCTGTGCAGCGACCAGTGTTGCTCCGGCGAGAAGAATGAGAGCCAGGCGTTTCATAAGGGGCCTCCTTGTAGAAGTTGTTTTCCAGTCCACAGTGATTGTTCTCCCTTTTAAACAATCAAGTTGCGTGCCAACATGCTAAAATGGCTTATATCAGCCTATTTTGACTCTTTTTAGCATAATTTAAACCAGATCCTCCAGAAAAAATTGTAGTTGTTTCACCCCACTGAATTTGTACAATCACCATATCTTACTATATTGCAATGCATTACACACCAACAAAAAAATAGTGGCTATTTCACCACAGATAAACGGCCCTATCAGATTCAACCATTGAATTGCTTTATTACAATCCGGGTAAAGTAAAGAGTCGCTCATTGCCGACACTCTAATACCCCCGCAGAGGGCACCTTTTCAGAAGCCGCCCCCCTTCGGGGGATTCAGGGGGAATAAATGTCAATGCAGAATAGATACTCTATATAAATCGACTTCAGGTAGTTATATTATCAGATACTGAAAAATCTGAGCGTTCCACGCTTCATTCCGTGTCATCAACAATAGTAGTACCTGAATAACGACAACGCTCACACTTTCCTCTTCAAAGTGAGAACCGCAATGAAGAAACTTTTCCGCATAACCGGTTTCGTCCTGTTGTTTCTGCTCTTCTCCGTCGGTTTCCGGTATTCTCCCGGAAGACCGTTATATCCGGGGAATATCTACAGTATCGACTCACTGCTGCTGATTGCCGATCTGAAGCAGGGTATTTATGTGTATTCGGTAACCGCCGGCGATACCGCGAGACTGTTGCAGACGGTTGACCAGTACGGGGTTCGTGGGATCGCCATGAAGGACAGCACCATGTATATCGGTACCTGGGACGGAGTTATGGTTTATCAGCGTAACGGTAACGGTGGTTTTGATTCCGTCAATGCCGTCTATCGTAACGACCGGAGTTACTATGAAAGTTATGACTATGAAAGCCGGCCGTTCTTCGGTTGCGGCTGTAATGAACCGATAGCATATGGAGGGGGCAGCGAAGCGGGAAACGGTACCGGTGGTTCGTATGCGACATTCGCGATTATCGACACCTTCCTCTACGTTGTTGACGGACAGTATCTCGTCACCTTCAGTATCGCAAAACCTGAATCGCCCAAACGTCTTTCCTATATTGATGTAAACTGGACCATCGAAACGATCTATCCGATGGAGTCTCACCTGTATATCGGCGGTACCAACGGCATGTATATCATCGATCGCAGCGACGGCGCCAATCCGAAGCTTGCGGGAAGTGTAGATCATTTCAGAGCCTGCGACCCGGTGGTCGTGCAGGATTCCACCGCCTGGGTTACTCTGCGCTCCGGCAGTTTTTGCGGCATCTCCAATGATGAATTATGGACGGTTTCCGTAGCGGATCCGTATCATCCGAAACAGCTCCACACTACCGCCGCGGCAACACCGTACGGACTTGCCGTGCACGATTCCCTGCTCTATGTGGCGAATGGTGAAAACGGCTATTCGTTATATCGTATTGATGCGACCGAAAAACCGCTGCTCGTCAGACAATGGGATACCTGGGATGCAAAAGACTTTATCTGGAAAGGTAATCGGTTATTCCTCATGGCGTTCAACGCGGTCTATATTGTCAATGTTACGGATCCGCAAGAACCGGAATTACTGTATACCATCCAGTGACAGGGTCCGGTCTGCGATAGCGATACCCGGTACATCGTGTAACGGTCGCAAGCGGTTTCATTTTCCGGCACCGTGTCATTTCGCGTAAAATATCTAATTTGCCATGACGTATTTTCAGTCGATAGTAATTGATGTACAACCCATTCATCATCATCGGACGGAACCGCTTTTCCATGCCTCTTTCCGCGGTGCTCAAAACTTTTATCATTTGCAGTGCGACCGTTCTGCTTATTCCCGGATGTCTCATAACAACCCAGTCATTCAACCACGGCAAACTTCTCAATCCGGGAGAGCGCCTGCTGACACACGGTATCGGCGGCCGTTACAGCGCCCCCACCGGACTACGTGACCAGTTCTACGATTCCGCGGAGATCACCCGTGTACGAAGAGTTTATAATTCCAAACGTTACAACTGGGCGACGTATACCTTTGATTATCGTGTCGGCATCCTGAGGAAATACCCTTTCGGGAAGGGCCTTGAAACAGGGTTTCATTGTGAAATGGCACTCCGAAGAAGTCCTTCAGACGATATCCGGCTATACGGTCCGCCGGCTCTTGAATTTGATACGCGATTCGGCCTGAACGACATCACCATCGGTCCGGGCATTTTTCACCATAATGTAAACGCGGGTTGGATCGTCGGTTACTGGGTCGACAACGGCTGGTTCGGTGGTTATGCCGCCGGATGGGAGATAGAACGGTTCATTCCCTATATTTCAACCCGGATACTTCTCACCGCAACCAATGTGTCCGACCAACCGATTACGAATGATTTCTTCACCCGGCACAACCGGAAAGTAGTCGGGCGGATCAACCTCGGCTGCTCCTATCGTCTGCCTTTCAACACCTCCGTAGTACCGGACATGCTGACTCCTGAAATTTCCTTTACGTTTCCCAACTATGCAAACGCACAGCAGGTAGGAGTGAACGCCGCGATCGGTATACGATGGATACTGGGGCAATAACCATGATCTCTCGTACAACACCACTACTTGGCCGGTTTCTGCGGGAAAGCATCTTTATAGTTATCGGAGCTTTCGCAGTTTACTCCGAACCTGTTCAATCACCGGCAGTTGAAATAATCCACGACACATCGGAAATAACCGAAAACGAAGATTCAACGTTCACCTCAGAGGTTCATACCGACAGTAACAAAACCTTCGAACAATCGATAACCGGCCATCCCGTTGACACTGGTAAGAATGACCGGGTTTCCGCGACAACGGCAGCGGAGGAACCGACCACTGCCGACAGCATTCCGGATATCATCATCGAAGGTGTTTTGATCGACCAGCAAACGGGAAATTCTCCTGACGACAGTACCCTCAGGCTTTTCATCGACCGGCATCCGGTACCGGTCACCTCCGGAGGCGAGTTTTCGTACAGCACCGGACGGAAAATTCTCTACCTTATAACGGCCACTTCAGCAGTTTACAAACCGATTAAACAGACGGTCACCTCTACAGCGGGTAAAAACAACTACTTCGCGACACTGCTGCTTGATACCGTTTCCGCAGGCGAAACTGATTCACTGCCGGCAAAGGCCGATACCTCTCACCTGCCCTGGACCATCAGCGGAACTATTATAGACTCCCGTTTTGACCTTGCAATCGAATCCGACAGTATCACCCTGCTGTTCGACGGCGATACTGCAACTGCTACCGAAAACGGCAACTTCATCATCACCACCCGCATCTCCGGTCTGCACACCCTCTGGGTCAGCATTCCCGGATATCAGGAGGTATCACAAACCATTGTACTTACCGAAGAGGAAAAACAGCCGTTTATCACCATTCCGACCACGATTACCGGCCGAACCATCACCCGTCGTGAACTGACGGTGACCGCTTCCAGTCTCCCGGTACACCGTACAGCAAGTGTCGCCCGAACCGACATTTCCCGCAAGGAACTCGTACAGTCGACCGCCACCCTCAACGATCCGGTCCGTGCGCTGCAGACACTTCCCGGAGTTACTGCGGAGTCGGATATCGCCGCGCGCCCGGTTATTCGCGGCGGTGATGTGCTTGAATCCCGCGCGACTCTGGACGGTGTTTCCCTGATTCAGCCCTATCACTTCGGTGGGGTGCGCTCCACATACAACCAGTTCGCCCTCAAAGGACTGACACTCTACAAATCAGGTTTTCCCGCCGAATTTCATAATGCGCAATCAGGTATTATCGATGCCACTACCAGAATCCCGTCCGACGAAAAAATATCCTTTGACGCGGAAGTCAACAACATGCAATATGCCGCATATATCGGCGTTCCTCTGTTCAAAGGAAAGGCGGGATTGAACGGTTCGGTGCAGGGATCATACATGAACGCGATGACCAAACTTGAAATGCGTCTGTTGAGCAAAATAGAGAACGATCCTTCGATCGAGCAGATGTCGAGTCTCTTCAACCTGCCGGACTATCAGGATTTCAGTGTGGGACTTTCAATCACTCCGACGCCGTCACTTAAAATTCTCATCAACGAGGTCCACAATACCGACCGGTGCAGTTTTTCCTCCGGCGACTCGGTTTACGATATAACCTATCATTACAGCGATACCACGGTGATCGTACAGCAGTCCTTCTGGATGACCCGTGATACTTCGATTGACCGTTTTATGGAACCGCTCCCCGGGAGAACTCACGACGGACATCCCGATATCAGCAAACCATATTTCGATATCGACACCATTATGGATTACCGTTCCCGATACAACATTTTATACGGCACCGCCCAGTACAACCCTGCCCCGGCACACCTGATCACCCTGTCCGCCGCATGGCAGAAACGGTGGTGGGATCTTTTCTTTCCGGAAATCGACACGGCGATATCGCGATCGGTGTACGATGTCGGCATTAACGAGTACAACTGCAACGTCGGATGGATGTACTCGGGTCTTACCGGCCATACTCTCAAAGCCGGTGCACAGATTGACTACACGCATACGGTGTACGATGTTGACATTCTGCGGTATCTCCACGAGATGATCACCAGCGGCAGTACGAATCTGACGGATTTCTGGGGACCGGCCAACGGTGATACCGCCCGGGTACTCAACAGCAGTGACTCGGAATTTCTATACGATTTCATGACCCGCTTTTTCATCAGGTATCGAGGTAACCGCAGATACTACAATGCCGGTGGCTACCTCCATGATTCATGGGACATCTCACCACGACTTCATTGCGATATAGGAGCTCGGGTTGAATACAGCAGTACGGACCATGTCACTACGTTGTCACCACGCAGCGCGGTACGATTCAATCTCACCGAAAAAAATGAACTGATCGGCTCCATCGGTCTCTATACGCAGAATAATTACGACATCGCCGCTATTGCTCTCTCGGATAACCTCAAACCGGAAAAAGTCTGGCACGGCAGTATCGGCATGGAATCAAAATTTCTCCCCTGGCTCACCCAGAAAATCGATTTTTACGGCAAATATTACTATGATCTCCTTTCCGAAGTGTTTTCACCGGTAGATACGATATACGACGTATTTGATCTTTCAAACGATACTTTTCTCAATGATGAAACCCCGGATTCATTACAATCGGAACTGACACCCGATTTCTTTTACCGGCATGCCACCTACCGCAGCAGATATGTCAATGACGGGAGCGGCTATGCATTCGGTGCGGAATACTTGCTCCGGTTCAACCCCGCCGATTTCTGGCATGGCTGGATTTCGGTTTCGGCGGGAAGATCGATCCGACAACGCCGAGAAGGCTGGCGCAAGCACCCCTTTCCCCTCGACCGTCCGGTTCTGATTTCGTTGCAGAATTTTTACCGGTTGCCAAAGAAGTTTGAAATCGGCCTCAAATACCGATATATCAGCGGTCTGCCGTACACCTCCGCACAGATCCAAGGTGACAGCATCATTATTGGAGCCTTCAATGACCGTCGGTACCAGGCGTATCACCGTCTCGATATCCGTTTTTCGAAGGGATTTTCCATTCGGGATGCAAAAGGCCATTTTTACATAGAACTGTGGAATGCCATGAATGCGCCCAATGTGTTCGCACTTGACAGTAAAAGCAGAAAGATAATCAGCTATCTTCCCAATCTGCCGACCACCTATCCATTTTTAGGTATCGACCTTTCCTTCTGAGGAGTTCCAATGCAGGCATTACTTGCATATTTGAAACAGGGGGGTATTTTCATGTACCCCATTGTCATCGGCTGCCTATGGGCACTGACACTTCTGGTGGAACGCGCCATTTTCTATTTCCAGACCGGAGCGAATCTTTCGCGTCAATTACGGGTCTTCTTCTCCACACTCGAACATGAAGGAAACGACGCTGCCGTCGCTTACCTTTCGGGGCAGCGGGGCATCCTAAAAAACGTACTTGTCACTGCTCTCGAACACCGTGACAGATCACCTGAACTGGTACAGGATAAAATGGAAGTGGTTCTCGTCGAGCAACTTCCCGCCTACTCCCGCTACCTCAACCTCCTCGCCTCTCTTGCGGGACTCATGCCGATTTTCGGTTTGCTTGGAACGGTATCGGGAATGATCATGACCTTCAGAGTGATATCACTGCATGGAACCGGTGACGCACAGGCGATGGCATCGGGAATCGCCGAAGCACTGATCACCACGCAGGCGGGCCTCGTGGCCGCCGCACCGATCATGCTCGGCCATGTGCTGCTCACCTCCCGGGTAAGGAAAATCTCCGATAAAACCCGTGAAGCATGCGTCAGATACATCACCTGCTTGAAGGAACAGAATGTTCGATAAGGTGTTCAGTGATTTTGACGGTCAGGTAACCCGTGCTGAACTGTCGATGACGCCGCTTATCGACATGGTGTTCCTGCTGCTTATTTTCTTTGCAGTCACCACCAATTTCACCAAGGAAACCGGTATCAAGGTCGATAAAGCGAGTGCCTCCACGGCACGCATGCTCAACAAAGACCTCCTGCTCATCGCGATTGACGAAAAGGGTAACTACTGGTACGACGGAAACAATCGTCCCCTCGCCGTAATCGTCAACCGGGTACAAGAGGAAATCAGATCCGGCCCGCAGTCCAGTGTCATTCTGCTTCCCGATAAAAACGGAAGAGTCGAACCGCTGGTCGGTATCATGGACGCACTTCGGCAACGGGGCATATCCCGGTTCTCAATCGGGACAAAAAAGAAAGCGGAAGAATAGCCGGACATTACAATAATACCGGACTATGCCGCCGGTTTCCGGATACGATCACGGGTATTTTCCCCGGGAGATACATGGAATACAACAGTGATGGAACAACTGCCGGACGCTGGATCGTTTCGGGAGCGATTGCCGCCGGAAGCATGCTGCTGTTTCTCCTGCTGGCGGTTTCGGCATACCGTGACCGGCGTATACCCGACCTCGGACCGCTGCTTGAGCTTGACTACGTCACCATTGAGGAACCCCGAAAAGAAACACTGAAGGAACCGCCGCAGGTGAAGCCATGTAAAGTAAAAAAGGAAACGGTGACCGAACCGGTCCCGAACCCCGCACCCGAAGAAACGGTTTCTCTCCCTGAAATCATCGAAACCGTCCCGACACAAACCGAAACAGCGAAACTCCCTGCCGCACCGGCGGAACCGGTTCCATCCACACCGGTACAGCAACCTTTCAGAATTGGTTCACCGGCCGAGCTTGACAATATCGGATTCGAACCCATCTCCAACCCCAAGCCGGATTATCCCGCAGTAGCGCTCGAAGCGCGTATTACCGGGTATGTCGATATCGACCTCGTAATCGGTGATAACGGGAAAGTGCGGTCGTTCACTGTTGTTACCGTAAAAGGGCATCCGGCATTCGCCGCAGCCGTCGCGA
>JAFGHA010000039.1 GCA_016930275.1 Chitinispirillaceae bacterium
AACGACATCAAGGAGATCATGATCACCCGGGACGTCATTCTGAAAAAGTCCGAACCCCTGTTCACCCTCAAAAAAGATAAAAAAATGGCGTGACCGTTCGATGACCGGTCACCGTTTTTCCGAATTGATCAGTAATGCACCCTGCACTCGCGGCACCAGTATCAATTCTCCGCTCCCTTCTCAACACCGGTACCAATGTCACCTGCCCGGTATGCAATAGATCGTTCCGTAGATTCATTCCCGGCGGCGGCATCAACCGACGTCCTGATGCCCGCTGCCCCGCCTGTGATGCGCTTGAGCGGCACCGGCTCTTCGGCCTTTTTCTCCGGCGCACTACCAACCTGCTTACCCGGAACCAGGTGTTGCTCCATTTCGCACCGGAACGCTGCTTCAGACAATTGTTTAAAAACAGTGCCAATGGCGAGTACGTCACCGCAGATCTGCAATCCCCACTCGCCGAAGTGCACACCGACATTACCGCTCTCGTCTTCCCGGACAGGCGGTTTGATGCGTTAATCTGTCTGCACGTTCTGGAACACATCGCCGATGACGCGGCGGCTCTGAAAGAGCTGTTCCGTGTACTGAAACCAGGCGGTACGGCGTACATCCTGACCCCGGTGGAGCAGTCACTGGAAAAGACGATCGAAGACCGGGAGGGAAGCACCGCTGAAGAACGCACCGAGCGTTTCGATGCTCCTGACCACCTCAGAAAATACGGAAGAGATTTTGTCCAACGGATCGGCAGTGCCGGTTTTAGAGTGGAAGCGATCGATTTCTACAAGGAACTCAAGCCGGAGGAGCGGAAAAAATACGGACTGATTCCCGGAGAGTTTATTTACCGCTGTACCCGACCGGCCTGAAAGGATATGGGGTCGGGGTGAGTACGGACGGGTTCGGAGCCCGCCCGTACTCACCGCCCCCTACACTTCAACCTCGTAATTCCGCAGACTCCATGGTCTGCATGATAAGTGTGGCGATCGTCATCGGTCCGACTCCACCCGGAACCGGCGTATAGGCACTGCAGCGGGGTATTGCGGTTTCAAGATCTATATCCCCCACCCCCCCCGGATGATATCCGGCATCGACCACAACAGCACCCTCCTTAATCCAGGCACCCTGAATAAATTTCGGTTTCCCCACCGCTCCCACAACGATATCGGCTTCGGCGATAATCGAGGGAAGATCCTTCGTCCGTGAGTGGCAGATAGTCACGGTAGCATGCCGGTTGAGAAGCATGAACGCCATCGGTTTTCCCAGAATCGGGCTTCTGCCAACCACCACCGCCCGTTTTCCCGCAAGCTCGATGTCGTAGTGATCGAGCAGTTTCATAATACCGGCCGGAGTCGCACTTCCGTAAGCACGCTCACCCATCGCCATGCGCCCGAACCCGAGGCAGGTCACCCCGTCCACATCCTTTTCGAGATCAATGGCATCGAACGCGGACCGCTCATCAATCTGGTCCGGAACCGGGTGCTGCAGCAGAATACCGTACACCTCGGGGTCTCCGTTGAGGTTGTTGATTGTTGCCAGAAGTTCTTCCGTGGTTGTGGAGGCCGGCAATGCGATCCGCCGTGAATCAATACCCACGCGGGCGCAGGCGTTGCCCTTCATCTTGACATACATAGCCGATGCGGGATCTTCACCCACAAGTATGGTCGCAAGCAGCGGCACGCGTCCTCCATGAGTGTTCCGATAGGCGAGCACCCGTGCCTGCAGGGTGCTCTCGATCTCTTTAGCAAGGTTTTTTCCATTGAGGACGAGCGGCTCCGTCATGTACATATCTCCATTTGAAGTGAATTGAACAGCCAGATAAAATAGTTCATGCAACAGCATCATGCAGCGGCTGCAGTAAGGTACCCCGGAACTCCCTGAATTATATTTATCCTTTACAGCGGAAAACACGCCACCCACGAAGGAACCGCACCATCCGATGCTTATCGAACTGATCCATCGCACCACCGGACTTTATGTTCTCTACAGTCGTCTCTTCAGTACGGGCATAGCAACGCTGATGTCATTTTCCCTCGCGATGCTGCTGCTGCCGCCGTATATCAGCTTTCTGCGGAAGTATCATTTAAGTTCCGAATTCAATTCCAAAGATCGACCGGTCGAACCGGTGATGCCAGCAGGTATTCTGTTTCTTATTATCGTGACCATTACCACGATCGTCACCGTTCGTATCAACTCCTACGTCATATCGGGACTTGTCATATACATATTTTTCGGCGTCATCGGTGCCATCGACGACATCGCAAAAGTGATCAACAAACGGAAAGTGATGCAGGGTACCCTCTCAAAGCTGGATTTCCAGTACAAAGCCGACGGCATCTCCTCCACACTCCGACTGGCGCTCTATATCGGTATCTCGCTGGTCGTGGCACTGGTCGCCTATGTATACATCCCCAACATCAACGGTACCATCAACCTTCCCTTCTTCAGTATTTTCAAAAAATATCCCTATATGCCGTTCTGGCTCTTCATTCCCTTCATGACATTGACAATTTCAGTTCTCGCCAACGGAGTCAATTTCACCGACGGATTCGATACACTGGCCACCGTACCCTCGATCACCTGCCTGATTTTCGTGGGGATCATCTCGTTCATTTCAAGCAACAGCACCTGGAGCACCTATCTACTCATTCCCCACATTCTGGGCCTGCAGGAACTCCTGCCGCTCATCGGAGCGGTGGTCGGAACGCTGCTCGCCTACCTCTGGTTCAACGCTCCGCCGTCAACCATTATCATGGGCGACAGCGGCTCAGTCGGACTTGGAGGATTCATCGGGATTCTGTTCGTGTTCACCAAGGCGGGATTTTTTCTCCCGATTGTCGGATTTATCTTTATGCTTGAATTCGTCTCGGTCATCATTCAGATCGGTTACTTCAAAATGACCCGGAAACGGTTCTTTCTCATGGCACCGATTCATCACCATTTTCAGAAAAAAATGGAAAAAAGCGGACGATATGCCGACGGGTTTCAGATCAAATCGAAAATCATGTGGCGTTTTCATATACTGTCGGTTCTACTCCTCGTTTTTGGACTTGTCATCTTTCTGAAAGTCAGATAATATTAACCATCGCTATGGTTACCGATCCGCATACCAATTACACTTCCCCGGCCGGAAAAGAGTATACTTTTACCGCTGCGCGCGTCGCCGGCATAAATCCGTCGAGCAGAATCCTCGATATGGGATGCGGATACGGTGAAGCCGCCTGCAACCTCGCCACTGAATTCAGATGCCGTATCACCGCGTGTGACAGCAGCAGCGACAATATCGAAATAGCCCGTACCTCGGCAGTGGAACACAACGTCAGTCACCTCATCACCTTTGAAGAGATCGACCTGCTCTCCGCCGATTTTTCGGAAGAACCCTTCGAGCTTGCACTTGCCGAGGGAGGGGTATTCTCGTACATCAACCGACGCAAAGGCCTCACTCTGGCCGGCAAATGGCTGGCTCCACGCGGGTGGCTGGCATTTTCGGACCTGATCATTATCTCTGAGTCGGTTCCGGATGAAATCAGAGCAATTTATGACGATGCGAATTATCACTATGAAACCGAGCACTCCTACCGCGAACTGATTGCAACCGCGGATATGGAGGTCCAGTGCATGGCACTGGTACCGCCGAGCGGATGGGATAATTACTATGCCCACATGGCGCGACGCCTTGAAGACAGTCGCGGCTTCTTCGCCGACAGGCGGATAAAACTTGCATTTCATCGTGAAATAGATGTATTCTATCGGCTTGAGGCCAGCAAGTACATCGGTTATCTGTTTTGTATCGCACGAAAAAAATCCTGAATCGTGTGAATTGCCGTTTTTACCTGATTTTCAAACTTTTTACGTTAACCCGAACCGGATTATTCTTTAATAATGAGCTGTACAGGATTCCCTTCACGAGACCGAACCGATCGTTACCGAAAGCGTTTCCGTGATTGTTCCCGATTCGGTTCACCTCGTGAAACCATCAAATCAAGACATTAAAACATCATCTTATATCGACGGAGACCATTATCTTTCAAGGAGGTTTTATGCATTGTTCGAAAATTCTGGCATGTACACTCCTGTCGGGACTGACCGCCTTTGCGCAAATGCAACCGGTTGTAACCGGGGACCAGGGAAGCGGTTCCATCGACTGGTCGGAGCGTTTTATTGTCGCCACCGGTATCGGTGCACCCAATCCCGATCTCTCCGAAGCGGCCCAGCGACCGGCTGCGATCCGGGCGGCGAAACAGATCGCTTTGCGTAATGCTCTCGAAACCATCAAAGGAATATTCATCTCCTCAAGTACCACTGTGAAAAACTTTATGGTCGAAAACGATGTTGTTTCATCAAGTGTCAGCGGATTCATAAAAGGTTTTGAACAGGAGGGGCGCACCAAATACATGGAAGACGGAACGGTTGAAGTGAGCATGAAAGTGCCGCTCGACGGTGTCGGAGCCCTGGGTGACCTGCTCCTCGGGAAAAGCATCGGAGATCAGCCTGCGATCACGAAGTTCGAAGGCACCAAGGCGAAAAAGGAACAGATCTTCACCGGACTCATTATTGACTGCAAAGGTCTTTCCGTCAAACCGGCGCTCAGCCCCCGTGTCCTCGACGAATCGGGACGTGAAGTATACGGCAGTGCCTACGTGTCACGTGAATGGGCCGTCAAATACGGTGTCGTCGGGTACTCCAAAGCGGTTGAGACCGCCGCGAAACTTGCCGACCGAGTCGGAAAAAATCCCGGACAGGTGAAGGGACAAAAAGCTTACGGTACCAACAGCACCGATATCGTTATCAGCAACGATGATGCAGCGGATATCCGCAGCGCAGCGAAAAACCTGAAATTTCTCTCGGAATGCCGTGTCATTTTCGTTATCGATTAACATCATCCGCCAAGGAGCACTTATATGAAAAACACCCGAATGATCCCGATACTGACCGGTGTGGTCTGCATTGCCATGCTGCTTGCCGCCGGTTGCGCACCAAAGGCACGTAAGGCCGGTGGCCAGATGGACGATCCCCCGACCCATTACAAGCAGGGTATGAAGTACTGGGATGAAGGCAAATACGACCAGGCCGAAGAGGAGTTCAAGCTTGCCCAGTCACTCGATCCGAAGTATGCGCTTGCCTACAGCGGCCTCGCCCTTACCACCGCACAGCATGCTAAAACCGCGACCGATGTCGACGCTACCAGGGATGGCTTCAAAGAAGCGCTCAAACTTGCCGATAAAGCCCAGAGCCTCGACAACAAGGTTCCGGAAGTATTTATCGCCAAGGCAATCGTCATCACTATGAAAAACGAAGGTACACCGGCGAAAGAATGGCTCGACGATGTGGAACGGGAGTACAACCGGGCACTCAAACTCGATCCGGAAAATGCCGAAGCTCTGTACCGTCGCGGATACTGTTACAAGAAAGCGTATGAATTTTCAAAAGCGGGCGACGATTTCAGAAAAGTACTCGATCTTAAAAAAGATTTCACCGCCGAAGCGAACGAGCAGTGGGAAATCGTGCAGAAAATCGAACGCGCCGCTCCCGGTACCGATGTCGGTAAAAAAATAGCGCTCGTCGAAAAAATCAGCAGGGCCGACATCGCGGCACTTTTCGTTTCGGAACTCAAGATCGACAAGCTGATCGACAAAAAAGCGCCCAAGCAGTACGACACCGATTTTCAGGCTCCTGGCGACGCACGTACCATGCAGGCCGACAGTGTCGTTTCCATGGCGACGGTTACCGACATCGACGGCCACTGGGCAAAAAATTTCATTATGGATATCGTCGAACGCGGTATTCGCGGCCTTGAACCCTACCCGGATCATACCTTTCATCCCGATCAGCTCATCAACCGTGGAGAATATGCCATGATGGTGGAGGATGCGCTGATTGCGATCACCGGTGACAAGGATCTCGCGACCAAGCACATCGGCAGCGAAAGCCGTTTCCCCGACGTCAACCCGTCACACCCCTCCTACAATGCGATCTGCAATGCGGTCGACAAGGGAGTTATGGACGCCGCTATGAACGGTGAATTCGGTCTTACCGATCCGGTAAGCGGTCCCGACGCGCTGCTGGTCATCAGGAAACTGAAGGATTTCAATAAGATTGAGTAGGTGATATTCACAATACCGCATAAAAAAAGGCCGGTACAGTACCGGCCTTTTTTTTGAGGATTGAAACGATATCACTTCAACGCGGCGAGCGCCTTCTCATAATCCGGTTCCTGAGTAATCTCGGGGACCTGTTCAGTGTAGAGAACCACTCCCCCGACATTGGTAACCACCACGGAACGGGAAAAAAGGCCGGCATGATTTCCATCAATGATGGTAACCCCGAATTGCTGTCCGAACGATTTGGAGCGGAACGCGGAAAGTGTCACCACATTGTTGATACCTTCGGCACTGCAGAATCTGCCCTGTGCAAACGGAAGATCCTGCGAAATACAGAGAACTACCGTATTATCAAGTTTGGCCGCAGCCTCGTTGAATCGTCGCACCGATGCCGAACACACCGAGGTATCAAGCGACAGGAAGATATTGAACACAAGCCGTTTGCCGGAAAAATCATGCTTCCCGACATCGCTCAAATCAGATTTCGTTAAGAGAAAATCGGGTATTGTAGAACCAACTGCCGGCAGTGTGCCGACCGTGTTGATTGGCTGACCTTTCAGTGTGATTACCGCCATATCCCCTCCCATTAAAAGTTATCATTTCCTGTTACATAATAAAAATACGATCTACCGATTCGGAGAGCAACGCTGGTACCACTGCCTGTTCACCACTCTCCCGCTACTGAATCGTTGAGCGAAGGTGGCGTAGCCGGTATGCCGCTATCGATTTTCCCGGTGCCGGCGGAATCGGAAACAGCTGCCGTATCGGCGGCTGCAGGTGCAGTCACTTCCGGCTGTTCCGCGACACTGTCATGGTAGGTTGAAATCGACGCCGCAGGGAACGCTCTTTCCCTGATAACCGCGGCTCTGCGCTCGATAAATCCTCCTTTACTCAGCGGGTTGTACCGACGGGGGCTCGGCAGTACTACGGCAAGCAGTGATGCTTCTTCAGCAGTCAATTCACCGGGAGATTTCCCGAAGTAATGGCGTGCCGCCTGTCTGATTCCGAAGATACCGTCACCCCACTCGACGACGTTCAGGTAAATTTCCAGAATACGTTTTTTTGAAAGCGTCCGCTCAAGCCGCCAGGTGAGTATCGCTTCGGTAATTTTTCTGAATACATTTTTTGACGGACGAAGATAGAGATTTTTGACCAGTTGCTGACTTATGGTACTCGCTCCGAATCTGATCCGTTTCGAATTGAGATTCGTCTGCAGGGCGTTTTTAATCTCCGCGAAATCGAAACCATGGTGACGCCAGAATTTCGCGTCTTCCGAAACGACCACTGCTTTAATGAGATTCGGAGAAATCCGGTTGTACGGAACCCACCGCAACGAAACCGTTCGATTGCTTTTTTCAGCTTTCCACTGCCGTTCCCGGTATCGGATAAAGGAGGTGGTGGTCGGGTTTTCATTCCGGAGCGGTTTGAGGTCGGGGAAGAAGAAATATCTTCCGATAAAGATGGCCGGAATTCCGGTAATGATGACTGCAAGCGCTATCCCGCAGCGAAGTTTGGATGATATCATGAGTGAAAATATACCAGTTTGAACAAAAAGCCACTAAACGGAAGCACCGTAATGCTGCAAACGGTATTCCGGGAATCCATTGAACGTACTTCAACCGCACCTTCATATCCGTCACGGTTGCTGAAAATACCGGCCAGACGGTTTTCATTTCTCTTTCCGGGATGTATTATTTGTTCATGACGGTACGGTACGGTCAATCGTACAGTTTCCCTGCCGCCAGCTATTACGGGTGCTCTACAACATGATCAGATACCAGACCGTCATGAAGATTCGTAACGCAGTACCGTTGCTTCTGTTGTTGACACTTTTATGTGTCCAGCGAAATGATGAAATGGGAGCACGCAATAATCCCTTTGATCCCGGCGGCGACAACTGGACACGTAGCATCCCCCCGGAAATAACCGTTTCCGTCGATTCAATCTGGAAAAATTTCAATCATGCCGAGGAAACCGGAACGATTGGATTTTCGATTGAATTGTCTGATAAAAATTTCCCTAACGACACGCTTTCCGTACTTTTGAACGTGGCCGGAAAGAATATATCTCTCAGCGGGCTTACCACCGCCGGTGATACACAGATAACGGTGGCTGGCCTGAAAAAAGCCTCCGTTTATCCGTGTACGGTTATCGTCAATGACCTCATGGGTGAAAGTGATACCGCGGCGCTGTCAGTTTCGACACTGGCGCGGATTCCACCGTTGCCTCCGGTTCCTGTAACCATGGTAGTACCGCCGGGAATTGCCGTTCTCTGGGAGACGGTTGCCGGAGTGCAACGATATATCCTTTTTTCCTCATCAGACAATACCGGCCCCTATATTCCCGTCGACACGGTGGATGCCGTTCCGGATGCGCCCAATGCAATGGTTGTCGACACCCCTTCCGGAGGGTGTCTGGCATACTATCTACTTGCAGTGGAAAATGATGCCGGTACCGCTTTTTCCGACGATACCTTGACAGACCGTGTATTCAACAACGCCCTTCAGATTCCAGCGATTGACGCATCAAAAGGGGACTATGAGAACTGGATCGAGGTCCGGATAAGTATCCGCGATACTTCGACCTGTCACCATATCGAGTTGTACCGGAACGTACCCGCCTCGGGCGATTATGTAGAAATAGCCTCCCTGCCTCCGCGGGGAATCGGTAACGAGGCATATTCCGTTCTGTACTATTGCGATACCGTTTCGACTGGTGAAACTCTCCATTACCGTGCCGCGTTCATCGATACAAACGGTTGCATCGGTCCGACAGGATCGATAGCATCCGGCTTTTTGAAACGTATTGCAGCTCCCGCAGGCATTGAGGTTTTGCGAAGCTGGGAAGCACTCCATGTCAACTGGCAGCCTTCAGTCGGAGCTGTTTACTATAACGTATACCGCAGTACGGGAACCTCCGGTAACATGCAGTTCCTTGATTCAACGACTTCATTAACCTACATTGATACCACACCCACATCCGAATACTACTATTATGCAGTCAGTGCCGTTGACACTTCCGGACGTGAAAGTCCCAAAAGCAGCTATGCCGGCGGGAGAATCGGCTTACTCCCTCCTCCGGAAAATTTTGTGGCATCCATAGGAACCTACTTTGACCTGATAAAACTTACCTGGGACCGTGTCGAGGGTGCAACCGGATACGTGATTCACCGGGATCCTTCGCCTGACACGAAATATTCCAATGAAACACGTGATACCGTGGGGAATAGTACCAGTTTCAACGATACGGCTTCACCGAAAACGTACTTCATTTACTGGATTACCGCACTGAATAATCGCGGAGAAGGATTGCCCTCCGGTATGAAACTGGGAGAAGTGGGCACCTTCCCACCCTTCTCCCTCCAATCGGATAACGGTGACGTGGTGCTGACATTCACGAAATACTTTCTTTCCAACTATTTCTATATTTATCGCGGAACAGATTCCACCTCATTGGTTCTCATCGACAGTACCAATCAGCCAACGTATCGGGATCACCCCCCGGATTTCACCACCTACTATTATCGTTTGACATTGAAAACGTTCTACGGTGAAAGTGCCCCTGGAAACTACGGCAGGGTAAAACCGGTTCTTCCCCAGCCTGCAATGTTCGGTGCCATCGCACACGATGCCGGGGTACTTCTTTCCTGGCAGCGTGTTCCTTATGCCAACGGTTATCGGGTGTACAGGTCTCCATCACTCCCGGTAGCCACTGCGTATCGTGATTGTACCGACACCTGTTTTCTGGATTCTCTCAATGACAATGAGCGGTATTACTATACCGTCGCGGCACTGCACGACACCTTCGTCAGCGCCCCGAGCGGTCCGGTCACCGGAGGGAGTACATCAGCACCACTGACGCCATCGGGTATTAAAATAAGCGGGAATTACTATTGTATCGGAATCACCTGGTCGCTTTCGCCACAAAGCCCGACTCCTGCAGGATATTACATTTACCGGTCAAACGCCCCCGATTTCCTGGAACTCTACGACAGTACCACCAGTCTTTTATATAATGATTCCGTAGCAGACACATTGCGATATTATTATCAGATTTCCGCTTATAACATACACGGTGAGAGTCCGTTATCCCAGGCATACTCCGCAGCCAGAATACTGACGCCCTCGCTCACTATATTTTCTGCGTCCAAAGGGACTTTCTCGGAATATATCAGAATCGACTGGACCCCTCGTACGGATATGACGCGTTACGGTATCTACCGAAAGACCGTTTGGCAAGTAGACAGTCTGTATCACCGTATCGGCATTGTTGATAACGAAAGAGTTTTTTATGATACCGCCTGTGAAGTTAACCGAACGTATTATTATACCGTTGTCGGTTTGCCGACAAATAACTTTCCCGGATACGGAAATCGCCACGATACAGGGATCCGCCTCGGACCACCGGAACTTGACACCATCACGCTGGTATCCAGCGGAATCCGCATTTCCTGGAACGAACCATCCTATACCGTAGCCGGCTACACGATTTACCGGTCAGAAACTTCCGGAGGTCCGTTTGCGCAATATGCAAGTACCACTCTGCTATACTATATCGATACCGCTCCTGTCGACGGATACAATTACTACAAAGTTGCATCAAAAAATTCTCAGGAGTCCGACCTTTCGCCGGCGGCGCTTTCCATTCATTCACTGCGAATTCCCGCTGCGCCTCCGGTCATTATCGCCAGTACCGGAACTGAAGCCGATTATATTTCAGTGCAGTGGTCAACCGTCAACGATGCTCTAAGTTACCATCTCTACCGGGCACCGGATGACTCTATTATACAAGACACCGTATTTGTCATATCCATCAGTGATACCTGCTGGCACGATACGGTTGGATCAGATTCAATGTATTTTTATCGTGTACAGTCCATTAACGAATTCGGCGGGAGTGAACTGTCGACCGCAGCAGTCGGATTCCGCGGGCAATCGCTCCCTCCGGAAGCTCCTTCCGCGCCATTTATTTCAAGTGATGTCGACAGTATCGTCATCGGTTGGAAATCCCCATCAAGGGCAATCGGGTACGAGGGATACAACGTGTACCGTGCTCCGGCATCGGATGGTCCGTTTGTTCTTCAACATACCACCGGAGAGAATTTTATTGTCGATATACCACCCGGCAGTTATCCGACCGTCTACTGGTATCGAATTGTCGCCTACAATCAGATCGGTGAGAGCCCGGCAACAACGATACAGGCTTCACGCCATTGAGAATATCCGACAACTACTGAATAGAGATTATACTTGCCGAAATCGGACCCGAATTCGCCCCTTCGATATAGAGGAACCGGTAAGCACCCTCTTCCTGAAATGATCAGTTCCGCCCCGCCGCCCGGTTTTGTACATTGACGTTGAGACCCCCTAAATACCCCGCAGGGGGACTTTACATGTACACGGAAATCAGCCTATTCTGAACAGCAACTGCTTAATCGAGATATGAACAACAGTAGTCCGCCACCTGTTTGACTTTCAGATCGAACTTCGCATTTGCCGCCACCTCGAACGACTCTCCGCCGCGGACCGTCCGCCACTGCGTTTCACCGGGCAGCAGTACATCGAGTTCTCCGGCAAGAATCTCCATGAGTTCTTTTTTCCCGGTATCAAAGGAATAATCATCCGGCAGCATGATCCCGAGCGTCTTGCGGGAACCGTCGGGAAAGAGCACTGTACGGCTGGTGACCTTGCCGTCGAAATAGATGTTGGCTTTTTTGACGATCGTGACATTCTCGAATTGTGACATCTGATACCCTTTACTTTTGTTGTTTATTTTATGATGCAAGCTCATATCGCACGCCCGCCTCCACGATCTCCACCACATGCCCCATACCCGTAAGCAACCCCCGCAGATTCTCCTGCGCCTTCTGCTCGCCATGTACCAGAAAGATCTTTTTCAGATTCGTTGTATCGAGCCTTCGTACATAATCGGTAATCTCGTTGTAGTCGGCATGACCGCTGAACGAATTGAGTACTGCAACTTCCGCCTTGAGCGGAAAGTGCCGCCCGAAGATCGGGACGGTTTCCCACTTCTCCAGAATTTTACGGCCGAGTGTATGTTCCGCCATATACCCGACTATCAGGATCGTGTTGCGCTCGTCGCCGATGCAGTGCATCAGATGGTGCAGGATACGCCCCGCTTCGCACATCCCCGACGAGGCGATGATGATCGCCGGATCGGTGATCATGTTGAGCGCCTGACTCTGCTGCTTTGAAACACAGTAGTGCAGATCGTTGAATCCGAACGGATTCTCGTGGTGCTCCAGAAATGCTTCGCGCGTTTCATCGTCGTAGCACTCCTCGTGGAGTTTGAAAATGGTTGTGGCATTGACCGCCATGGGGCTGTCGACATAGATCGGCAGCGAAGGAATACGCCCCTGGTCATGAAGCAGATGGATGCAGAACACCAGTTCCTGAGTCCGCTCGATCGCAAAAGCCGGGATGATGATTTTACCGCCCTGCTCCACAGTACGATTGATGATATCGGCAAGCGTGTCCATGGTCGTATCGAGCGGTGCATGCAACCGGTTGCCGTAGGTACTCTCGAGCACCAGGTAATCCACCGGCGGCAGCATCTCCGGGTCACGGATAATCGGCAGATCGTTACGCCCCATATCTCCGGAAAAACCGATCTGGAGATGCCGGCCGTCGCGGTTGATATCCACCAGCGCCATTGATGAGCCGAGAATATGCCCCGCATCGAAGAGCATCGCATTCACGCCTTTGGCGAGAAAAAACGGACGGTGGTAGGCAACGGTCATGAAATGATCAAGACAGGTGCGCACCTCTTTTTCGTCGTACAACGGTTCATACGTTACCAGACTGTTGTTGTGCCGTTTCTGCTTATGCAGATAATCACAGTCTCTGCTCTGCAGATGTGCACTGTCGAGCAGTACCAGATTCGCCAGATCGCGGGTGGCATGGGTGGAGTAGATTGAATTCCGGTATCCCTGCGACACGAGGCGGGGCAGAAGCCCGCAGTGATCATAGTGCGCATGCGTCAATACCACCGCATCGAGCAGTTTTGGATCAAACGGGAAACTGCTGTTCTTCCGGTACGACTCGTCACGTTTCCCCTGAAACGCCCCGCAGTCGACCATTACTGTGGTACGGTCAATTTCGAGAAGATGTTTCGATCCGGTGACTTCCTGTGCCGCGCCGGCGGAGAGCAGTGTGCAGTTCATCGATTATCCTTGTTGTCAGTGGCTGATGCATTCACTTCCCGCAGAAAGATGAAAGTAAATATACATATGTTTTCTGCCGGAAAACGGAAACGTCCCGAAGTCGCTCCATATGACGCTTTGAAGGGGTATACTACTCGAGTAACCAATTCACGAAAGGGAGGTAAGTATGCAGTACCGACTTTCGTTGCTGACCATTTTTCTTCCTTTGGTAGTACAAGTTGCCGCGACAGAAGATTCAACGGTCATCGGAACCGGAACTACAGAGGAGTGCTGTCATCGATATTTTCACGAAGCTGATGCGGATAATGTGGCTATTTATTTCATTGATACTACAACCACCATCAAACACACCGGACCGGCAACTCAAAATGCACTGTCATCCCTCTCGCGAACCACGACCAGACTCACCCTGCCTGACCTCATTGTAACGCAAGACAAAAAAGTGGTGAATCTGTTGGGGCGATCCGCAGTATCGTCCCCTCCAGCCAGGTGCCGGCAGATAAAAAAGGTCGTTCCGGTACAGGGAGAGCATCTGAAGTGAATCGAGCGATCCGAACGAATCGGGGATTTTTCTGATATGCATACTCTCTAAAATTAAATGATTAATGCGGCCATTCGCTGTAGTCGAATAAACAACCGATTGAACAGTTGCCGTTCCTGATGAAATTCCGTTGCTGTCCAGAAGTTCCTGTACAACCAGGGAATCATTCGGATCGATACCAACAGCCATGGCAAGGGAACATGAGAAAAACAGGATGAGGGGTATGGAAGAAGTTCTCATTTTAGGATAAAGGTCCATTTTTTAAATTTGCAGTAGAAAGATCGTATATCCGTTTTCGATTTCTATTTTGGTACGATAGAGAAAAATGATAAATCCGCTCATGATGAGCCCGTCGAGCCATGGCTGCCCATCCTTCGTCCCGCTGAGCAGGAACAGGATGAGCGTTTTGAGTTCATCGCACCGAAGTAAAACTGTATATTATATTCCTTCCGTGGTCATCATGAGTACCGTTCCGAAGATCCCGAATGCAACCACCAGGTACAGAATTCCGAGCATGATGAGCCCGCCCGCGTTGTCTCCTCCGATCTACTGCACCAGCTCCGGCAGCATCTGCCGCCAGGTAAGTACCTCGAACGCCTCCGGATCGAGCGTATTCCGGAGCATTTCCGCTGTTGCCGCGGTCAGTTTTGACTGCACTGGTTCAATTACCGCACACGTCAAACGGTGTTCCGCAGAAAAAAGCCGCTGCATCGCTCCACAATCAAGATACACAAAACTGCGGTTGAGCTCCGGTGACATCTCGACCAGTGAAGTGGTGAGATACCGGGCATTACGGGTCGACTCCGCCACCAGAAGGCCTGAAGTGATTCCGTCACGTCGGTACTGCGGCGCATGTTCTTTCGTTAAGATATTCACAGACACACTCCTTAATGGGATACCATACTCTAACAATTTTCCGGAAATTCCACGGGACCATTAACCATATTTCCAATGAAAACCAGTCAACTCGCATCGACTGCGATAGCCGACACATGAAACGACTCTTTCTTGCAATCGACCTTCCCGAGCGTATTGTCGACAATATCACCGCCACCTATATGGCAATTCCCGGAGCACGATGGGTACACGAGAAACAGCTGCACCTCACCCTTCGTTTTTTCGGTGAACTGCCGGGAGATCGCGAGGAGCGTTTGATAAAAACACTCGCTTCAGTGACGCTGCCGTCGTTTTCCCTTCGTGTAAAGGGAACCGGCCACTTTCCCCCGCGGGGGGAACCCAAGGCACTCTGGCTCGGTGTGACACCGCAGGACGAACTTTCCCGACTGGCATCTTCGGTGGAAAGCAGTGTCGTGAGTGCCGGATTCAACCGGGAGCCGCGCAAATTCAAAGGACATATCACCGTTGCCCGTTGCCGTAGTGCTTCTTCGGAACGTGTAGCTCAGTATATCGCGGCCAACAGTCTCTTCACCTCGGAACCGTTCACGGTCAGCGCATTTCACTTGTACGCCAGTCACCTGGGAAAAAATCATGCGACCTACACCCGTGAAGTTACTTTTCCACTCGGCGAAACCGGTTTACTGATGTAAAAACTCAGGAGTCAGAATGTAAAAACAAGCGTACCTATTCAGTTATGCGAGGCAACGTTTTCGATACGCTCATGGTGAGCCTGTCGAATCATGAACAAGGTCCGCATTATCCTTCGCCAGGAACAGGATGATCCAAATCAACAATATGATACCGGAACAGTTCCTTACTGTTTTAATTTTCGCCGTTCCTCGATAAACGCGAACG
Source organism: Chitinispirillaceae bacterium (assembly GCA_016930275.1). Lineage (GTDB taxonomy): Bacteria > Fibrobacterota > Chitinivibrionia > Chitinivibrionales > Chitinispirillaceae > JAFGNB01. The sequence continues at coordinate 15,569 of JAFGHA010000039.1, forward strand.
CCGCAGCTGCATCCCTGTTGACAATCAGTTCACGCGGAAAACCGGTTTCCCGCAAGAGCGGTGCAACCGAACGGTCGTCACCGAGTTCATGAATCGTGTGGGTATCACTGTTGACCGCGATACGGCATCCCTGCTCCCCGCAGGCTACAAGTAGTTTTTGCGCTTCATCCTCGGTACTGCGGGCATACAATATTTTCGAATTGTTAAGCTCGAGCGCCACGCCATGCCGCGCGGCAACCTGCGCCAGCACCCCGTAATCAATCGGATAGGCATCATCATTTGGATGGGTAATGCAATCAACCTGCGGGTTCTTTTCGATCACGGCGATCAGACTGTCGGTACAGATCTGTTTTGAACATCCTTTGGGAAAATTCGGATGTATACCGCACAAAACAATATCCATGAATTTCAGATATTCATGCGGCAGATCAATTCCACCCTGCTCATCGAGCACATTGCACTCGATTCCCTTGAGTACCGCAATCTGCGGATCAGGAGAAACAAATCGCTCGAAAAATACCGAAGTCAGCCTTCCCCCGATGGTTCTTCCATGATCAGTTACGGCAAAACCCTTCATTCCCAGTTCATGTGCACGCGCCACCAGTTCCAGTACCGTATGCAATCCGCACAGACTGAACAATGAATGCACATGGAAATCAACCTCCAGCACGACAACTCCTTTTCAAATAAAAATGCAGGACCGCACTGCCGCAGCCCTGCACCGTCTGTTCAATTCACCAAAAGAGAAAACCTATCTTCTGTTTTTTTTTACAGCTTTCTTTGCAGCCTTTTTGACACTCTTTTTAGCTACCTTTTTTATCGCTTTTTTTGCACTCTTTTTTACAACAGCTTTTTTTGCTGCCGTTTTTTTAGCGAAACTCTTTTTCACGACCGTTTTCCTGGCTGTCGTCTTTTGTACAACCGTTTTTTTGGCCGTCACTTTTTTGGCAACCTTCTTTTTAGCCGCCGCTTTTTTGACTGTTTTTTTCGGAGCGACTTTTTTTAAAGCCTTCTTTTTGGCGATGGTCTTTTTCACCGGGGCCTTTTTAACCGACTTTTTCACCACTGGTTTTACCGCCGCCATTTTCTCCTCAACGACAGCCTGAGCGGCAGCCAGACGGGCGATCGGTACCCGGAACGGTGAACATGACACGTAGTTCATACCGATACTGTGGCAGAACTTGACGGAATCGGCATCACCCCCATGCTCCCCACAGATGCCGACCTTGAGGTTCGGTCGTGTCGAACGGCCGCGGGTGATACCTGTTTTAACCAATTCGCCTACACCGTCCTTGTCAATAGTCTGGAAAGGATCGGCCGGGAGAATTTTCCCATTGATATAATCCGGGAGAAATCCACCGATGTCGTCACGGGAGAAGCCGAAACTCATCTGAGTGAGATCATTGGTGCCGAATGAAAAGAATTCGGCGACATCGGCCATCTTATCGGCCGTCAGCGCAGCACGCGGAATCTCTATCATCGTTCCGAACATGAACGGTATCTTCTTCAGCCCGAGATCCGCACATACTTCTTTGTAAACAGCGTCGACGAGCTTCTTCTGGTTCGCCAGTTCATTGGAGGTGCAGGTTACCGGAATCATTATTTCGGGATACGCTTTCTTCCCCTCCTTGATGAGCTCACCGGCAGCGGTAAGAATCGCGCGGATCTGCATTTCTGACACTTCGGGATAGGTGACACCGAGACGCACGCCGCGATGCCCGAGCATCGGGTTGCTCTCCCTGAGACTCTCACCCCGCTTTTTGACGTCATCGACACTGATGCCGAGTTCCTGCGCCATCGCGGCGACCTTGTCTTCACTGTGTGGAACGAACTCGTGGAGCGGCGGATCGAGCAGACGAATGGTGATCGGCAAGCCGTGGAGCACTTCCATGGTCGCCTTCATGTCTTTTTTGACAAATGCGGAAAGTTCCGCGAGTGCCGCCTTCCGCTCCTCAAGCGAGCCGCTCATGATCATCTTGCGCAACAGAAAGAGCGGCTTGTCGCTTCCTTCGCCATAAAACATATGCTCGGTACGGAAAAGGCCGATTCCCTCGGCGCCGAATTGTACCGCTTTACGGGTATCGTTCGGTGTGTCGGCATTGGTCCTGATCTTGAGCACCCGGACCTTGTCGCAGAGTTTCATCAGATCGCCGTACGCCAGATTGTGCTCGAGATCCACATCCACCAGCTTGAGGTGCCCCTGGTAGATGAGCCCTTTGGTACCGTTGAGGGAAATCCATTCTCCTTCCCTGACCGTCACGCCGGATTTCGTCAAGAAACTTTTAGCGCCCACTTCGATATCGGAACACCCTACCACGCAGCACTTTCCCCAGCCGCGGGCAACCAGAGCCGCATGCGACGTCATGCCGCCTTTCGAGGTGAGAATCGCCTGGGCCTTGTGCATCCCGTCGACATCCTCGGGCGAAGTTTCTTCACGGACAAGAATAACTTTCTCTCCGCGGGCAGCCCACTCAACAGCAGCTTCGGAGGTGAATACCGCCCGACCGCTGGCTCCTCCCGGCCCTGCGGGCAACCCCTTTGCAATCGGCGACATCGTTTTTTCGGCGACCGGATCGATCATCGGCAGGAGCAGTTCAACAAGCTGGTTCGGCCCGACACGCATCAACGCGGTTTCGGCATCGATCATTCGTGCTTTCTGCATTTCGGTAGCCATACGCACTGCGGCAACACCATTGCGTTTACCGACACGGCACTGCAGCATAAAGAGTATGCCGTTTTCGATTGTGAATTCAATATCCTGCATATCGTGATAGTGTTTCTCGAGCGCCAGCTGAATCTTGAAAAGCTGCCCGTAACATTCCGGAAATGACTGTTCAAGTGTGGGAAGATGCCGGCTCTGGTCGTTTTTCGAATATTCATTGATAGGTGACGGGGTACGGATACCGGCAACGACATCCTCTCCCTGCGCATTGATAAGATATTCGCCATAGAACTGATTCTCACCGGTACCGGGATTACGGGTAAACGCCACACCGGTGGCACTACCTTCACCCATATTACCGAAAACCATGGTCTGCACATTTACCGCTGTTCCCCAGTCATCGGGAATTCGTTCGATACGGCGGTAATCAATGGCACGCTTTCCGTTCCAGCTCATGAACACGGCACCGATACCACCCCAGAGCTGTTCCATCGGTGTTTCAGGAAACGGTTTTCCCAGTACATCGCGAACGATCCGTTTGAATTCACCGACCAGCATTTTCAGATCATCGGCGGTAAGGTCGGTATCGATTGTATACCCCTTGGCTTTCTTAACCTCATTGAGTCGCTCGTCCAGAATTTTCCGGATACCTTTGCCGTTCTTCGGCTCGATACCCGCGGCCTTTTCCATCACCACGTCGGCATACATCATCACCAGACGACGATAGGCATCATACGCGAAACGAGGATTTCCGGTCTTCTCGATAAGTCCCTGGATGGTATCGTCATTGAGACCGATGTTGAGCACGGTGTCCATCATACCGGGCATCGATCGACGGGCTCCCGAACGAACCGACAGCAGCAGAGGATTCTTCGTATCACCGAATTTTTTCCCCATGAGTTTTTCAACTTTCGCGAGTGCCGCATTTACCTGACCGGTCAGTTCCTTCGGATAGGATTTTTTATAATCGTAGTAATAGGTACACACTTCTGTCGTGATAGTAAATCCCGGAGGTACGGGTAGTTTGAGCTGCGCATGTCCGGCCATTTCGGCAAGGTTCGCACCTTTACCGCCCAAAAGATTCTTCATCGATTCGTTTCCGTCAGCCTTGCCGCCTCCAAAAAAATAGACGTATTTCGCCATATTCCCCTGACCTCCGTATGATTTGTTTATAATAGGATGGACTGTTACTGCCTGAACCGGGTGATTACCTGTCTTCGCGGTCGTTTCATGATGAACAACCGCTCGATTGAGGAAACTGAAAAACAGTAAAATATACATCCTACGAAGAAGGAGTTACAAGCCCTGCTGCAGCTGGAACCGGCAATAAAAAACATTTTATCGCCGTTAATCAACCGGCATTTATACACAAGGCTGCCCCCGGATCGACCGTAACGTGACGACGGTCTTCGCTGCAATCAGTTCATGACTGTACCCCTATCAGGCCGCAATGTTTTCCCGGCCTGTTTTCAATTGAACCGGCCGGTGCCATGATGGTAGATTGTAGTACTATTATGAAACGCGACGCACTAGCACTACTTTTACACCCGTATAAAAACGGTCTTGTTTCACCATCCTTCCTCAGGGAATCGATCAACCGTTTTTTTACCGAACTTTTTTCTATTCTGCAACAGTTTCCGCAACTGAGGTTCAACCTGGTTATTCCGGGATACATTCTTGAAGCGGCGGATCCGATATATCTTGCACAATTGCGCGATTTCGGCAAACGCGCTATCATCGAACTGATATGCACCGGCTATACGGAGCCGTTTCTGAGTTTTTCTCCACCTGAACTCACGATTAAAAATATCAGACACGGTTTAAAGGTCATCGAAGAGTTGACGGGTATGGTTCCACGCGGATTTCTCCCGCCGTTCTCAAACTGGGAACCCTCGTTTATCGCCGAACTGCGTAATGCGGGAATGCGGTACGTACTGCTGTCCAACGAGCTTTTCACCGATGAGATACGCAGTGCATGCGGTTACTGGGTTACGGAACATGCCGGAAGTTCCATTGGACTGATCGGTACGAATGTGCTTAATCCGTTTCAACCGCAGCCTGATTTCATCGAGTACCTCCGTTCCATTTACGCAAAAAACAGCACCCCTGACATTGAACCATTCATTATTCTGCATTACCCGCTTCCTCTCTGCAGCCAGAAAACCGACGATGCCCGGGATTTCTTCCGCACGACCATCGAAGAAATCGAAAAACACCTTCTGAGTTTCCAGCCGGCCTGCCTCGGCGACATCCTCGGAAATGTCAATCCGGTCGGCATGCAGTACATACCGACCAGCCTTCAGATGGGTCGACGGGGCATGGTAGATCTTCATTTTCTCAACTATCTTTTTTCATTTGACCAGATCGGTTTCCTTCAGCGCAAACTACTTGACATATTCAACCGATACCAGTCACTGACGAACCCGCGACCGCCGGTCGAGCTGCTGCGGGAACTTTATTTTCTCCAAGACATCAACCGTTTTCTTCCCGGAAATGAATCGGGGTTCGAGGTCGCCACCGACCGGGAGGCAACCTACTCCCGGCTGATCGCCGTCGACCGTGAAATCAGCACCCGGGAGAAAAACGACGGCGGCAGAGTAAGCATCACCGACTTTCTGCACAACGGTGGAAAAACGATCATTCTTTCAAACAATGCGATAAAACTGTTCATCAGTCACCTCACGGGAGGTCAGATCATCGGTTGCGATCTGCGTCGTCCATGCGTCAACCTCTGCAGCGTCTATAATCGGGCCCGACGCCGGCAACCGGATATCATCGTTTCCGATGCTTCACGCACCTGGTTTCTCGACAGAATTCTTCCCGAGCACCTGTCTGAAAACGATCACAACGCCCTGCTGACCACCGATACTGCCGATTTTCATTCAGGAGACTTCGATTACAAAATCCATGCCACTCCAAGCGGAACGAGTGTCAGTCTGGTTCGCACCGGTTCCTTTCAACGCGACGACCGCCACTATCCGCTGCGGATCGATAAAGTATTCGGTATCGAACATGAGCATCCGGAACTTCTCTTTGTCTACCAGCTCAGTAATCCTTCGCTGATGACGGTCGGTTTCACCTTCGCAACTGAACTCAACCTTTACCTACCGGGCAGCAGCACCGGTCAGGTAAGCCTGAAAGCGGAAAAAAACCGTTACAATTCACCGGGCCGACAGCTGCTGCGTTTACCCGACGGCACCTCCTGGGAGCTGCAGGATGCGAAAAGCGGTATCACGATTATGCTGCAGACACAGAAACCGGCCACACTCTGGTGTCTGCCCTCATCGACAACGGAACCGGCAGACGGTTACCGTATTATTCTGACCTGGCCCATTGTCCTTGAAGCAAGTTCCCAGTTTAAAATCCTCGGAAAAATCATCTGTAAATTACCCCGCAGGGCAAGCGGAGGAACCGATGCGATCTGAAACGCTCGACCTCAGCATCGAATCACGGAGCGGTGACCTCTGGTTCACCCTTTCGGGCCCTTTTACCCAGGAACAGATCCCCACCTTCCGCGAAAAATTTCTGTTACTTATCGAAGACGGAAACCGCTCGTTTATACTCGACATGGAATCAATTTCCGCCATTGATCCCGGCGCGATCCACCTGCTGCTCCAGCTGCTCAGCTCACTTAAAGAGAAAAAAGGTTCTCTGAAACTTATTTTCACCAATGAGTTGCTGACCCGTACCTTCCATCCGTACCGGAACATATTTTCCATCTACCCCGATTCGTCGCTGCTGATACGCAGAGGTTTTTTCGCGTTTATCTACAAGCAGCAACGAATCCTTTCGCGCAAAACAGGCATTCGGCTTTCCCGTCCGGTAGCGCTTTTTCTCCTTATTATTCTTTGCGGCTGGTTTATCTCGCTCGGATTTATCATCCACCTGCAAAATCGTTACATTAAAAACCAGAACACTGAACTTCAGGAACTTTCACAATGGGAAGCTTCCTCCCGTCTTGAAATTGAACGGCTCCGCAACCGCCTTGAGCCGCTTGAGCAGCTTGGTATAGTCCGAGACACTCTGGAGAGCCCCTGAGATGCACCATCAGCGCAGTGCCCGCCGATTCGGCATCATGCTGCATGCCCGGAAAATATGGCTTTCCGAATTATTCAGTCTGTTCATCGTTATCACTCTGGCGACTACACTGTTCGTCCTCACCTGGAAAATCGTCTTCAATGAAACCACAATTTACCGAAAAACCAAACGGCTCTCGATGCTGCAGGCCGATAAGGTTCTGCTCACCCATACCGAGAAGGAACTCCGAGGCCGTGTGGCTATTGCCGAACTGCTCTGCTCGATTGCCGGCAGCCGGATTGAACCGGATATTCTGCTCGAATTATCGGAAATCGTCTACCGTAACAGCAGGAAATTCGGGTATGATCCGCTGCTGCTCCTCAGTGTCATCGAGGTGGAGAGCGTCTTTGATCCTGAAGCACGGGGTAAATACCGCAGCGGAAAACAGAGTGGCGCATTCGGACTCATGCAGATAAAACCGGCAACCGCCAATGAAATCGCTACACAACTCGGTATGGATTCGATAGCCCCGGGCGATCTTTTCAAACCGGAAATCAATGTCATCCTGGGGGTCGCCTATCTCACCACCATGATCGAACGGTTTAAAAGTTTCAAGCTCGGCATTCTCGCTTATAATCAGGGGCCGGGGGTGATCAGTAAACAACTTTCGGAAAAATCCGAACTGTCGGTCCGTTATTACCAGAGGGTACTGACTGCCTATTACCGGCTTAAAAAAAATTCCCTGCAACTTGCCGCCGCGGAATCAGAGGAACCGGTATGCCGATAGGAAATCTTAACTATGGATAAATCATCCCATTTTCTTTTTTTTGCTGATGACCTTTCCTCCGCAACCATAACACTCGACGAGGCGGAATCACGTCATGCCGTTTCGGCGCTCCGGATACTTCCCGGGCAAATACTGCGCGTAACCGACGGAAACGGATCGATCGTGACGGGCCCCTGCCATAGCGGTGCGGACCGACGGCTTACCGTTACCGTTTCCAGCCGTTCCACCCTGCCGCGGACCGCTCCGCAACTGCACCTCTGCATCGGACTTCCCGAACGTGACGCTTTCGAGACGATTCTGACCAATACCACGGCTCTCGGTATCGCACGTATCATACCGGTTACGGCAGAGTACTGTCAGAAAACATGGTGGACAAACTGGGAAAAAGCGGTGGTGCGGTTCCGACAGAAAATGATAGCGTCACTCAAGCAGTCGCACAACGTGTACCTGCCCGAATTGCTGCCCCCGTGTTCATTGACCGATGCGATACAGCATCCCGGATCCATCACCATGCTTGTTGCGGAAATGTCCGGGACTACGCTGCACGGGATTACATTCCCGACCGACACCCCGATATCCTGCTTTATCGGCCCTCCCGGCGGGTTCAGCGCGGAGGAACTGCGACTGCTCACGGAACGTTCAGCGCTGCCGGTCAGAATCGCACCGACACGGCTGCGTACCGAGCTTGCAGCAACGGTGCTCTGCGGGCAGATTATCGGTATCTACCGGTGATGTTTTCACTGAATAACAAATCTAACATCCGTTAAAACAAAATACTTCTCAGATCTTCATTCAGAACGCCCCCCAAATCCCCCGAAGGGTGACTTGGGGAGCGTAAATATCGACGGTAAACAGAAACAAATTACCTGTCACCAATCACGAATGCTTCAACGTCCCCCAGCGAAAAGAAACCCGGCGGAAATTCCATGGGTAAAAAACCATTCTGAATACGGCATAGTCAGGGGGAAAAGATCCCGTACCGTTTGCCGTTGCACCGGTTTCCAGAAGCGGAACAGATACCGGATTGAAAACACCAGCCGCTTGCCGACGAGGAACTCCATACCGGCCCCCGCAGCCGCACTGGCGGACAGACGTCTGCTGTCTTCCAGGTAAGGATCACCTTCGGAGGTAAGTTTCCGGTTTCGATCGGGATCTCGCTCCTCTTCAAACAATGCCACAAAGTGGCACCCACCGCCAATGGCACCAAATCCCCATGCTCCGTCCGAAAGACGAAAAGGGAATTCGACCAGAGGTTGACATCCGACGTGATACATAACCGACATGTAAATCATCGACGGCGGCATCGATCCGTCGCTGAGCAGCAGCCCCTCAACAGTCCCCTCCTGCACCGCTCCAAACTCAAGGAACAGCGGCACCGCCACCCGTAATCCAAACGGTAAAACAAAATTCTTCCCGACGGTAATTCCCTGCGTCCGCAACAGTTTCCGCTCAAAATGCTGTACCCGCCCGTCACCGAAATCGATCATCCCGTCACGTGAATGCCAGCTTACCACCCCGCTTGCAAAAAAGTGATTATCGGTAAGTGACCGGGCCTGCACCACCGGCACCAGGCACAATACAGACAAAAGCATTACCACGGCACATGCATATTTTCCGGATGCAACGTCACCCGTTGTCCTGCCGGTTGCTGTTTTCATTTTATATGAATCATCCGTTCTCCGCCGTTTCGGCTTGAAACAACTGACTATAAATAATCGGATAAAAATAACATCAGGATGCCTGAAAAGCATCCCCGACCTGCACCCGGCCGAAGGAGGGGATCACCATTTTTTCAATCTGAAAATAAACATCGACGCCGCGAGCGCTACCGCCGACATTCCCATGATCATGTAGAATGCGTACGGATGTTTCTGAAGCGGAATCGCCACGTTCATCGAAAACGCGCTCACGACGAACGTTGGTACCATAATCGCTATCGTTATGATATTGAGGGTTTTGATCAGATTATTGAGATTATTATTGACAATTGAAGCACGGGCATCCATCATGCTTGAAATGATGTCCGAATAAATTTCGGTCTGTTTGAGGCACTGATTGTTATCGATCACCGTATCTTCAAGGAACTCCATATTTTCGCCGGTAAAACCGATCTTCGCCGAGGCATTCCGCAGTTTTTCGAGTACCATGGCATTCGAATGTATCGCATTGAGGTAATACACGAGGCTCTTCTCGAGAGTAAACATCTGAATAAGATACTTATTCTCCATCGAGGCATTCACCTTCCGCTCGATATCATCACTGATCATGTTGATCACCTTGAGATGATGCAGGAAATGAGTAATCGACCGGTAAAACACCCGCAGCAGAACATCAAGCGTGGTGCGCACCGCATACGTCTGCCGCCCGTCAAAAAGCGGGACGTCTTCGGGAATAAGAATCAGCATCCGCTCTTTGAAAACGAAGACCCCGACCGACGATACGTTGAAAACGAACTGTTCTCTTGACGAATAGCTTCGCGGGCGTTTCAGAATGAGCGCGAAATGATCAGCTTCAAATTCAATCCTGGACAGCTCATCGGGGTCGAGCGCCGACTGCAGGGTATGCTCATCGAGTCTGAAATTTGATTCGAGATACCCCGTTTCCTCTTTGTCAGGTTTGACAAAGACAAGTATCGGTGCGGTTTCATTTTCGGCGGGAACTATTTTTCCGTTCGAGATCGCATATCTTTTCAGCATTTTCCCGCCTCCGTCGCAATGGCCGGCTGGCCAATCCGGATAAAAACAATACTTTACCTTATCGGAATTATCTCCGATTGGCTCTACGCACTCTTCGTCACGCGGCAACCGGCATCAGTGCATCGGCTGGACGGGATTAATCACCTGCCGACTGCCGTAACAGCACCTACTTTTTTTTCGGTGCGGCGGTCTTCTTTGTTGCGGTACCTGCAGCCGTTTTTTTTGCGGCAGGTTTCACCGGAGCAGAATTCTTTTTCGACGCTGGTTTCTTCTGCTCCGCAAGAATTTCCTTTTCGGCCTTGAGCCAGTCCTCGATATGATATCCATGCTGACCGCCACGTGCCACAAACAGATCATATGCTTTTTTTGCAATCCGATCCTGAACGCTTTCCATACTTCCTCCTTAGGTTGGTGTTGAGTGAAGCCGGAGTAAATCCTTGAATATTCTCACATGAAATTTCAGTATGATCCTGCTTTCAAGATACGCAGATCTCACTAAGTATAATTCATTTGAATACACTTCTCAATATACCATCTGTTCACTCTCTTCCGGAAGGAGCAAAACAGGATTCAACGGTGGCGGTTTACCGTTCCTTCCACCCGAAACTCACCACCTCGGTAATTGCCGAAACGCCCAGCCTGCACATGAACACTCGGTCAAGACCGACCGCCACCCCGGAACAGGGAGGGAGTCCGCCCCCCTCGTTCAACGCTGCCAGAAAGCATTCATCCAGCGGCACCTCCGGCTTTCCGCATCGGTTCCTGAGCATATTTTCCAGATTCATCCTTCGGCGGTTTTCGGTGCTGTCGGCCAATTCTTCAAAACCGTTCGCGAGTTCCATTCCGCCACCATACACTTCGAATCTCCTGGCGACACGGGTATCATCCGGGTCAACCATCGAGAGTACCGCCTGTTCCCGGGGATAATGGTGAAGTACCGTCAATTCATTTTTCGGCAATGCCGGTTCCACGACGGCAGCCATGACAAACTGCAACCCTTCGGTAACGGTGCCGAACCGTATCTGCTGACCGGATTCCCTGCCGATAAAGGATTCCATATCGCCGATACCGACCTCAAGCGGGTCGAGACCGGTTGACTGGAGAAACAGATCACGATAGGTCAGTACCCGCACCGTTTCGATTTCAGAAAGATCCCGAAGCAATTCGACCGTTTCATCGATCAGACGGAACATATCAAACCCGCGACGATACCATTCAAGCATGGTGAACTCGGGATTATGCAGCCTGCCAAGTTCACCGTTTCTGAATACTTTTCCTATCTGAAAAATATCAGGAAAGCCACCGACAAGCAGACGCTTCATAAACAGTTCCGGTGAAGTCTGCAGATAGCACTTCTCCCCTGTACACCTATCCGTACTGCCCGAAGACAGGTAGCTGCTGCTGAAAAGATCGATGTGGCAATCGGTGGACGCCGTACATCCGAGAATAGGCGTTTCTACTTCCAGCACGTCGCGACTGGAGAAAAACGCCCGAATCATCGACATCATTTCCGCACGTGCACGTGCGGTTTCAACCGTAAATTGCCGTGCGGATTTTTCTTTCATTCCGCTGCCTACCTCTCAAATAAAAAAGGGTGCACCGGCACGATACCGATACCACCCTGTATTTTTTCCGGTTTTCCCGGCTCCCTCCGCATCAATCCGCACTATCGTAACGTGGTGCAGATATCAGGTTGCCCGCTGCAGATACTCCCCGGTTCTTGTATCAATCTTGAGCTTCATACCGATATCGATAAACGTTGGAACATCTATCTCCGCCCCTGTTTCGAGCGTGGCCTTTTTCGTCACGTTGTTTGCGGTATCGCCCCTCACTGCAGGTTCAGTATAGGTTACAACAAGCTCCATGAAAATCGGCGGTGTTACCGACAGCACCCGGTCACCCCAGAACGAAACTTCGCATTCGGTATTTTCCAGAAGCCATTTCCGTTCTTCCTCGATATTCGTTGCGGGAATTTCGATCTGTTCAAAGGTCTCTGAATCCATGAACGTATACATCTCACCGTCATTGAAGAGGTACTGCATTTTGGTGGTGGTAACCTCCGCCTCCTGAACCGTTTCACCCGACTTGAACGTCCTATCAAGAACGCGACCGGTAATGAGATTCTTGATCTTCACCCGGTTGAAAGCCTGACCCTTTCCCGGTTTCACGAAGTCGTTTTCCACGATAATCCATGGCTGTTCGTCGATGATGATTTTCAACTTTTTCCGGAATTGACTGGTATCAACTGTACCCATTACTGCTCCTGACATTGAATCTGTTGTATTTTTACCTTCGCTACTCAACGGAGAACTGATGATTTATGCATTCTTTCGGATATTTAAATTGTATGAAACCTCAGCGGCAGCAATTATGCCGCAGCTCTATCCGACACTCCGGTGAACAACATTGGAAGTGATGAAAGTTATTAAAAATAACGCCCGGTGCACATTGCGCTCAACAATTATTCGACTTCCATGAAGGAGTCACTGGATATAACCATGCGATCACCGTTTTTGACCACTGCCGAATCCTTACTCGCATTCTGTGAACTTTCACCCGATAATGCCCCCTACGGATTGAGTACTCCCCGGTTTCCCGTTCGGGTCCCGACCGGTTTCGCCGGAAAAATCATTAAAGGCGACTGGCTGGACCCTCTTCTGCTTCAAGTGCTTCCGCGGTCCGAAGAAGGAGATCCACCACCCGAACACTACGGAAGTGATCCTGTCGGTGACACCGGCGCGCAGGTTGCCTGCGGCCTTCTCCACAAATATCATGGGAGAGCGCTTCTGCTTGCCACCTCCACCTGCGCGATCAACTGCAGGTACTGTTTCCGGCGGGCAGGACGCTGTGAGGCACTTCCTCAGGACGGTTCACGTGATGACGAAGTTCTCTCCTATCTGAAATCCGAAACAACTGTTCAGGAACTCGTCCTGAGCGGAGGCGACCCACTACTGCTCTCAACCATGCGACTCAAACGCCTTGTCAGCGGTTTCGCCACCATCAGCCATATAAAGACCATCCGTTTTCACTCAAGGATTCCGGCAGTACTCCCATCCCGAATCACCCCTGGTCTTCTCCGCCTTTTTTCCTCGGCGGCGCAACGATTCTCCTGTATCACCGTGATCCATGTGAATCATCCCCGGGAAATTGATAATCATGCGATAAAGGTGCTTTTATCCATGCGTGCTGCCGGGATGCTGCTGCTCAATCAATCGGTACTTCTGAAAGGAATTAACGATTCCGCTCAAACCCTCGGTGAACTTTCCGAAAGGCTCACGGCAGCAGGAGTGGTTCCTTATTACCTTCACCAGCTCGACCGGGTATGCGGCGCTCATCATTTTGAGGTTGAAGAGAAAACTGGAGCATCGATTATAAACCGTATGCGTACGGAACATCCGGGATATGCAGTTCCGCGCTATGTTCGGGAAGTTCCCGGAGCACCGGGAAAAATACCCCTGTAAAAAAACCGGCTGCATTGCTGCAGCCGGTTGCTCAGGAAGTAATTATCCGCCCGAAAAATTATTTGACAATAGTAACCGGCGCCTGCATCACGACTGCTTTACCTGCTGCGTCGATCGCATTCAGACGGACGAAATACATACCGGTCGGCAGTGTCGCGGCTGAAATACCGGTAGCGATATTGCTGCCGCCGTTGATGGACGTGCTGCTCACCACCATACCGCGGGTATTGATGAGCATGATTTTGCCGTTCGCGAGTTTCGAAGTACCATTCCAGTCAACCCGGATTGCATTGTTGGCAAAAGAAGCATTAAAGCCGCTCTGCACATTATTATGGACAAATTCTTTTTCAACAGCGATCTGGCCGAGTCCGAAATCGGCTCCGGGGAAATGGATGTTATCAATCGCGTAGGCGCCGTTGGTACCTTCACCGGCCTGAACTTTCCATTGTATTTTAGCAAGTTGCATTTTATCCAATGGAATATGAACATATCCGTTCCAGGTGTCATGCGTCACAAGGGAATCGAGCGGAATCAGCACCCGTTTCCACACGCCGTTTGTCGCGGGAAAATTACGGTAGTAGACGATACCGGATCCTCGGGATTCCTTACGAGTGGGATTCAGTGCATCACCGACATCGTTGACGTCACTGACTTCAAGTGTCATAAACTTGGCACCGGCATCGGTGAAATATTCAAAGTAAACAGAGCTGATTCCTGCGGAGTCGGCGTTAAAATAAGTCGCTTTGGCACTGTCGTAGAGGTTGCAGCCGATACCCACGAACCCGAGGATCGTGATGGTATCACGCGGAATCGGCGGTCCGAGTGTATACACCAGCGCCGCACCCTGACCGGCATTGCCGAATCCTGAATTTTCCGTAAACTTGATAGCCAGCTTTCCGGTGGTAGGATCCTGAACTGCGTACGTCTCATCAACAGAGGAGGACCCGCCGATTTCGACATCATTGTAAGCATACCAGAAGGTTCCCAATCCCGACTGATTGAACGGTGCCTTATCAAAAGAAGAGAATAACCCTGAAGTCGGCATGCCGGCTTCTTCGTTAGGCCACATTGAAGGAGAAACGAAGGTATACGAACCTTTGAAATAAACATCGGCAACATCGATAGTATCACTGGTCATTTCACCGTCGCCTTTGATTTCCCATCCGAGTTTTGTACATTTAGTGATATTAAATGCGAAATCGTAGGCCCATGATCCGGGAAGATCAAGATCGGCAATCGCAATGTTGAATTCCTGCCAGTCACCCGGCCCTATTGCAATGGTAGTCCCGTAATACCCGAATTCGTCACCCTTCATCTGATCACCCGGTTTGTCGGCATACTCGTCAATATCAAGGGTCTGAATTTTCACATACACTTCTGTAAGCTCATTTACACGGGATTTGGCGAAGAAATGAATCGTGTCGGCACCGGTGAGATCAATTCCCGAGCCCTCTTTCGTCAGCATGGTACCGAGTCCGACAAATGGCTGAGCACAGGCACCGGCGGTACAGTATCCGGCTTCCCACATGTCACCGAACGTGAACGGCATCGTCGCGCATTTTTTACTGAGACTCTCTCCCGGCTGGAACTTGTACTCCTTGACCATCCAGGTATCTGCCGGGTCATCAAACGCATGACGCTCTTTCTCCGTATACGGCACA
The DNA here is from genome assembly GCA_016930275.1 of Chitinispirillaceae bacterium. GTDB lineage: Bacteria > Fibrobacterota > Chitinivibrionia > Chitinivibrionales > Chitinispirillaceae > JAFGNB01. The sequence goes on from JAFGHA010000039.1 coordinate 30,853, forward strand.
TCAATAACGCTGGGAGTGAGCGTGGGAGCAATCTGAGGACGGTCATTCGGGCCGACACCGGCGTTATCATCGTAATAATACCAGTAGAATTCGAACTCATTCTGGTTGTCCTCGAATGTTTTATCTACGACGGCATCGGCAAACAGCCACGACGCCGTAAGCATCATAGATACTCCCACGAGTGCTGGTTTTAACTTAAAAAGACCCATGAAGACCCCTCTTTGAAAAGTTTTGTTAAATTACACAAAGGCTGGTGCGTTTTTTCAAATAAGTTAGTACACAACGGAACTGACGAGGTTCATCAACAAGCTGATACCCGCATATATGGGGTTAAGTTTGAAATATAATATACGTTCTACCGGTTTTCGACCCTTATCGGGATCTTGTCGGGAATTGAAAAAAAGAGTCATGAAGTGCAGTACTACACGAGTTGAAGAGGTTTTCAGTCGGATCGGTGGATAGGCGATCGATACATGCCCCCATTTCCTCTATTTATATTGAGTTATATTGATAAATCACGGAGATACTTCATTAAGCCACAAAAAAGGTGTATAATATGAAAGCATCGTCACCTCCCTGTTCTTATATAATTCAGATAAAATGAACGTGGATTCCTGAATATGCAACAATATAGTTGGATATCAGTGCCGGATTTCCGGAACGATTTTCGACAAAATCCAATTTATATTAAAAAGAGACCTGAACAACCAGGTTAACCGGTTTCAAGCCACTTTTAGTTCTGAAATTTAAACGCTTTATAGGAGTTTTTATGCGGGGAAGAATAGTACATAAAGCTGCATGTATACTGTTTGCAACCGGGTTTATACTTACCATCTGGGCCGTAGCACCAAAACACGGCTGGTTAAGCACAAAAAATAACTACGTTTTAAATGAAAAAGGTAATATCGTCCAACTCAAGGGAATGAGCTTTTATTGGAGTACACCCGGCTGGATCGGGATCGGCTACTATAATGCCGGTACAGTAAACATGTTGGCCGATGACTGGAAATGTACGGTTGTCCGTGCGGCATACGATAGAAATAACGGTAACGATAACGGATGGAACGAGGTCAAAACAGTTATTGATGCCGCTATCGCCAAAGGTATCTATGTCATTCTCGACTGGCATTCTCATACCGCCGAACAACAGGCAAGTACCGCTATTTCGTTTTTCACCAGCAAGGCTCAGGAGTATAAAAACACTCCCAACGTAATCTTTGAGGTTTATAATGAGCCTAAAGTCGCCGGAGGCAGTGACGAAAAAGACGGGAGTGTCGAAGCTGGGAAAAAAACCTGGGCCGTCATCAAGCCCTACCTCAACGACGTCACCAAAGCGATCCGGAATACCGGCTCGAAAAATCTCATTATTCTCGGAACCCCCTATTTCTGTCAGCATATCGGGGTCGCTGCCGCCGATCCCGTTGAAAAAAGTCCCGGTGTACCGTATGAAAACGTCGCCTACGCGTTTCATTTTTACGCCGCCAGTCACGGCCCGGAAGCGATGTATGTCGAACGGGACGGCGGCGGAATGGAAGCGACGTATCTTGCCGCAGGAGTAAATTCCATTCCCGTTTTCGTCACTGAATGGGGTACAACACACAGCGACGGCAGTCAGGGAGTCGACGAAGCGAATACCAACTGGTGGTTCGATAATTATATCAACAAGTACCATATCAGCCATTGCAACTGGTCGGTATCGAGCGGTGAAGGATCAAGCTGTTTCTCCGGAGGGACCTCTCCGAGCCAGTCAGGTCAGATCGCTAAAAGGCTCATCGGCAGCGGTGAAGACGAATGGGTACCGGTATGGGAAACCGGTCTCGAAGGCCCGGCGAAAGACAGTGTCTTCACATTCCCGAAAGAATTTCACCAGGCCTCCGCATTCAATAATTATTTCGGCACCCATGCGGAAAGCACCACGGTTGCTTACTCCTACCGTGACAAGGTCGACCGGAGAATCGCCGGTACGCTCGGCTACACGGTTCTGAAAGTCACCCCCAGCACCGAGGATAACTGGGTTTCTTACAATATTAAATCCAATTCAGCTACAAAATATCTGCTTATGCGATACCACTCCAACGATGGAACCGGTACCGTGGAAGTACTGGTCGATGACAGCAAAGCCGGACAGGTGACCCTGCCCGAGAAAGCGACCTGGGACTACGCGGTAATCCCGGTGGATATCGCCACCGGTACGCATAATCTGAAATTCAATTTTGTCAACACTAGCGGCGACAGTTACCTGATCGAATGGTTTGAACTGACCAACGAGCAGAACCCGCCGCAAGTCAGTGCCCTGAACTCAATTCAACGGGGTATCTGTACCGTTTCACCGAAACTCTTCCCCATCAGCAGAGGATTCGAAATCCGTCTGCCGTCATCGCACCGTTATACCGGGTACTCGCTGGTTGGAGCGGACGGTAGAACAGTGAAACATGCACCATTGCGGCAGGGTACCATGCAGATAACCGTCAGCGGGATCGCCAACGGCATGTGGTTCCTGAAACTTGAAGGAGAGTCTCCGATGGTGCTCCGGACGATGGTCAACGGAAAATAACATTTCCGGTACCGTTGCCGAATCGATACGGGTGAAAGAGTAGCAACTGATCATCATGTTAATTATATCAACCTTTTCTTTCTGGAGTATTTCCTTATGAAGCGCATTTTATTACCTGTACTGGTGTGCTGCACAGCCCTGCAACTTACGGCGCAGGATCTCAACACACTGCATAACATGCTGATCAAGTTCTACCAGTACCAGCGTGCGGGACTGAAAAGCGGTAGTGCCAACAATGCCAATTCCGGATTTACCGAAGCCTCACACAAAGGCGATAATTATAACGGCAAGCCGCTCGACGGCGGCTGGTACGATGCCGGTGACTACATCAAATTCGGGATGAATCTCGGCTACTCACTGTACTGCCTGCTTAAAGGATATGACGTGTTTCCGAGTGCCTATACGACCAGCTCCGGTTCGGTACCGGACGTCCTCGTCCAGGCGAAATTCGCCACCGATTATCTTTGTAAAGCGGTTATCGACAACAACACGGTCGTTCTCGACGTCGGAGTAGCAGAAGATGAACATGGTACCTGGGGGGTAAAATACGCTGAAGGAAGAAGCGGCAATCAGATCAGGCTCTGTGACGGAGGGGATATTCCCGCGACCTATGCCGCCTGTCTTGCACTGATGTCGGTATTGTACCGTAAACATGATTCCGACTATGCCGACCAATGTCTTGCCAAAGCGAAGACAGCCTTTGCGTTTGCAAAAGCAAAGTTCAACTCGAACAAAAACTACTGTACCCCGCAGTTGAAAGCCGGCGCCGCGCTGTACGACTATCCAACCGTTGAAGGCCAGAAAAACCAGCAGATCAACGACCGTATGGTGGCGGCCGGTGTCGAACTGTATCGCGCGACACTCGGTACCACAGGCGCCGATCCGATTTATAAAACCTGGGCAACTAAAAGTATTATCAATTTCTACAACTGTATCGGATATTCATATATCGGCCCGCTGGCTGCATACGAAGTCTGGCATCAGGGGCTATTGACCAGTGCCGGTTCATTGAATCAGAACCTATCTTTTATCGAAGGAAAAATCAAAACCTCCGGAACATTCGCGAATGTCTACCAGAACAGTGGCTGGGGAACCGCACGAGATGTGGGGTCCGCCGCTTTAGAATATGCGCTCGGGTATGTTACTTCAGGTACTGAATCGACCCGAGAGAAGTACCTCACCCGTGTAAATGATCACGTCAACTGGTTGACCGGCAAGAGTGGCCGCTCCTATATCTGCGGCGTCGGATCAGGCCCCACTCGTATCCACTACCGCACCACCAATTACGGTGCAGTTCCGGGAGCGGTCGTCAGCGGCCCCGACGGCGACGGCAACTGGAGCGACGATGGTAGTGCCAATTACTGTGAAGTGGCGATCGACTACAATGCGGGTGTCGTCGGTGCGGTGGCGTTCCTCAAGGCGACAAGCGACAACTCCGCACTCAGAGTGACCAAGGTCTTCGAAGCCGACCAGACTGTCGGTGTCGATATGACCACCAAAAAAGTCACCTTCGGCGCGACCCTTTCAAAATCGGTTCCCTGGACTATTGTAATTACCGGTGCTTTCGGTGTAAAAGAATTTTCAAATACCGGAACGAACATCAATGCCGTCTGGGACGGCAGTGCGGATGAAGGATATTTCCTTGCGGGAGAGGTGGTAAAAGCGCGCCTGGAGGTCGACGGCGACATCTCCGCTCTTGATCTGCAGAAAGCCAGACCGGTATCCGTTGAAATCATCAAGACCGTCAAGTCTCCTTTGAAAACAAACGACAAACTCGTTGACGATTTCGAGGATGGCGACTCGATAAACAAATACAGTGGCAGGTGGACCGCATTCGGCACCGGAATCGGGCTTACCGGAACCTCATTCATTTTTTCCGAACTGGAAAGTTCACCCTCGGTGCAACTCAAAGCGAACGTCCCGACACCAGCCCCGGATACCTACTCAGGCCTGCGAACAACATTCAGTGCAAGCGGTGCGGCCGGATCAGTCGGCCCCATCAAATCGATCGTATTCGATATGAAAGGTGCCACCGATGCGAATGTCTGTGTCGAGCTTGAGCAATCGTCCGTCACCGACGGAGCGTATCATCAGGTAACGTTTCCCATCACCAAATACACCAACAGTTACCGTATCCCGATCGAAAACTTCGCCCAGCCGGACTGGAAAACCAGTGATGTCGCGCTGGACCTCAACAATATCGTCGCCCTGCGTTTTTCGGTCTATGACTCCATCGGCCGTGTGGCGATCGATATCGACAACATTTATATCGAAGACCTTGAAGTCAGCGTCAACGCGCACTACATCACCCGTAAAAGTCAGGCATTCAATACGCCGGTGTACGCAAAAGGTTCATTGTATTATGCAATTCCGCAAAGTGCCGTCGGCACGGTCAACCTTTCGATTTTTGATCTTACCGGAAGAAACGTATTCGGGAAGCAATTCAATGGTCAGCAGAACCGGACGGTCTCGGTTGATCTCAACCGGCTGTCGGCGGGAATGTACACAGCGGTTTTCTCTGACGGCAAATCGACAATAGGAGAACGTCTGAAATTCATCATGACGAAATAACGCAACGGAGTTAAAAAATAACAATCATTGGCAAGGAAAAGCCTCAGGCTTTTCCTTTTTTTTATTCTGCCGGAATGCGATCAGTCGCCCGAAAATTCCTCTTCAAGTTTTCGAAGAATATCCTTCACTGCTACAGATTCCGCAAAAATATACTCATCAAGCAGCGCCACCTGAAGAAGCCCGTTTTCATGCTTGAGGTGTGCCAGTGAGACCGACCAGTTGCCCTGCTCACGTGCTTTCCGGAGTAACGATACCGCTTCATTGTAATGATCGTCGGTTTTCCAGCTGTTGAATGCCGGATCGTTTATGATCTTCCCGACATCCTCCCGAACCTTGACGGCAATTTCACTGTTGATATCGAGAACATCGTACAGTTTCTGAGCATTCGCGGCGATTCTGCCGATACGAGCACGTTCTTTTCTGGAAAGAATCCCGTCGGCTTTGGCGATCGCGATATATAAATGCGCTTCGGCTCTGCTCTGGAGTTCAACCACCTGTAGTTTTGTGGATATGGATTTCATCCGTGATCCTGTATGCTCAATGGAAAATCACTACGGTTCCAACCGATTAAAACTACTACTCATCAACCGGAATAACACAATTATTTTTTTGCAGACTCCGGATCAGGCCGGTTCCATCAATTCCTTGTCCGGTACCTTTCCACCTTCCCCCGACAGATACCATCTTCCCGTTTTCAGCCATTTATTGTATATTGAATTATTACTTTGTACGAACCACCACGGAGGTAGCAATGCATCGATGTCTCGGTTTCTTTCTCACCGTACTGTTAGTCAACAGTTTCATTTTCGCCCAGGATGATCTGACAACCGAAGGTACCGGTATCGGAGTGAATCGCGATGAAGCCCTTATGGCGGCGAAACGTGACGCGGTCGAAAAAGGTATCGGAATGGTACTGCTCTCTCAGACGGAAATTGAGAATTTCCAGCTGAAACGGGACATTGTCGTTACCAAAACCATCGGCACGGTATCAAAATACGAGATCATCTCCGAAACCAGGAACAGCGATGCCACGATCGAGATTAAAATCAGGGCGCAGCTTTCAAAGTCCGCGATGCGCCAGGATCTCGCAGCCTTCAATATACTCATCGAATCGATGGATAAACCGCGGGTAATGGTACTCATCGACGAGAACAATATCGGAACCAGTGAGCCGGCCAACCAGGCTGCAGAAACCGCCATACTGAGTTTCCTGAAGGACCCCTACGATTTCAATCTTGTGGATAAAAACGTCTCACTTTCCATAAAAAGTTCCCGGCAGAAAATGGCTGACCTGAACGGTAATCCCGCAGCCGCCGCTGCAATCGGCCTGCAGAACGGCGCGGAGGTTCTCATCACCGGTACCGCTACCAGTAAGGTTGCGGAAGGAATCTCACAAAACCTCGGCGGGATGGTCTCCGTGCAGGCGGATGTGACCCTTAAAGCCATAAACTGCAACACTGGAGCAATCGCCGGTTCCGCAGCTGAACATGCCGCAAGGGTGCACATCAGTCCGCAGACCGCCGGCAATCAGGCGATCGCCAAGGCGGCACAGAAAGCTGCCGGAAAACTCCTTGACATGATAATCAAAAACTGGCAGAATCAGGTCAATAACGGTCTTTCGATTTCGGTGACCGTCAATGAAGTGAAAATTTTCAGGCAGAAGAATGCGGTAATTACCACTCTTACCGGCATGTCGGGTGTCAGTGCGGTACGTGAACGCTCCTGGGATGCGACCAGTGCTCAACTGCAGCTCGAAGTTGTTTATAAAGGGAATACCAACGGGTTCTGCACCAAAGTTGACGGTTTCAAATTAAAATCCGGAGGGGGCAGCCTGGCCGTTACCGGCGTCAACGGTCAGAACGTGACACTGGTGGCGCAAGCCCTGTAAGCGCCACACCCGGCCGAAAAATTCCGACAGAACAATTGCTCCAATCATTTCGCGGTTCTCACGACGGTAGTGTATTTTTGTTCCATCAGATGATTGCCGCCGGTGCGGAAAGATATCGCTGATTATCGGGCCGAAGAACCTTGTCTTGATAGTACCGGCAAACCGGACGCCAGTATTTGTTGCAACTACCATCAACCAGAGAATCACCATGGTACAACGAAAAACAACCCGTCAGATACATGTTCACGGCATTCCCATCGGCAGCGATGCACCGGTCGTGATACAGTCAATGGCGAATGTCAAAACCACCGAAACCGAAGCGGTGCTCCGCCAGATTGAGCAACTCACCTCCGCCGGGTGCAGAATAGTGCGTCTGGCGGTTCCCGACACCGCTGCCGCAACCGCTTTCGGACAGATCA
>JAFGHA010000040.1 GCA_016930275.1 Chitinispirillaceae bacterium
TCCGGAACTCTCTTCGGAAACCGGATAGTCGCGGTCGAAATTACTGCTGTCAGGATTGTTTTCGATGGCGAAACCACGGTATTGTATTGAGCTTCGCAGACCAATGTTCGCTTCGATCTCAGCAGGTAAAAACAGCGACAGATTACCACCGAAACCGGTCAGATCATAGTAATTGTTCCGAAGAATCGGCTTTCCGCTCCCATGCGATGCATACAGGTCAAAAAAAGCGATTTCACCTATTTTATTTCGATGTGAAATCGAAAAATTAGTTTTCATTTTCCCGGTTGCATCTTCGATATGTTCCGGAGAGACAACCCCATAGGAAATGGCGGCAGTGGTTTTTTCCGACAAGTCTCTTCGATCCTTCGTAACAATGGAAACAACTCCACCGAATGAATTTCCGAATTCAGCGGAGGCCGGTCCCCGGATTACCTCAATCTCCTTGATGTTATCAGTTGAAAGCGAAGCCCAGTCAACATAGTCGCCTCCCATCACGCCGCATCCGTTGAGCGGTCGCCCGTCGAGAAGGATCAGAAAACGGGATTCGTCAAATCCCCGCAAAGTAACCCCCCGCCCCTTGCCGGCGGCAGGAGAACTACGCTTGACGTCAATTCCCGGAAGGTCCGTCAGCAATCCGTCGATGGTTTTCGAATCACGTGATTCAATCAGTTTCGTACTGTCGATGATATCCGAAGCGAACATTTTTGTTCGTTGTGCACGAACCATCATCCGGTCAAGATCCTGTACTCTGACTGAGCCGGAACTGTTTTCAGCGGCAATTGGAAAAACCGTCAGCATCAGCACACTGAGAGAAAAAAAGAAACTGCACATCTTCAATCGAACAACCATCAAAAAATCCCTTCTTTAACACAAGCAGTAACACCAATATCTATAATCGTAGCACTAATTGGTAGCATGAATTTACAATAATGTGGCACTGTCATGCAAAAAGTTTACCTGTGCCGACTAATTTGCACGGCACTGTACCTGACATAATGTGTCGAGGCCAATTCATGACCGGCATTAATTATTGCATCTCAATTCCTATTAAGTGATATTAGTAGGTATGAAACTGCAATCACGACATCAGATAGTACGGTGGATTTTTCGTATCGTTATAATCGTATTTCTTACAATTCTCTATACAATGATACTTCCGCTGCACCACCATGAAGACATGCACGAACACGCCGATTGCACTCTCTGCCGGCTTTCGTATATCGCGGCAATCATCGTCACCGTGAGTATCTGTCTCGCTGCCACCGGGCTTACCGAACGGATATTCCGGAAAATTCAGATTCTCCCTATCCACCGCCGTATGTTCGCCATTTCCACCAGAGCGCCTCCCCGGCCTTCCGCGAATTAGCTTGAATTCACTTCGTTAAAAACAGTTTTTAGCTATCGGAATTCCGGAGAAATGATTATGTACCGGTAATTCCGGAGGATTATTACTACCGTGAAACTATCTGTAACCTGTTTGACCGTAATGGTATCGCTGATCGGTGGCTCCCCACAACCAGCCGAAGCACATCCGCATCTCTTCATCGACGTGTCGGCAAAGTTCATGTTGACCGATTCTACCCTTGACTGCGTCAATGTTTTCTGGGAGCTCGACGAAATGACCAGTGCCGGGCTGATCGAGGAGTTCGACGCCAACCGCAACAACCGTTTCGAAAAGCAGGAGTATACCATCCTCGAAAATGAAGCGTTTTCCTACGCTGCAGGGAGCAATTTTTTTACGGTCGTGACCTGGGGAAAAAACCTGCTCCGGATCAACGAAACCCGACATTTTGTCGCGATCATTCTTCCCGATAAAAAAATACGCTATTCATTTTCCATACCGCTGAACATCAGGCTCCCTGAACTTGAGCAGGAGAAGCTCGTTCTGTTCTTCAATGACCCGTCGATGTTCGTCGCTTTCGATCTGAATAAAAAAATGATTCAGTCGGCTGAAAACAGCCGGTGGACCGGTACCGTTACCTTCGAAAAAGAAAACTACTCCGATCTGATACTACTCAGGGTACAAAGGAAGCCGCAATGAAATGTCTCGTCCTTTTTTCATTGTTACTGACGCTGTTCTCTTCGGGTGGACATGCCCAACAGAATCCTTTCAGACGACCGGCTGCAACGCAACAGGATTCCATGACCACCCCGAAGACAACTCCTTCCCCGAAAAACACCGGAAGCAAACTGTGGAAAATTATCCCCTTCGGGAGAACGCTCCTGTCAGGCCAGCGTATTCTTATCGGCAAACTCTCTTCGATGCTTCGTTCCCTCAAAACAAGTCCCCATCCCTCCACGTTCGCGATGCTGCTTCTGTTCGCGTTTCTCTACGGTATCATTCACAGTCTCGGTCCCGGCCATGCGAAAACACTTTTTGCTTCACACGGACTCGCTCGCGGTTCTCCGCACCGTAAGACATGGATTGCCGGTATACTGTTTTCAGTAACACATACCGGGTCGGCAATTCTCCTGTTTGCCGTTTTCAGATTGTTGCTTGGATCAGGCCGGAGCGAACGGGACACGTTTTCACACGATATGATGGTGGTAAGCGGCATTCTGATTACGGTCGCCGGCATTATTATCCTTTTCTCTTCACTTCTCGAAAAGAAGGCACAGTCCGCGGCGGGCACACTTCTGCGGCGCTCAACCGGCCTTATGACGGTTGCAGTCATTGCCGGACTTGCCCCGTGCCCGGGAGCATTCCTCATTCTGACCTTTTCACATATTGTCGGTATTCTTCCCGTCGGCATTGCCGCAGTAGTTGCGGTATCACTCGGGATGTCAATAACCGTCAGTTTCGCCGGGATGGCGGGAAGCGGCATCGGAAAAAGGATTACTAACCGCGAACACCATCAGTGGTTGTCTATCTCCGGAACGATCATCAGGTATATCGCCGCCGCGATGATAATTACCGTCGGTCTCCTTATGGCTTTCAGATAAATCAGCTGCATCCGGAACAACCGCCTGCGGAGCATGTTGCACCACTCGTGCACCATCCCGAGCTTGCCTCTGCCCCGCTTCCTAAAATCCCGAGCAGCAGCTTCCACCACATTTTCAATTCATTGAGATGACTTGCCTGTTCCTCAAACTGACACGATACCAGACGGTTGGAGTACGCTTCTTCAAACTCACTGTGGGTAAACGGAATTCCCTCCTTAACCAAGACGGCAAACAGTTCATCAATCGATGATGCCCCGTTCAACCGATCGCGCAGAGATGGTTCCTCCATTATCCGGGAAATGAACTTTTTGGCGTTATGAATTGACATTGGATCCTCCTCAGTTTTTACATTGTGCAGTAGCAATTTCCTTGCCAGGTAATAACTGCATAATTCACCCCAACTGGAGTACACTTTAAACATTTTGGGATATCTGAGTGACGTTATTGTTCCTTAGGCAACCGGTGCTGACATTTTGGTGATTTCTTCAAATACCTGATGACATTCCATCCGGCTTCGATTCCTTTACGTACAATCAGATTATCCGTGGCGTTAGATCCTTCAGCCAATTCTGAACCTTGCCACCGCCCCGGTCGGGGCGTTCACGAAGGAGCATAAGGCCCTCCGTGGCACCCGGCATGGTACAAAGTTGTAACCGAAAAGTGTTCCCTACCTTGTTTCCGGTGCTATTGAGTCGATTCTATCGGTGGCACAGGCTTTGCTTTTATAGAAACACTTTATAACTGCTCAGATACCTGCAACCGCTATTCCGCTCATCCTGAGCCAGTCGAAGGGTGGGCGGAAAGTTGAAACACTCATATTTCGACAAACTCAATATGAGCGACCCGGTAAACATTGTTCGAAAGTACCCGAGTAGTTCTACTTTGTTATCCTAAAAAGAAGGCATAACATTCATCTATAGCTTATATTATCAATAGGTTAAGCAATAAACAATCAAAATACA
>JAFGHA010000041.1 GCA_016930275.1 Chitinispirillaceae bacterium
GCGAAGCATCTCTATCCGCACATGCCGCGGCTCGTAATGTCGGAGAAAACCCCGCGGCATTCAACGCCGCACGTGCCGCAGGTCAGGCCGTGGCGACCGCTCATGTTCCGCAACATGCATTCGGCGTATTCTATGCACTCAGGGCAGTAGCGGCCGTTTTTCCCGACGATGCAGAAGAAAAAGTCATGGAAGAATACAATTGGCAGGCACGACATATCCCGGAACATCTGAAAGTGGAATACAACAAAAGGGTGGTGATTCGGAGAAGAAAAAACGGAATGTTCATAACGGTCAACAAAGACAAGGATTATTGAGCGAAAATGCCTTCACGCCGAAAAATCGGAACTGCAATGTGGCGGAAGCATCCTGTCACTCCGCCACAACCATTTTCACGACACTCCGGACCGGTGGTGCTGCCCCGTATACCGTCACGAAATACAATCCCCCGCTCATGTTCATTCCGGGAATCGTTGTTAGTGCACTCTGCCGCAGACGTTCAACAGCCGTTCCCCGAAAAACGCAGGTTCCCCGCGCGTTGTAAACGGCAATACGCACCGCATCGGCATCTCTCTGCAGCCCTCTGATGAGCAGCGCGCCGTTGTGCAGAGTGGCGGAAAGTTCCTGTTCCGCGATCCGCCTCCGAACGGGCGCACCGGTTCCGGTCGTTATTTTTACCCGCCATGACACACTGTCGGCCAGGACTTCCCGGGCGGCAGGATTGCGTACCATAGCGGTAGTATCGCGCACGACCGCCTTGACGACATATTCCTCCGTTGCCGGCGAAAGCCCGCTGAGCTGCAGTTTACTGCCGGAACCGGCCTCCCTGCCGTCACAATACCAGGTGATCGTCAGGGTATTCGGTTCCGGAGCGCGGGTGACAACCGACAAGGTGGTTGTATCCGGCGGATTTTCGAGTGTCGTTATATCCGGTTGTATCCGTTTCACCGGCGAAACATGCCGGTAGATCTGCTTGATATGTGCCTCGATACACACCGGACAGAACCGCCGGTAATTGCTGCGCATCTGACAATACAACATCGGACGATACCATCCCGTTTCCTGATACATCGCCCCCTCGAACAGACCCACCACCGATATATAGTCCGTCGCTTCCGGAGTGGGAACCGGAGTTTCGTCGAGGATCCAGACACGCCAGGAGATCTCGTTGCGCGCCGTTTTAGCGGTGACATTGTACATTTCACGGGGAGACATTGAATACGCGCTCTCGTACTCATCGGCAAGGCCGGCGAATGCATGCCCCGTTTCATGGAGATACACCATGGACGGATCGTTCGATATGTTCATCGACAGCACCGCGATATCGCCGTGTGCCGCACCGCCGTAATCCTTGTCGTTGACAAGCACGCAAATCAGATCATAATCGGGAATATGTTCCGCGAGGATATCGTAGACAGTAGCCTTGTCGATGTTTATCACCCGCGAGGACGAATAGTAGGTGGCGCCGAAATAGGTATCTCTGGCCTCGGTGGTGCCATCGGGCAATACATGAGTGGCACCGGATTCGTTCGACGGAACGAAAATCTTCCAGACATTGAAAAAAGCGCTATAGTGTTTGTAGGGAACCGAATCGAACACCGCTGAAACGATATGCGTGACATTGTCGGCGAAGAGCTGCTCCTCGCTCTGCGTGTACCCTTCCGCAATGATCACCATATTCAGCAGATGAGTATCGTCTTCATTACCCCGAATGTGTGACAACATCCCATCGGCAAGCAGCCCGGTACTCAACCATAAAAACGTCAGCACCGGCAGGAGGGGGCGCGGAAACGGCATTACTTCCCCTCTCCGGTAAGCGTCAGAGGAAACACGGCAATCAATGTATCTTTCACACTAATCGCCGACCGTTTTTTCCCGAGTGCATCACCGGTACCCGGTTTTGTTGAATAAAATGAGATGTTTTTCATCGCTTCATCAAACGGAACTCTTACAACGAAAATGTCATCAGGACGTTCGCGCACACCGCCGTTCAACCGGCCGGCCGCATCGATGTAGTCGTAATGTACGGTTCCGGGTGCAGTGATTAAGCGGGTGAACAATTTACTGTTGTTATCCCCGGTTATTTCACAATAGAAATCACCATCGCACTGAACTCTTCGTGATTTCAAACTTCCCTTGACAACTTTCGTTTTTTCCAGGGTGAGTATGTTGTCCTTTAAGCGCATCCGGATGAAAACAATACGGGAAAAGGAATTCACCTGCGCCGCACCGAATGCGTGCAGCAGTGTACAGATCAGGAGCACGGCAGTGTAGGTAGTGTGTTTCAATGGGCCCTCCGGAAGGTCGGGTGTTATATAATAATATATTGTGTATGTTCGGAATTGGGTGATTTCCTTACATACTCAGCAAACGCCCCCGATATTCCCCGAACACGGACTTATAAGGACTTGATTTTATAGTATTTAATAAAAGTTCCCCTTCGGGGGATTAATGAGGTAAATCGTTAATGCTGAAAAATAAAATCCTCCCGGTATGGATTACACGTTCTCACTTCCGGAATCGGCTTCAGGTTCCGTCGACGGATGCGGTCTCCCCGGAGAGCGTAAGTTGCGTTTGTCCGGAGCGCTGATTGTTATATATTAAATCGTTGGAAAAACGTTAACCGGAAAGACTTCCATCTGCTGTGATAACTGAAACAGCAAGCGCGAAAAAGAAACCCGTGAAAACAAGAACATTTAAAGCGTCTTTGTCTCTTTACTTTTCCCTCCCCTTCTACCCGGTGAAAAGCAGGACCTTCTTCTATCACGGCCACCTCGCGCTCGGGATCGAGGATACCGTTTATCAGATCTATAATCCGAAACTGCTGAAATCGGACTTTCTCGTTTCCGTAATGCCTGTAGCGACCTGGTTGTATGAGAACGATCGATTCTGGATCGACCGCGATCCATCGTCACGAACATATAAACATGTTCATTTGTACCGGGAGAGCGAACTGGCAAAAACGAAGGTGTATTTTATAAAAATCGATGGAATCGATACAAACATTACCGGTCCTGTACAACAATACTTTAAAACTATCGAAGAACAGTTTCAGCGCGGTGAACTGAAATTCAACTTCCTGACCCGCAACTGCGCGAGCCTGCTGAATGCTGTTTTTTACGATAACTTCGGAATGTGCAGATCGGCATCCGACGGCATACCATCGGTAATTTTCCGGAAAGTCTATGACCGGTTGAAAACGATGGATACGGATATCCACATCGGTAAACTGGATAAAATTAAAAACCCGCGATTCAGGATTCACCGGTATTGCCTCGGTATCAACTCGTTTTCGTGCGAGAAGTATATGGACGGGTGGATTGCGGCCCGATCGTAATCGTCGCAACCCTTTCACTGTTTTCCACCGGAAAACAGTATTTCCGCAAGCCGGCGCCCCGCACCCCGCCCGGACAGTATTTTAGTAATGAGGTACCATGAACCGTTTTTCCATAACACTCCGGACCACCCTGTTTACGTTTGGTGCGATAGTGCTGGTTCGCTGTTCACTGATCACCCCTGAACACGAGTTCGATTTTCCGGAAAGACGCCTGCACTCCTGGCGTCCCGGATCATTGCAGACCGATTCCGCCGCCGTGCTTGCCCTTCTTGCGCTGAACAACATTCCCTTCAACCGGTTTGACGACGTCGCTGAAATCGGACCCGATTTACGGGTGTACTCGCTTGATTTTTCAGGAATGGGGATCGATACACTCTCCGATACCATTGGCACACTCGGTGCGCTGACCAACCTTGACATTTCCGGAAACCGGTTGACGACACTCCCCGACTCCATCATCAAACTCACTATCAGATCCACGCAGGAAGTATGCAACGGACCATGCGGTTCCTCGGATTGTTGTTCAACGGTGAGCTATAACGGATTGATACTCGATCACAATCGTCTCTGTTCACTACCGGCATCGGTCACCAACTGGGTGGACAGTCATTTCAACAGATTCGGCTACCTTGCGTCCGACACGACGCAACAGTGTGAGTGAGCGAATCATGAAGGAACGCACACTCCTCACCATTTTTCTGGTACTCACCCTGACGTTCTGTACCGGTTGCTATCATGCGTATCTGCAGAGTTTCCGATCTACCTTCATCGGAAACACCAGCCGGGTACATATCGAAAGAGGTACCAAAAAAGCGTATGTGGAGTGCGGCGTCTCGTACGGAACCGGATTCAAACCCGATTCGGTTGGCATTGCCGACGGTAACTACTATGATTTTTCCACTGGTATGCAGGATTCAACACGTATCAATCAGATCATGCGGTTTCCCGCGCACCGGGCGAACCTTTATTTCACGTACCTCGGAAACCGGCTGGTCTCATTCCAGGCAGAAGGATCGTTGAGCAAAACGGGCGAAGATGTACTGTTCAGGTATGATATCGGTATAGGCGCACGATTGTACCGGAACCATCTCGCCGGAAGGATATTCACCAACATCGGCCTGATGAAAACCCGTTCCGATGTTTTTGTTTTCGAGAAAACCGAGTACGGAAAATACTACGATTTGGAAGATAGCTACACCGCCACGGTTCCCTTCATCGAGATGTCAATCGCATTCAACGATAACAATCCGAAACAGATTGTTGCTCCCTTCTACACGATCTCGTTTCTGCATGCCAACCTCTTCAATTATCACGAAGCGTCCGTCAATCTCAACACCGCCTACGGTACCGTCGGCATTTTCAAACGAATCGGATCTTTCACGTTGTCGGCCGGGATGCAGACGGAGTACCTCTTCGGAAGCGGAATGACCTTTCCCCACCTGCAGTTTTCAACACAGCTCGGGTGGATACCGATAGTCGTCAAGTGACAATTTCATCAACCCACCGGCAGAAGACCTCACGCCATGAACCTTGCACCTTCGGGATATGATCAATTACCGGCGACCACCGTCAAAGAAGGCACCACACGACGTGTCGTCTACACGAAGAATCTGATGATGGCCGTCATCGACATCACGAGCGGCCCCTGGGAGGAACCCGAACCCTACCATTCACACCCGCACGAGCAGATCGCCTGCATTACCGAAGGGGAAATCATTTTTTACTGTGAAGGCCGGGAGGAAGCGCATTTGAAAGAAGGAGATACCTATGCGATACCCTCGGGATTGAAACATACCATCAAGGTACTTACCGCATCAGTGCGATTGATCGACTGCTTTACGCCGATTCGTGAGGATTTCATCTCTCCCCGTGAGGCGGAATAGCATCATGACCTTTACCAAAGATATTTTTATTCCATCGATACACCCGGTTAACAGCATCCTGTCGTTATATTCAACATCGTCTGTAGCCGCTGAAAAAACAGTTAAAACGATGGAAACGGAAGACTCCGATTTCAAATCCGATAACGATAGAAACGATCAGGATATCAATTCAGATATGTTGGGTGTTGTAACCGTTAAAGTTCCCTCTCCGGAACTAAAGGAGATAATTTTATAACAACATCGAAGTCGTCTGGTACGACACCGGTCATTTCGGACCAGCTGTTTCTGTTGAGGAAGGTATACGGTTTCAGGAATTAATGCTGAAATTCGCCTGGCGCCATCGGGCGGCGGGAAAACGACCCTGCAGCTTTTCGATATGCTCGGGCGGTGTATTTTTGTAAAGCAATTTGACCGTATCACTGCACCGGTCACCTGTACCGTTCCGGAAGGAAACGTTCCCCATAGTCCTTTCGTCGTGAACGTGACGGAGAGAGACCGGTCGTACGCTAAACGGGAAATTCCCGCGCGGTGACGATCGAAGTATCGACCAGAGGTGATCGTCCGGGGACTGTTCCGAAGCTCTTCCAGCCGGGTTGACAATACCCCCTCCTCCGTGCCTGCGGGTAAAATGAAGACCGTTCGTGTCTCCTCTCTGCGGAAATGATATCCTTAGAGTGACCCGGTATCATACCGGATTACCGTATCCCGCATGACACATCATCCCGGAAATGGTGCCCGATGAAAAAAGTTCAATCATTGCTATCGTTCCACCTTGCCGCAAGTATGGCACTGTTTCTATTCGTACAATGCGACGAGAACCCCGCCGGTTCTCAAACGATCATCGTCAGCAATCCCCTCACCGAACCCGAAGACGGCTTTCCCCCCGCCGGCAATCCTGACGGCGCCGACCTCATCCCCGCCGCAGCAGGCCCCGAGGATGTTTCGGAACCCGACCATATCATCGGTACCGGTACACCCGAGAGCTGCACGCCCGAATCGTTCATCGACGCGGTGGCGAAAGGCGGCCGAATCGTGTTCAACGGCGGAACGGAGCCATTCACCATCACCCTCACGCAGACGGCGAAGATATTCAACGACGCGGATTCGGAGGTGGTGATCGACGGCGGTGGTGTCGTTACCCTGAGCGGCGGCGGGACCACCCGCATTCTGTACATGAACACCTGCGACAAGGTGCAGCACTGGACCACTTCTCACTGCGACAACCAGGACCATCCCCGGTTGACGGTGCAGAACCTTACCTTCATCAGCGGAAACGCCACTACCGACCCCGACGGCGAAGGCGGCGGGGCGATCTTCGCGCAGGGCGGCAGACTTAAAATCGTCAACTGCCGTTTTTTCGGGAATATCGGTCCGGCGACCGGTCCCGACGTCGGCGGCGGGGCGGTGCGGACGTTCATGCAGTACAACAACCAGCCGGTCTATGTCGTCAACTGCACCTTCGGCGGTGCCGAGGGACTCGGTAATATCGCCTCGAACGGCGGCGCCCTGAGCAGTATCGGCGTTTCATGGACGATCATCAACTGCCTCTTCTCGTATAACGAGGCGATCGGTAACGGCGGTAACCCGCAGCAGGGCGGAACTCCCGGCGGCGGCAGCGGCGGCGCCATTTACAACGACGGCAATACGATGACGCTATCCATCGCGGGATCGCTTTTCGAATACAACAAAGTGAACGCCTACGGCGCGGCGATCTTTTTCGTCACCAACGATCACTCCGGCGACATCCGCATAACCAATTCCACCATCCGTGACAATATAGGCGGATCATGGCACACGCTCCCCGGTATCGCCATGCACGAGGATACCCGCAGGAGCGTTGTCAATTCGGAACTGGAAAACTGACTGCCTGCCGGGCGCACAAACAAAAACCGGACCCCCATCCGGGAGTCCGGCATTTCTTCGAAACAGGTAACGGGGCCGCTGTACAGAGCGACGGATTACTCTTCCGACTTTTTCTCCTGTACAATCAGATCGACACGCCGGTTTTTGGCTCTTCCCTCTTTGGTCTCGTTATCGGCGATCGGCCTTGACAATCCATATCCGACGGCGGTGAGTCGCGAAGGGGTCACTCCCTGCTCGATAAGAAACGCCATGACGTTCTGGGCACGCTGTTCGGAGAGTCCCTGATTGTAGTCTTCGGAACCGACGTTGTCGGTATGTCCTTCGACAATCACCCGGGAATTCTTGAAAACGAGCAGAATACCGGCGATTTTGGCGAGACTCGTTTTGAGATCGGCGGTAAGATTGGCTTTGCCGGTCTCGAAAAGGATATCCGACATCGAGATGATCGTTCCACGCGCATCGTTGGTAACCTGAATAAGCGAGCTCTGCAGTTCTTTGAACTTTTTATCGGCCTCATCCTGCATCTTTTTAATATCTGATTTGAGTTTATTTGCCATTTCGGTCGCTTTGCTGCGCTCGACCTCGTTGATCTGTTCGTGAATGGATTTGATCTTTTCGAGCGCCTCGATCCGTTTCTTCTGCAGCGACATGATATCACGGTCGTATTTCGCCTGCAGCAACTGCAGCACCGCGCCGACGGTTTTGAGCGAACAGGCGGCAAAGAGTTCTTTTGCAACCGGTTTTTTCGCGTTTTTCGCGATGATCGGCTTGGCGTACGCGATGGCACTGTGTGCCTGCCCGTACATGTCCGGTACCGCGTCGTTTCCGGCGGAATGGAGTTTCCCGAACGCCTCGTTGAGTACGGCGGTCAGATCGTCAACCGTTGCCGCCTTGCCTATTTTTCCGGTGTAAAGCGCAAGCGGTTTTTCGGCGGGTTCCCACGGGTTCTCTTCCGCGACTGCGATGCATACCGCCGCCATCGACAACAACAGGCTATAGATAAGTGTTCTTTTCATTATTCCTGCTCCATCGTTTTCAGTTCTTTGAGTACCTGCTGGTAGGCATTGACATCCTCACGGGTCTTGGCGAGCGCTTTCTCCTGCACGGCGACTTCCTTTTCCTTTTTCGCAATGGCGCCGTTCATCAGTGCGATACGGTAGCAGACGATCGCACGGTCGAGCAGCAGGTAAGCAGGTTCGTTCTTTCCTTTTTTAAGAAGGACATCAGCCACACTGTAAAGTGAATCGGCTTTCCTGCACGCTTCACTGTCGGGATTCTGCTGTCCGCACTGCACCTTGAGCTCAGTCGCCTCGGACATCGCCGCCGGAGCAATGAACGGAAACTGCGCGGCACACGATGCCAGCAGCAGCAGAGCCGCTGTCAGCACGATCAGTCCGTTTCGTCGCTTCATTGTGACACTCTCCTGTTTTTGGTGAAAATGATAGTTGAACCGGGACAAAGTATCAAAATAGTTCCTAAGGGCTGACGGTGCAAGTTGTTCAATTATAATAGAAACAGTTACAGGACGCTTTCAGACACACTGCGACGATGGCACGTTTGCATCCGTATCGTGCGGCAACCATTTTTCACACTTTATCGACAGAAAGGTTCTCCCCGATGGCCTCCCACCATGCCGGAATCGCCCCTACCCGCCTGCACACGAAGCAACCGGCCGAAATCGTCGTCGCCGGGCTTTTACAGCACCGTTTCCGCAAAGCGAAAGCACCGGTACTGATCGCCATCGGCGGACCGGGTGGAAGCGGGAAAACCACGTTCAGCGGTAAGCTGCAGCGCCATCTTCCCGAAACCGGCATCGTGCATCTGGACAACTATAAAATTTCACGTGCCGACCGACTGCAGAAACAGCTCAACGGCCCTCATCCCGAAGCCAACCGGATAGAGCTGGCAGTGGAACATCTCGTGAAAATTAAAGAAGGAGAAACAGTATCACTACCGATATACGATTTATCCCGAGGGGATACCGGATCCTTCGAAGCGTTCACTCCCGGAAAGTTCGTGCTCGTCGAAGGGGAAATCGCCACCTACCGGGAGTTCCGGCATCTGATCGACTGTTCGCTGTTTATTGATTCCGATTTCAATACCCAGCTTGCCGCACGAATCGGAAGGGACATCCGTGATCGCGGCCACTCGCTTAAAAAGGCGATCTCCAATTTTCTGGCGAGCAATCTCACCGAATTCACCGAGTACGGCGCCGAAAGTAAACAGTGGTCCGACGTGCAGCTGTTCTGCCACGACGACTATCACTTCTCCATCGAATCGGTAACTCCCGGTTTCATGGAGGACTTTACCGCAATGGTCAACGATGCACAGCGGATCACTCCTGCCGGATGCATTGTTCCCATCACCACCCCCTTCGAAAACGACCTCTCTATCTGTCAGCCGGCATACATCGATCATCTGGCGTTTCTCAGTTCCAGAGGAGTTACCCGTCTCATCGCGGGAGGTACCACCGCGGAGTTTTTCTCGCTGACCGTTGCCGAACGGCTCACGCTGCTCAAACTCAGCAGAGAGTACTTTCCCGGCCTCATCCTCTTCAATATCTCCGACGACTCCCTTCCGACCGCTCTCGAACTCGCGAAGCGTGCCGCTCGCTACGGCGCCGATGCGCTTCTCTGTCTGCCGCCCCACTACTATGCGAATGCCCCGGTCGGGGGAATGATCTCCTGGTTCAGAAAAATCACCGATGCGGTCGACCTGCCGTTTTTTTTCTACAACTTTCCGAAGCATACCGGCAATCCCGTTACGCCGGAACTGCTTGCGGCGATACCGCATGCGGGAATCAAGGATTCCTCGGCGACACGGTCACTGATTGGCGCCACACCGGCGTATCTGCTCGGCGGAGATGCGGGAATCGTCGAGTCATACCGTGAGGGAGCCTGCGGATTCGTTCCCGGGCTGCCCAATGCCTTTCCGGATATCTACCTGCAGCTCGAAACCGTTCTTGCGGAGCAACGGTTCGACGATGCCCTTGCACTTGAAAACAGAATCGCGGCATTCAAAAAGAGTCTACCTGACGTTTCGGGAATCGTGGTGATAAAAAAATATCTCAACAGCCTGCTCGGGTCGTACCCGACCATTGTAAGACCACCGCTCGACGAGGCTGCCGGTGAAAAAATCGACTGTTCCGTTCAGCTTTCAGTATAATCTGTACTCTTACAGTGAACGGCAACCAACCGCATGATCACTCAATTAGATACATATAAGCTCCCGATATTTCATAATATTATGAGCACCGCCTGAGGGGTCCGTTCGCAGAACGGTAGAGTGAATCATATTCCACGGAAATAATTTGGCATCCGAAGTGCCGATGACGCATTTTATAGGCTTGTAAAAACATTGATATAATGAATATAAGGAGGACATCGATGGGAAAAGTACGGTATGCGGTACTGGGTGGCGGGATTCTGCTGGCCGTCGCCATGCTGCACAGTGAAGAAATTACCGCAGAAAGTAACGTTTTCTCGTTTCCGGAAATGGTTCCGGTAAAAATGCAGCACTCCGCGATTGCCGCACCGTTTTTCAGAAATACCGCACTCAACCCGTTCGCCCGTTCGGTCACGTTTTCATGGTCGCTGCCGGTAACTCCCGGAAAGGAACGAGGTGCCATCGTCATTTATTCGTTGCTCGGTCGGGTCGTTGCCAGAATCCCGGTGGATAAAGCCGCCGGCAGTGCACATTGGGACTTCCGCTCCTCTTTCAGCAGAAGCGGCATCTATCTCGCGCGGTTACAGCTTGGCGGACAGGTCAGAAACCTCAAACTCATGCTGTGGAACTAGGGGGATACCGATGAACAAGCTACTGACGATACTCGGAACCACCCTGCTCTGTGCCGTACCGCTCTCCGCAACCAGGATCACTAATGTCAACGTTGATTTTCTCAAGGGTTTCGCGAAGGAAACCACCGAAGCAGGCGATACCGTTTTCCACTACATGGGCAGAGCGACGTATAACCTTTACGCCGACGGGAACGACGAGATCTCTCTCGATTTCAATATTTATAATAAAACAACCGGCGACAAGCTTGTCTGTAGCGAAAAAAGCGGCGACATCGGTTCCGTCATGCAGCGAAACGCAGGAGACACCCTCAAAACGGTTTTTTTCAGAACCCAGGTCGCCGGCAGTACCGCCGGGGAATATGTGGGAAAAATTGAAGCGACTGCAGGAAAGAATGCAATGTGGACGCTGACGGAAACACTGGTCGCGAAGATGACGCTTGAACAGAAACAGAAGTCCCTTTACTGCAGTACAACAGATCTTGTCTACAAAAATTTCGGTCAGGACGACATCACCCTTTCGGACGGTACCAAAATCGTCGGATGGCGCAGTGCGGACGGACCGCATGGAATACGCTACCCGCTCGGTGCACCGAATGATATCGCAATCTACGGAGCGGGTGACACCGTTACCCTCTTCCCCACCGAATCGGCGCTGGGCTGTTCCTGGGATATCGATCTGACCTATCGGGTAGGGCGCGCCATCGCCGAGGAAGGCCGGGCAAAGGGGATCTACTGCGATCTCGGTCCGATGTGCGACCTCGTCGTCAATCCCCGCTGGGGACGCGCATTCGAAACCATGGGTGAAGATCCCTACCATGTGGGCATGATGACCTCGCGGCAGGTACTCGGTTTGCAGAGCCGGAAGGTGATCGCCTGTCCGAAACATTTCACTCCGTACGTTACCGAAACCGACCGTCATACCGTCAGGATTGTCGTGGAGGAACGCGCGCTCAGAGAGCTTTTCTGCGAACCTTTCAGGATGTGCATCCAGGATGCCGGTGCCCGTGCCATCATGACCTGCTACAACAAAGTGAAGGTACCGGGATTCACGATTGACGACCGGGATCTCATCAGTAAGATCTGTGATAAGGCCGGAACCAACCGCCACCTTATTCATGACATTCTCCGTCATGACTGGGGATTCAACGGTATCGTCATGACCGACTGGCAGGGCACCATGGGAGTCGACGACATTTATTCCTATGAAACCGATTACGATATGAGTATGCCGGACGGAGAAGGAGGCTTCAGCCTGATCACCGACTATATGAACGCCGGTTTCTTCACCGAAGATCCGCTCAACCGTAAAGCAAAGCATGTCATGTACAACAAACTCTGGGCTTGGGATGGCACGCTCCTCGCTTCGGACGACGACATAAAGACCTTTCCTGAAAGCGTAATACTTTCCGACGATCATACCGGTCTTGCACTCGAAGCCGCTCAGAAGAGCATAACACTGGTCAGAAACGAACCGGTGGGCGATGCACCGATACTGCCGCTCGACAAGAACGCGACCATGACCGTCGCGGTGGTAGGGCCCTATGCGGCCACAGGTCGTCCTGGCGGCGGTGGCAGCAGTGCGGTAACCGCCGATAAAATAATCTCTCCTCTGGAGGGAATACAGGCGATTGCCGCCCAGCATCCGAATATCACAGTTACCACCGATTACAACAATGCAGATGTCGCGATTGTCTGCGTCGGTGTCTACTCGGAATCGGAAGATTACGATCGTCCTTCGATGGAACTGCCCGACAAACCAATTCCCCAGAATAATCTTGTCGCCACGGTGTTGTCGAAAGTACCGAAAACCATCGTCGTCTATACCGGCGGCAGTGCCTCATCAGCGGGAAGCTGGTCCGAGGCTCCCGGAGTTCTGATCGCGTTTTATCCGGGCAGATCGCAGGGACAGGCAATTGCTGAAGTGCTATTCGGAGATATCAATCCGTCCGGTCATCTCAATGTCACCTTCCCGAAAACACCTGCCGACCTGCCGAGCTATGAGCACGTCGACTCCGAGCTGAAGCTGCAGTCAGCGGATACCGCCCACGGATACTTTTATTTTGAAAAGACCGGAAAGCAACCGCTCTTCTGGTTCGGCCACGGTCTGAGCTACACCACCTTCTCGTACGACGCGATACAGTGCATCGGTTCATCGTCAATAGCTGCCGGTGATCGCCTTGACGTACGGGTAACGGTGACCAATACGGGTACCCGCGACGGTGATGAGGTGGTGCAACTGTATGTCCGCCCGAAATCGAGTCCTGTTGCACGCAGGGTGAAGGATCTACGCGGATTCGCCCGACTGTCACTTGCCGCGAAAGAGACCAAAACTGCATCGTTTCTTCTTGGACCCCGTGATTTTTCGGTATATGTGGCGGATGCGACAACGAAAACCGGTTCCTGGCAGGTCGTCGCGGGTGAATACGACATTATCGCCGGTTCGACGTCGGATCCGGCGGTTCTGACCGGTACAGGAGGTGGCAGCGTCATTACCACGGTCACCATCCAGTAAATTTCGTCAGGGCGTCAACCGCGTACTCCTGTACCCTGCTGCCGCCCTGACACCACCGGTGCGGAAAAATTGTGTGCTGGATAACTGCTCCGCATTATTTTTACCTGAAACAAGACGGTTCTTCTGAAAATTCACCATTCGTAAGGAGCACAATAATGTCTGTCAGACTGCTACTGAAAACGATCTTTCCCGCTTTTGCCTGCCTACTGGTTTCCTCTGCGACGGCAGCCACACTGGTAGATCCGGATCCTGATGTGACTATTACTCCAAAAGGATATGGTTCATTTGAAGCCGGACAGATCGTCAGCGGGTATTATAAACCACCATCACAGCCAAATCAGAGAATCGCGCATATCTGGCAGCAACGGGCGTTCGGCAATATCGGGTTCGATGTACGCTACCGCGACATTCTGACCATCGATATCGCCGGTGAAGGAATGATGGCATTTTCCACACCGCAGGTAGGTAATTTGCCGACAACGCTCAAGCCCCGCCAGTTTTTCTACATAAAAAGTTCGAATGCCGCTTTGACGCTCGGCGACCCTGAGTTCCTCAACGGTGTACTCCAGGCTGGAATGTTCCAGTACAAGTACAATCCGGATGTCCGCAATCTGGGTGAGTACATGTTCAGAAGCAACCCCTACCCGCTGCTGATATACTCCTCTTTCGATTATGCCATGGCTGATCTGGCGGGTTTGCGGCTCAATCTTAACGGTTTCAACAAACTCTTTTCAAACGATCTGCTGTTTCACAGTGAACTGATCGCATTCCCGACACAGAACTGGTCGCTTTCCGATATCGCGGCGGTGAATCTGCTGGGCGACGGGATTTCAATCGGGGCCGGTTTCAGCCTGCACCACTGGTTCAATGTGTATCAGGGGCAGTACATGGCGCGTGCGTATGACAACTACTATTACAACGAGAGCTTCATAGCCGCCGATTCACTTATGGATGACCACCGGGCGGTCAAAGTGATGGGTCGGATCGGACTATCTCCGCTGCAGATGCTTCAGCATCTACGGGGTGGAGACCCTGTTCCTCTTTTCAACAGGAATGACGGTCATATTTACGGTGAGGTGGACATCCTCGGTACTAAAAACTACCCGGACCGGTATGCCGATATAAAGGACCGGATGATTTATACATTCGGATTCAATGTCCCGGGACTGTTCATTATCGATCTCATCAATATTGAATTTGAATACTGTGCCAACCGTTCATCGTTTTCGGATGAATTTTTCTACGGTAACTTTCCCAACTGGGGTGAACCGCAGATGGGTCTCGATGAAAACGGCATTGATTCACTCAAGCGATCACCCTGGTGCTGGTCGGTATACGTTAAAAAATCATTTCTCAATGAACATCTTTCACTCATCGCGCAGTTCGCGAAAGATCACAAGAAACTTGATTTCTACTACTTTGACAAGGAATACATGTCCTTCCGGGAACCGATGGTAAACAAGAAGGAATGGTGGTGGGTATTTAAAACCGAATTCAAATTCTGAACGAGACCTATCTGAAACAGTGCAAAAACCGGACACCGTATTGAACGCGGTGTCCGGTTTTTATTTCGCGCATCTTCGATGCCGCCTTCCGAATAGTAAAAGGTAAATTGCCGGGATATTCATCCGGTTTCCCTCATTTTTTCAAAGGTGATAGACAGCAGGCAATAGTAAAACCCATGTTCTGATCTCCCGGTTCCCCATTCTCCCCGTCTATTCCTCATTCAGACGATCCTTACTGCACCACCGCAACCGCATCGTCCACAACACGGCCCGTGGAACGCCGTACCACGAGTGTTCCGTCAACCTCCAGGCAACTCCCCGTTTTACGTGCCGGTTTTACGGTATGCGGTGCCAGCACGAACCGCAGCATCATACTGATGATCCCGTGGATGTTGAAGTCGTAGGAGGTAAGCTGATACTCCATGGCATCGAGGGTATTGTCAAACGATACAATCGACAGTTCCTCGGGGATACGGACATTGTGTTCCTTCAGAAAGTCAATCGCAATGGTGGCGGCGAAATCGTTCGCCATAACCCAGGCGCTGATCGCTTTATCCCGGAGTGCCTCGTCAAACAGCGGCCGCATTTTCTCGTAGATTTCTCCGCTAGCACAGTTCCATTCCGAAATATATTTCACGATGCTGTATCCGAGGTTGCCGAACCTTTTGAAGAATTCGCCGTGCGCCTCCTTCTTCCATTCTGCATATTGATTGATCAGTGAATGTATATCTTCGTTATGCTCCTGGTTCTTGAGGTAATCCCACTGGTAGGCATACGTATCGTAAACGAAGGGACGAACGTTTTTCGCGCATCCGGCTTTTGTATACATATCGATAAGGGTATCCAGCCTTCGACGTGACCAGATTGCCCGATGAAACGGTGAAAAAAAGGCGATATGCCGGTGTCCCTGTTCGAGCAGATAATGAGCCACCCGTTTTGCCGGCAATTCAGACGCTGTTGCCGTAAAAAACTGTACCATACGGTTTCCCTGCGCATAGCGGGGGATTTTCCATCCGCCCACCACGTCGAGTACTGCCACGGTTCGACGTATTGCCACAAGTCTTCCGAGCACTTCCTCGGGGGTGCTCTCCAGATTCGCGACAATAAAGATATACCCGATAATTCTCCGGTCGGTGAGGTCATAATCCTTTTTTGAAGCGGTATGCACGAACCGTATCCGCTCACGGTCACGGTAATAGACGATTACATCGAGTTTTATATTGCTTCTCAGACACTCCGATTCGAGCGTACGGAAATAATTTTTATCCTGATGATCGACCCAGATTTTTCCGTCTTCCCACCCGCATCCGATCGCCACGATGCGCGCGTGCCCCGCGCTGCTGGTCAGCCGGGGAATACTGTACCCCCCGGTTCGCGGTTCAACCACCTGTTCGTCAACCAGATAGGTAAGCACTTTTTTGAGTGTCGCGAATGAAACACCGTAGTGCTGCTGCAACTCTTTGCAGGTTGGCAGCTTTTCACCCGCCCGATACCTGCCCGATAGAATATCCTTGTAAAACCGGTCGGCCACCCAACGCCATGAACCGGGGGTGGAGGTTTCCTGCAGCACTTCTTTTTCGGAAGAATCTTCATCATGCCCTGTAACCTGCCGGATTTCAGCCCTATCTCCCTTTCCATCCTCCTGGAAAAGTTTCAGCGCCTTCCACATAGTAACGAATGATACGCCCGCCTTCGAAGCCATCTGACGGATGGATTCTAATTTGGCGATTCCGGTTTCAGGCGAAATCAGTGAATCAAGGTAATTGATCGCCCGTTGAACTCCGGGTCTCTGTTTGTTCATAGTATGAATACCTCCTGATATATAAATATATCACTCTCGCAAATATTCTTAATAATTTTAGGTTGTTCAGGAATTTTTTTTTACCTATTTTGTTGATACTTGTCAGAATTGGTATGCAGTTCTTGGTAATTTGTATGCCGATACCCGATACACTGGAGTATATAACGGTATGAGTAGTGACGGTTACCTTTTAGGATACGATATCGGCAGTTCATCGGTTAAAGCTTCGGTAATAGAGATTGCCACGGGGAAAATAGCGGGAAGCGCGACCTCACCCGACAATATCGAACTCGAAATGATTGCGCAGCAACCGGGATGGGCGGAACAACACCCTGACACCTGGTGGGAACATGTTCAGAAAGCGACCGCACAAATCCGTGCCACTTCACCAATCAATTTCTCGGATATCAAAGCAATCGGCATATCTTACCAGATGCATGGTCTGGTAATACTCGATAAAAATTTCAAACCGCTCGCCCCTTCTATAATATGGTGCGACAGTCGGGCTGTCGGAGTTGGTCAGAAAGCGCTCGAGGCAATCGGTGAAGAAAAATGTCTGAGCCATCTGCTTAACCCGCCGGGTAATTTCACTGCATCCAAACTTAAATGGGTTCAGGAAAATCGCAGTGATCTGTATAAATCGGTACATCTCTTCATGCTCCCGGGCGACTACATCGCCCTCAGGCTTACCGGAGAACCGACCACAACAGCGTCGGGACTTTCCGAAGGGATTCTCTGGGATTTTAAAAACAATACCCGTGCCGATTTTCTGCTTGAACACTACGGCATTGATCCGTCGCTTGTTCCGGAAGTCAAACCGACGTTCAGTATTCAGGGAACGCTGACGGCCGAAGCCGCTTCCCTGCTCGGTCTCGAAAAGGGAATTCCCGTCTCCTACCGTGCCGGCGATCAGCCCAACAACGCACTGTCGCTCAATGTGCTCAAACCGGGAGAAATCGCCGCCACCGCAGGTACTTCAGGGGTGGTATACGGGGTTACCGATCAGACTTCCTTCGATGCGCAGGGTCGGGTCAACACCTTCCTCCACGTCAACAATACCGACGACGCCCACCGTCTGGGTATTCTGCTCTGTGTCAACGGAACCGGTATTCTCAACCGCTGGTTGAAAAACCTGCTCGGCAGCTGGAGCGATGCGCCGATTTCATACAAACAAATGGATAGTGAAGCTGAAATCGCTCCGGCCGGATGTGACGGTCTGCGAATTCTTCCCTACGGCAACGGTGCGGAACGAACCTTGGGAAACAGGTCCATCGGTGCCTCGATGCACGGCATTGATCTAACGAGGCACACCCGTGCCCATATGCTTCGGGCCGCGCAGGAAGGAATCATTTTCGCCTTGATGAACGGTATCGATATCATGCAATCACTCGGTCTTAAAAACAGCGTCATCCGAGCAGGCGATGCGAATATGTTCAAAAGCCGTCTTTTCGCACAGGTCTTCGCGACGATCGCCGACAGCGCCGTGGAATTATACAACACCGACGGAGCGCAGGGAGCCGCACGTGGCGCGGGAGTAGGTGCGGGTATCTATAAAAGTCTTGATGACGCCTTCGCAAATCTTTCCGTTGTCCGGCGTATCGAACCGGATCCTGATGTTAAAACCGCCTATACCGATGCCTATGCGAACTGGCTTTCAATATGTCGTAATCAAATGAATCAGGCGACATAACCGTCTGTATAAGAATTCAGATAACTATTTTCAAATTAATACGCCGAAAAGGAGAAGTATATAATGGCACCGAATAAATCTCTGCACAGTATCTGTCGCTGGACCTTCAATGCTGGTAAAGGTGGTTTTGTTCCGGGTAACATCCGTGAACCCTGGAATGGAGCGAATCTTGGTACTGTCGGAACCGTCGAACTGATTAAAGATAAAATCGCACCCCGTATGCCCGACAACGTTAAGCTCGGCTACGAAGTTCATTATAACAGTGAAATTGATGAATCGATCGCCGTGGAATTCGCCGATGCGCTCGTCGATGCGAAAATCGCGCTCGCGATGATCACCCCTGGAGCCCATTCACATTTTGCCTATGGTGGTGTCGCTTCACTCGATTCCAAAGAAGTCGCGGCAGCCCGTGAACTCGGCACGAAAACCGTTGACCTCGCCTACGGACCGCTGAAAAAAGCCTGGGATAAAGACACCCCTCCCACATTCGTTCTCTGGAACGGGTCATACGGCTACGACCTCGCTTCGGTCGGTGTTCGCGCCATGTACCAGACCCTCAAGGAAAGCATCGCGGATCTCTGCAAATACGAAGAAAAAGCGGGCGGAGAACTATATATGGGTATTGAACCGAAACCCAATGAAGGACATCCGGCCATGCTGCTCCCCACTGTCGCAAGCGCACTTATTTTCTGGCAGAAACTTGAAGAGGAATTCGGTGTTACCCGTGCCAAAAAAGGTGTCAACAAGGAATTCGGCCATTCGGAAATGATCGGTCTCGATCTGGTCAATGACACCATCGAAGAACTCGACAATAACTCGATGGTGCATATGCACCTCAACAGCCAGGGATACAACGATGGTATCATTCTCGGCGGTCCCGGCAAATACGACATCGATCACGGAACCCGGGTTAACGGGATGAATGTGGCGGTTGCCGGCCTTATCAATGCCGCAGGCTTCGCCCGCTGGAAAGGTCACGATATGCAGCCGCGTGCCTATGACAACGTCGATCAGGCAATCGATCGTGTCGTCCGCAGCGTTCTGTCATGGGAAGCTTGTGATACGGCGGCACGTAATCTCGATGAAAAAACGCTTATGCAGCATCTGGTCAATCGTGAAACTGCAAAAGCTGAAGATATGATGCGTGCGGCGGTTGTCGATGCACAGAAGACCTTCGACCGGCTGTACGCTTCCTGACCCAGACGTACTGCAGTCATAAAGTCATTCGTTACTACTGAAGGGGAGTAGTAACGAATGCATCAAAACCTACTTTCTGTTGCAGAAAGTAGGTTTTCTTTTTCCCCGGATCCCCAAGAAAATCAACGTGATACTCCTTTATCTGATATTCTTTATTTCCATTTCGATTCCTCGTGGTGATGAGATTTTTTTTCCGCATAAATTGATTCCCGACAGCTGACCGGTACCCCGCCACCGGATGGTATCTGTCGGCCGAAAACGACCAAACTGCCGTTAGGGCGGCAGGGTAATAATCACCGGGAGAGCCGGTGAACCGGATGCATTGTGAAAGGCACTGAATTGTATAGGAATAGAAAGTGTGGCAGGAATTATATTTCTTGTCAGGATATTAGAATTTGCTTTCTGTTTCACAGCTATTATAGTATTAATAGATTCGACGCCACCCGAATTGTACCGCGACTCCTTTTCAGGAGGTAGAGTTTATGTCTGTTTATCTCAAAGTTGTTCCAGCGGTAATGCTGGAACCGGACATTTTACTTGACTTGGGGAACAAAATAACCTCACTGGTGCGGGAATCGCTCATTCTTGACAGGCGCATGGAGGAAATCTGCGCTTCGATCGAACGAGAGGGACGCACACTTGAAAAAATAATCAGCCGTAACAGCGACTTCGTTTCCACCGGAGAAATCGAGGAAGCCGCAATAGCGTGTGAAAAATCGTGTTCGCTTCTGAAGGCCGCCGTCCAGCTGCATTTCCTCCAGCAGAATCCGGAACATTCCGAAGCCGTGCGTCTGCTTCATACTATTTTTGAAAAACCAGCGAAGATATCCAATAAAACCGTCTATTCGCTTTCACGTGAGCGAATCAGAGATATTATTGATCACCTGGATACCCTCGAGGCCGGGGAGGCGCTTTCATTACTGCACCTTGATGACTTTTTTGAGGATTTGAAAATACGGTTTGATCGTTTTGAGCTGATCCTTTTTCAGAACGAAACCTCTGCACCACCCGACAACATTCCCACGTTGCGCTCCTCGATCGCACTCTACGGTATGCTCCTTGATACACTGATCGCCAATGTGCGCTTCGAGAATTACCAGTTACTCCATCGAGTGCAGAGTATCCTCTCGAGAATCGAGACGATTCTTTCCGGCGCAGTTACCCGCTCTGTTGAACGACAGCGGCAGCGGGATCTGGTGTCCGTCGCAGAAACCGGATCCGCATTTGCGGCCTGAAAAACCTCCCGGAAATTATTTTCGGGTGTGCCTGGAACCCTGCAGGCAACTGAAATCAGTCCCAATCCAATGGCGAATGAAAGGGTTGTTCATCATCTCCGGCGGTCTCGGTTGATTCACGGGCGACTTTGAATTTCATTTCGATTTCCGCTTTTCTTTTCGCCTCATCCTCCTTGGCTTTCTTCATTTTATCATCCCAAGCGGTACCTTTCTGACGCGACTTCAGGAAATCATCAAAATTGGCCTTCTGCTGATCTGCTGATTTGTGATCGACAACCTTTCCACTGGCAGGATCAATCCAGAGTGTACCTTTGCATAGTGGACACTTTATCTCGAAAAGACTCATAACAGCTCCATGGAAAAAATGATGATAATCGGTATAGTTACCCCAAATTCCACGTAAAAAATACATCACGAGTGTTTTAAATATATTTTATTGAATATGAAAACACCTGCAGCACGCCCCTCAGCTGTCTTTTTTCTTTTCATTTTGTCTATAGCGGCAACGCCTCTGGCGCGCCCCGCCGTTTCCGGAGAAATTGCCACCCTCATCGGTATTAAAAGATTCACTATCGCCAGTCCCGCCATGGATTATTATCAGTCCCTGGATGTGCTGCTGTACCAGCGTTTGAATTTTGAAATACTGCCGCATGGCGTCACACCGTTCCTGATACAAGACACGGTTCCTCAGGAGTGTATCGCAATAGCAACCGGATCCATCGACATCGTCGACAGCCTCCCCATTCTGACATTCACCATTACGGGGCTCGATGAAAACACCCCTGAGGAAGAATCAAAAAAAATTTCTCTGAACAATCAACCGGTAGATGCTGTTGTCGATGTCATGACACTGAAAATGCGGAATTTTCTGGAAGGCAACATCTCCGGAAAAGTGAACATTACTTCGAAGCCCAAGGATTGCTCCATCTTCCTGAACGGTATTCGTATCGGTGCTACCCCCGCTGAGCTCACACTGAAACAGGGCAAATATGCCCTTCGATTGCAGCGGGACTACTTTCTGCCCTTCAAGGACAGTATAATGATATCCCCCGGAAGGGAAACAATAGTCAAAGCCGACCTCCAGTTCGAGGGACACCGTCTTCAGCCGTGGATTATTTCGGGAACCGTTCTGGCGATCGCCACACTCGCATTCCAGATAGCGGAAACCTATTATCAATCAGCATATCTTTCACTTACCCCCGAGGAAGGTGATCTGTTTGATCCGTATTTCAACCGATACAAAACCGCCAATATCCTGAAAATCACCTTTCTGATTCCGACTATTACCGCCGGTACGATATCCATCTCGAATTTTTTAGAGAACAGATCACTAAAAAAACGCCTGTTCAACGAATAATCCTTTGATTCAGACAATAAAATGAACATTGCATTATTTAGACAACAACAAATTGTAGAGAATGGATTCTGATTTTCGTGTTTTACCGGAATATATCAGGACAATATGAATTGCCGAAAATTTCGTAAAAACAGTTACTTTTTTTTTAACGCCGATTCGGATCAATCGATCTCACGGGATTTTTCCGGTCACCTAGACCGATGCCCTGAGTGCAGAACGGATAATCAGCGTCAGAAAAAACTGGTACAACTTCTGCAATCAGTCCCGGTACCACCGGTTTCCGATGACGAATGGCAGCAGATACACGATAACGTACTGGCTTCCGTACAGGTCCTGCCAAAACAAAAAAATCTGGTTCCCTTTCCGATCAGCACTGCAAGTGTATTCACCGGAAGTGCTGCGCGGGCTGTTGCCGCTCTGGTACTCTGCACGGTGACGGTTCTGGGCATTGTAATGCTTTACCGGTCAAAAGCCGCACCGGCGTACCCGACGATACAGACAGCGGCCGACCAGCAGTCCGGCACTTCCGGCGACGCGTTGGCTGCGGTTCTTAATACATCGACATCACCGAAAAAACGAATTCTGTACCCGGGCAATACGGTTTCCACCGATGCTGCCTCATCGTTACGGATCAGTCTTGACAAAAAGAGTACGATTCATCTGGAAAAAAACTCCCGTCTCAAGGTAACACAGTTTACCCGCGAAAAATCCGTCTACTCACTCGAACAGGGGCAACTGGCTGCCAGTATCAGTAAAAGGAAACCGGGACAGCTTCTGCGCATCGAAACCCCGAATGCATTCTGTGAAGTTATCGGTACCCGTTTCAATGTTACCACCGATCATGATACCTACCTTAAACGACATATCACCACACTCACGGTTGAAGAGGGAACCGTCCGGTTCGGAACAGCCGAAAAATCGATAGCGGTTCGGGCCGGCAATGCGATCGCACTCATCGGAGACAGTCTCGGTACGATATTCACCAGTGATGATCCCGAATTCCGGCACCTGCTTGAAAAAACCGGTGAGGGGCCGTTGAACGTCGTCTCCACCCCTCCCGGAGCCCGTTTGTTCATCGACGGTAATGAAACGGGGAGAACTCCGTATTCCGGTCTGCAGCCTTTCGGAAACCATACTGTTTCATGTATTATGGAGGGATATACCCCCTGGAACGACACCTGTACCATTGCCGGTCATTCCGGATTACAACTCGAAATTCACCTCAGCTCGACGACCGGAAGTCCGGAAATTCCGGCTGACCGGAAAACTGTCGAACCGCAGGGGAAGTACTCTTCACTGCTTGCTACCGCGCATGGACTTTTGCTTGACGGAAAATATAAAGAAGCGCTCCGCCTGTTGGCTCCGGTGGCGGAAAACGGCAAGGTGCCCCCTGTTGAAAGAGCCGCGGCAATCAGTAAAATGAGCCTGTGTTACCGGCATTCGGGCGATTATACAACAGCTGCGGAAATGCTCACACGCATTATCGACGGCGATTTTCCCGACGCGCAACGGAGTAACGCGCTTTTTGAACGGGCATCCATCTATATGAATAACCTCAAAAAGACTGAATATGCACTCGCCGATTATCACCGGTACACAAAACAGTATGGCGACGGAATCTGGAGCAATGAAGCAACGTATTCCATCGCCGAGCTTGCCTTCGGCAAGGGAGCGTACGACGAAGCGAGGAATGCGTATCAGCGGCTCTGTGAATCGCCGCGACAAAGCAACGCCATCTACGAAAAATCCCTCTATTCACTCGGCTTTATTTATGCGAATTACCTTTCCGACTACAGTCGTGCAATCAACCTTTTCAACCGCCTGCAACTCGAATTTCCCGACAGCCGCTTTCTTGAGGATGCACTCTTCTGGTCGGCGGAATGCTGTATGCGGGACGGTTTTCCCGACCGTGCGATTACCGGTTACGGCACCTATCAGAAACGCTTTCCGAACGGTAAATGGAAAGCCGAGGTCGGTAAACGGCTGAAACAGATTGAAACCGCCGGAGTCCGGTAACGTGCACCGTGTATCGGCACTGCTGGTCTTGTTTTTTCTTCTGACCTGCGCGATACGGGAAAACCCCTACGATCCGCAAAGTCCTCTTCATAATGCTCCCAATCTCTCGGTAAATCTCTTATTCGACCGTTCGCATGTTCTCGGACAACTGGGTGATTCACTGTACGCGGAAGCACCGCTGGCTGTTACCCTCGAATGCTTCGCCCATGATTTCTATTCTTCTTCGGAAACCATTTCCGTTGATTTTTCCATCCTGCATGAAAACCGTCTGCTCACGTACCGGCATGTGAAAAAAGAGGTGCTGCGCCTGACGGAACGGGGCACGCACAGGCTCCACTTCTCCGCACAGGCGAACAACGGAGCGGTATCGGAGAAAACCTTCACGATTTTTCTGGACACGCGCGATAAACCCCGGTTTCTCTCGTTCAGCTGTTCCCCTGATACATTCCCGCTGGTCCCCTCCATCGGTAACAGGGAAATTTCCTCTTTTTCGATTTCGATACACGATCCGTTTTCGCTGTTGAGTCATATAGTAGTCGATTACGGAAATTTCAACTCCCGCATTCACGACAAGACGGTTTTCACCAGAAAAGACGATACCCTCTCCCTCAGCTACAGCGATTCACTGTTATACCCAGTTATTTTTTATGGAGACACCGTCATTCCCGTTACAGCCGTCCTCTTCGACAGCCTCAACAGGACTGATACTTCCACCTTCAACCTGGCATTCACTAAAAGCAAATACCGTGGTGTTGCTCCACCGCGTATCGATTCCATCTATATAGAGAACCGTCCGGATACGATTTTTGAAGATGCCCCGGTCTGCTTCAACGTCGCGGCATACGATCCTCCGGAAAATGACAGTACTCCGGCGGATACCAGCCTGGTATATTTCTGGGACGTCGGTGATGATACCTATCTCGCCAAGAAAAACTATTGTTACACCTATTACAACCCCGGTACCTATACCGTCAAAGTGACGGTCACCGACGATTCGATGAATACCTGCACCGACTCGATCACCATCACGGTCGCTCCGAGGTCGGTGAAGCCGAATTTCACGTATTTTCTGGTACGATACGAATCGGCAACGGCTCCCTGCACGCTGTACGTCTCTGCAACGGCAATCAGCGCCACCGGTACCATCAGTGGATATAAAATCGAATTCAACAACAGCAATCCGCAGCTCGTTGACGTACCGCAACTTGTCGACTGGGAATATATCCTTACGCAACCCGATACCTACAATCTGTCGGTTACCGCGATCGACGAGAAAGGCAATGATTGCGACACCTCATTCACTATCGTCGTGACTGAGTAGAAGAGGATACCCGCGTGAATCGGGTCGGAACAGGAGTATAGAAGTACCGTCGCGGCAGTTTCCCGCTATCGACGCAGCGGTCGTTTTTTACGGGCGGAACTTTTTTCCAGTCCCTGCCGGAGATCCGCGATAAGATCATCAGCATCTTCAATTCCAACCGCGAGACGGAATAAGGTGTCGGTGATCCCGAGTTTGAGACGCTCCGCACGGGGATAATCGTAGTAACTGACCAGTGCCGGGTGGGTAATCAGTGTCTCCACACCACCGAGACTCGGTCCGATATAGCAGAGTTTCAATGCATCGAGAAATCTTTTTGATGTTTCCAGGGTGCCTTTGATTTCAAAAGTGACCACTCCCCCGCCACCGGTCATCTGCTCTTTCGCGATAGCGTAATGCCGGTGACTCTCCAGAAACGGATAATACACCCGTTTTACCGCCGGATGTCCTTCAAGAAATAGGGCTATCCGCAACGCAGTTTCATTCTGACGTTCAACCCGTATCGGAAATGTCTTCATTCCCCTGAGCAGAAGATAACAACAGTGCGGATCGATAACCCCCCCCATTGACTTATGCAGTGCCCGTATCTTGTCAATCAGCGCACTGCTGCCGAGAACCGCCCCGGCGAGGATGTCGTTATGACCGGCCAGATATTTCGTACAGCTCTGCAGCACGAGATCAATACCGAACTCCAGAGGCCGCTGGTTTACCGGTGTACTGAAGGTACTGTCGATAAGGGTGAGTACCTTATGTTTTTTCGCGATGGCAACGAGTTTCACCAGATCGAAAATATTCAGATATGGATTGGTGGGAGATTCACTGAAAATGAAACGGGTATTGGGCTGTATCGCCCGGTCGATTGCTTCATAATCATCGAATGATACGATAGTCGCGCCAATCCCGAAGCGCTGAAGATAGGAACGACAGAATTCCAGGGTCTTCTTGTAACTGTCATCGGTAATGACTATATGGTCACCTGATTTTACCAGCGACAAAATGGTCGTGGTGATGGCACTCATGCCCGAGGAGAAAACCACACAGTCCTGGGCTCCCTCGAGATCCGCGAGACGGCGTTCAGCTATAGTGGCAGTGGGATTACCGTACCGGCCGTATTCAAAATGTTCCTTACCTTTCTTGGTATACTCCTCGATGTCGCTGCTCCCCGAAAAAGTAAACGTGGCGGTCTGCACGATCGGAGTGGTTATGGCATCGGCATACTTTTTCCTGCTCTCACCGGCATGAATGGAACGGGTGGCGAGGGAATACTTGTTCTGTTTTCCGGTGGTGTGTTTTGCCATCGAGCAGTCCTTTCGTATGAACATCGGTTATTCCGGCGGAGCCAATCATCCTCCTGCCCGCCGATAAAAATACTAAATATCCGCTGGTCTATAAAGAATGTTGTGGCGGAGTGCGGTTGCGGAACCATGCAGCAGAGTCCATCGTGGCTTTCCGGATACTTCCACCCGGCAGAAATTTCTCTGCAGATAACATATCATTAAAATGGTATTCAGGGAGGAAGGGGTAAATGAATTTGATTTTCAATAGTGATAAGGAAGGATAAAAATCAGAAACCCCGCTGTGCGGGGTTTCTGATTCGGACCGGACGAGACTTGAACTCGCGGCCTCTGGCTTGACAGGCCAGCGTTCTAACCAACTGAACTACCGGTCCAATATTTTTTCGAGCGTAACCGACTCAATTATCTTGGTAAATGGGCGTTGTAGGATTCGAACCTACGACCACCTGCTTGTAAGGCAGGCACTCTATACCAGCTGAGCTAAACGCCCGATTTCTTCGACGTATCCGGTGCTTTATCCTTGAGGATAAGTGCAACCGGGATGACGATACAATAGCCTCCGATCAGCAAAAAGGGCGCGACACTCAGCGACAGGGGGTTATCAACCGGCCCCTGAGCCAGCAGAATATAGCCCGTAACTATCAGCAAGATGCCGATTAA
The DNA here is from genome assembly GCA_016930275.1 of Chitinispirillaceae bacterium. Taxonomy (GTDB): domain Bacteria; phylum Fibrobacterota; class Chitinivibrionia; order Chitinivibrionales; family Chitinispirillaceae; genus JAFGNB01. The sequence continues at coordinate 27,464 of JAFGHA010000041.1, forward strand.
AAATACCGCTATTTGCTTTCCAGAAAAGATATTTTTCATCATTTCCCTTTAAAAAGAGCTTAAAAATTATATCAAGCTTCCATGCGTGTCAATACTAAAGTTGCAGCCCCTGAATCACCTGCTCCCGTTCCTCATCGGTAATCGCATTTTTCAGTGCACTGAACCGCTGCCGGGTTACCGAATTCACTTCATTGAACAGCAATGCGAGATTCTGCAACTCATCACCTCTTCGCAGATGGATTTCGTTTGTATAGGTCCCCTGAATCATACTATGACAGGTTTTCTCAAGCCGGAATACCGGTCCCGCCACCTTGTGGGAAAAAAAGATAGTCAGCAGTACAATCTGGATGATCACCAGCAAAACCCCGGTTCCGAATACCCAGAGCAGTGAAAAAAGGATATTCCTTTTAAACTCTTTGTTGGTGGCGAAATTCCTGAAATAATCCGTGATATTTCCAACCAGTGATTTGTACTGATCAATGGACGGTTCCTCGCTGTCCTGCAGTTCCAGTGCGATTTTACTTTCAATATCACTCCTGACGATCCGGACCGTGGTGGTCAACAGTGTCTGTGTCGCCATATAGAGCGTTACCAGCATGAAACCGAGCAATATCAGCATGGGAATCAGCATGGTGAGCATGTACCTTCCCTGAAACTTCCGGTCGATGAAAAAGTGCGTTCTGCTGAATGCCGCATTATTTTTTTGCGTCACGGTCCTGCTCCTTGTCTTTTGACGGATACTCGATACGGGAATGAAAAATGCCCTGCAGAACCGGCATGAAACCTTCGACGATTTCATCAAGATCCCGCAGGGTAAGGTCACACTGATCAAGTTGCGACGAAAGAAACTTGTCGCGGATTATTTTTTTCACCAGATCACGCAGTAATTTCGGCGAACTGGTGCCGAGACTCCTTGAAGCGGCCTCAACACTGTCGGCCAGCATGATAATAGCCGATTCTCTGGTCTGCGGTACCGGTCCGGCATACCGGAATTCCTGTTCCTGCACCTGCTTGTGCGGATCCTGCTCCAGCGCCTTCTCGTAGAAGAATGAAACCATGCTGGTTCCGTGGTGCTGCATGATGACATCCTGAATCGATTTGGGAACATGGTATTTACGGGCCAGCTCGACGCCATCCTTGACATGAGAACATATGATCAGGGCGCTCATCGAGGGAGCCAGTTTGGTGTGACGGGTCCGGTCGACCGTCAGGCAATTTTCCACGAAATAATCCGATTTCTCGATTTTACCGATATCATGATAGTACGAGGCGACACGGGCGAAAAGAGAATTGGCCCCGATACGCTGAGCGGCCGATTCCGCCAGGTTTCCCACCAGAACGCTGTGATTGTACGTGCCGGCAGCTTCGATCGACAAACGCTTGAGTACCGGATGATTGAGGTCGGAAAGTTCCACCAGTGTCATGTCGGTAGTGATATCGAACAGATGTTCAAAAACCGTCGTGAGCATCATCGCGGAAAAAATCGAGATGATCACACTGATCAGCGCCAGACTGAAGTTGATCAGGAGCGACAGGAGCGAGAGCTTGAAACTGATCAGATGCCACAGCGTGATGATAACGATACAGATGAGAACAACCGACGGAATGATTTTGAAGAAGTGCCACCGGTACCGTATGTTCCTGGCCGAAAAACCGGCGATGATTCCACTCAGCAACGCGAAAATGAAATAATAGTGGTTGAATCCCGTAACGCATCCGAAAAAGATACTGATAAAAAGGGTGAAGATGAAACTCACTTCGATCGTGAAGAGTATCGCGGTGAGAATCGAACCCATGGTCAGCGGGATGATGTATTCGGGTACCAGCATCGTCATCTCACTGGATCCCTCGAAAAGACGGGGTACCAGTGCCATACTCCCCCGAATGAACGCCACCTGCAGACAGAGAATGATCGCCAGGGCGATGAGATGTTTGTCATTCCGCACCAGGCGTTTCTGATACCTGCTGATATAAAACGCGGCGAACAGCAGCGGCAACATCACGATGAGCCATCTTCCGACATTATTAGCGGCGATCTTCCGTTTTTCCTGCACGTTCACCATTTTATCGAGGGCGTACCGCAGCGATTTGAGCTTTCTGATAACCTCGGGAGTCACCTCCTGGTGTTTACGGATAATTTCGGTATCCTTGATCACCTTGCCGCTTATCTCAAGCACTTCCTGGGAGGCCTTGTGCTGGCGCTGTACCGTCAGTTCACCGTTGATTTTGACATTCGGACGCACATAGACGAACAACAGTTCGTAGATGGCGTTGAGTGCCTCATCATCGAGTTTCCGCTCGACCCGCAGCCGTTTGATCGCATTCTCGAGTGCAATTTCCTTGACCGGCAGATCAGAGACACGGAGGGTGGTTTCACTGGAATCCCTCCGCAGGGTCACATACTGTTTCTTGTACAGCAGATGCTGGTCAAAGGAGGTATTGTACAGCGTCCGCAGTTCGGTCAGCCGTTCCATCGACGATACCAGCAGTACCGCGGAAACACCTTTGTCAAGCATATCCCGCGCGGCGATCATGACGTCTTCGATGAGAAACGGCCGCTGACGCAGAACGGCGAGAGCATTATCGGAAAGTTCCCGTGAAAATGAATGGAGTCTTTGCGCAGCGATACTGTCCGCCGAATCCTTTGCAGCGACAAGCGTCAGGGTACGCCGGAGATCATCAAGTTGTTTGAGAACGGCTTCGGCAATGGTATCGTCATAATCAACCACCTGCAGAATCTGTTCCATGGCCTTTTTACGCTCCCGTTCCACCTCGTCGGGTGAACGGAGTATATCGTAGGTAATCGGTGCGATTATGGTCTCTTTCGCCGCCTCCCCCGCTTTGGGCAGATCAAACTGTTGTACCGTACGGGTAAAGGGAAAAAGTACAATGAGCAGGAGAATTATTCCGATGAGTACCAGAAGCGGAGTAGAGACGAAGGAAGGTATGCGCAACCGGAAACGTTTTCCAAAGTTAATTACTTTAAATACCCGGGTTTTGCCCGATGATTTTCTGTTGTTTTTCATACTGATTCGATCGGTATGGACTGTACCGTCAATGCAATAGCGGTTGATTGACTGAACATTTCCTTACGTCGTTTTCGGTCGTTGTGTCCCGTCTTTAAAAAAAATGCTGATTGCCTGTAGATGCAGGAGTCCCGTGTTCAACCACGAAGTACCGGTTGTTTGAATAGAATATATATACTACCCCGGACAAGAACAAAGAAGGGCTCCTGTCTCCGGAACCGGTCCTGCGTCGGTTGTAATAATTCAGCGGGGAATGACAAGTACCTGTCCGGGGAATATCAGATCCGACGGTTCTGCAATTCTTTTCAATTTCGTCCGGTCTCTGATACGATGGAAATTTCTTTCGAGGACGTCTTTATTTGCCTGATAAATACGTACCCATTGATTCGGATCGCCATATACCTTGCCGGCGATACTGAAAAGCGTTTCCGGTACGCCATCGCTGTTCATCACCGTATAGGTATTCCCGGTGGTGATCGACGATGTTTTCGTATCCGTCTCCGTTTCGGCGATAGCCGACTCGGCAGCCGTATCCAGTGCCTTGCGAAGAGAAGTATACCGCTGTTGAGCGGTGGAAATATTCATGGAAATGGCGGCTACCGAGGTACGAAGTGAACGAAGGCGTGACGCCGGATGATCCTTCACCTTCTGAGCTTTTTGCACAAGTGATTGAAAATTGATTGAATCCGCAAGAAACCGGTCATCATCGGCACTCAGAAACGTGGATGTTTCTTTCTCCAGCCGCTGCACACGCCCGGAAAATTCAGCAAGACTGTTCTCCGTGAGGCCGACGACTTCGAGTTTTTTCTTCCGTAATGAAACGATTCGCTCGCGGGAAGCCTCGATCTTCTTTTTCAATGAAAGAACTGAGGCCTGTTCTTCCGCGATCTGTTCCCGGAGTTGCTGCTCACGAGTCTGCAGAGAATGAATCTGTTGTTCTATTTCGGAGCGGGTGAGGGGTGCTTTCTGAGCGAAGAGAGGGATACATATCAGTAGTGTAATACCTGCAGGTACACGCGTCATGGTAGTACCCCCTTATGGAAGTCTGTTGCCGACGGGAAATGAGGAGGTTACCTTAGTTTGAACCGTCCTCCTGAAGAAGTTCCTCCTGCTCCTGTTCCTCGTTCTGTTCCTGGGTTCCGCTTGTACCCAGCTCTTCTTCGAGCTTCATACGTTCCGTGCGAAGCTCGGAAAGCTTCCGTTCGGCGCTCTCTGCCGCTGCACGTGCCTCTTCCAGTTTTCCGGTCTCTTCCGCCGAACCTGACGTCGTCGCAGATCCGCCGCAACCGGTTAACCCACTGGTAACAAGAAATGCACTGAGCAGGGTTATTCCAGTAATTTTGAGAAACTTAGCCATTGAAACCTCCCGTTTATTGTACAGCTCCATGAAAAAGTAGTCAAGTAGGTACTTGAATTAGGTAATATACTAGTTTTATGCGCCATTTCAACCAAATTATTACCTGAAATCGTTAAAAAGTAAATATCAGTTATTCAGAATTCAGTATTCAGGAGTCAGAACAGGAGAATACCTTGAAAGATTTCGGGATTTGATCATGATTCATTAAAAAAGAATCACATCTTCTGCCTGTTCCCGCCCCCTAAATCCCCCGCAGGGGGACTTCCAAGATGGTTCCCCCTGCGGGGGAACCTACGGAGGGGGCGATAACGCGCAGGAAGAAATCACATTTCGTTTTATCCTACCGAAGTAGAATTAGGTACCTTGGTTGTCAGTTCCGCTCATCCTGAGCTTGTCGAAGGAGAGCATTACCGGGGTTTTCCGGACAGAAATCAAGTAGCCGTACACCGCCCTCACCTCTATTTTTCCAACGTTATTCCCAACTCCTTCAACTGGACTTCCGCCACGTTGTCCGGGGCGTTATCCATCAGCGAGATCCCGGCGGATGTTTTCGGAAACGGAATGACATCCCTGATACTGTCGAGTCCGAGCATCAGCATGACCAGCCGGTCAAGTCCGAAGGCCAGACCACCGTGCGGTGGAGCGCCGAAAGAGAGGGCCTTGAGCAGAAATCCGAATTTTTCCTGCGCCTCATCCTCTGAAATACCCAACAGGGTGAATACTTTCCGTTGTATAGCACTGGTATGAATCCGGATACTGCCCCCACCGACTTCGAATCCGTTAAGGACAAGATCGTAACTTCGTGAGTGCGCCTTGAAATACTCCGGAGTACCGAGCAGAGCGACATCCTCTTCGAGGGGAGCGGTAAAGGGATGATGTACCGACATGTACCTTCCCTCTTCCTCGCTGAATTCAAACAGGGGGAATTCGGTAACCCATAAAAAATTGAAATCCTTTTTATCGATAAGATTTTTCAATTTACCGATCTCAAGCCGCAGTTGCCCGAGTGCTGTGAAACAGACTTTTTCCGGAGCGGCGATTACGAACACCATCATACCGGTCCTCGCTCCGGTTGCGTCCAGGAGAGCCCGTTCTTCCGTATCGGAGAGAAACTTTCTGGTCGGTCCCTCGAGCCCGGTGTCGTTGCAGCGAAGCCAGACCAGTCCTTTCGCGCCATATTTCGCCACATGTGCGGTGAGGGTATCGATCTGTTTACGGGAAAGATCACCGCACTCAGGCCCGGCCAGGGCTGCAATCTTCCCTCCGCTCTCCAGCGTCGAACTGAATACCTTGAACGAGGATTCCGCGAAAAGATGACCGACATCATGAATCGGCACATCAAACCTCAGATCAGGTTTGTCACTGCCGTAGGTGTGAAACGCCTCTTCGTAGCTCATCCGGCGGAAGGGAACCGGCAGTGTATGTCCGAGACAGTTACTGAAAACCGATGCCATCATCCCCTCAAATACCGTGTAGACATCCTCTTCGTCGATAAAGGACATTTCCGCATCGATCTGGGTGAATTCAGGTTGACGATCGGCACGGAGGTCCTCGTCCCGGAAACAGCGCGCGATCTGAAAATACCGGTCGAATCCCGATACCATAAGAATCTGCTTGTAGGTTTGCGGTGACTGGGGAAGGGCATAGAATTTTCCCGGATTCAGTCTGCTCGGTACCAGAAAATCACGAGCGCCCTCGGGGGTGCTTTTCATGAGAATCGGCGTTTCGATTTCGGTGAAATCACTCTCCCAGAGATACTTCCGCACTTCCGCGGTGACCTTGTGCCTGAAGGTGATGTTACGGCTGAGAAACGGTCGACGCAGATCCAGAAACCGGTACCGGAGTTTGAGTTCCTCGGATTCGGAAGCATCAGGATCGTTGATATGCAGCGGCGGGGTCGCCGCTTCATTGAAGAGATGCAGCGCATCGGCGATGATTTCTATCTCTCCGGTCGGCATGCGGGGGTTAGCCATTTCCGCCGGACGAAGCCGTACCGTGCCCGATACCGCGATAACGAATTCATGACGGAGAGTTGCCGCGACCGCGGCGGTGTCGGGATCGTCAACCGGATTGAACACCACCTGCGTAATCCCCTTCCGGTCGCGCAGATCGATGAAAATGATACCGCCGTGATTGCGCCAGTTGTGTACCCACCCGTTGAGTAGCACCTTGTTTCCCTCGTTTGCCGCGGTCAATTCACCGCAGGAGTGGGTTCTCCGCCATTGTGACTGTGTTTCCATAGAATCCCTTGCTGATTTGCTTTTATTATTGTTTGAAAGTGATTTCCGTACGGTACGGTGATTATGGAAAATAACTTATGACTGGGGGGATTAACAGGGCGGGGCGGAGCGCCCGCTGCTGTGTATATTGAATTTGGAGAAATGTAGAAACGAAGCACGTTTCTCAAAATACTCAGGAGTGGTGGGCCGCCACCAAAACGGTATAAAAGAAACAGTGCAACGCACTGGATTCCTTGCGTTTACGTAACGGAGTGAGACACCCGGGCAGAGGTTCCTTTGCGCGGAAACCTCTACACTCCGCGCGCTAAACAACCGCCGGGCAAGCCGCAGTCGCCCCTTGGGGTCGGTGCATTTTTTTTGTGCCGGTAATAGTATCACGTCAACATTTTGGTGGAGGCTAATTAGTCGATCTGGCGTGCGGCGCCTACTCGGCGGAGGAATAACCGCATGTCTATGTCACGTTCGTTCCTTTCGGGATTAACAGGACAAATAAATTGATCTGATAGGTAGTCTTTTTCCTCTTTACGGGACATATCCCGGTTTCTTTCCAGATAATCTGATGGAACGGACGAGACGCCAGAAAAGGAGTCTGTATTCTGGCCGCGTTAGCGCCGCACGCCAACTATTGTTGTACCAGAGAATATTTCATAGAGCACGATACTCCCGGTAAACGACAACTCTCCACGGTCGGACAGGGTGACTTCGGATCGCTGCAGCACTAAAATAAAAGACATTTTTTCTTCCTTTTATTGCCTTGGATAATGCGGTAATATAAAAACGGTACATATTACTGTTACCGGACTCCTTACGCATAAAGAACGGCAGTGACAAAGGAAGTCGCCTGGCCGGGGCGAGACCCGGCAAAGAGAATTGTAGTTACCTGTCTTTTTAAATAATTTTGGAATCAGTTTAAAATGTGTCTATGCAAATGATGACCTTCTTTATTTTTTCTGGGTGGGGCTACTTCCTGTGGGTGCAGGAAAGATAACTTTTCGCAAAACAGCCTTAGCACTTAAAGCGTTTTGTCTTTTTACTATCGTACGATGTGCTGCCAAATTACAGCTTGGAAAATATGTGGATTGTTCAAACAAACAGCCCATTTCAATGTTTTTTACATAGTTATTGTTCAACGAATTTCGATTTGAAAATATTATTTATATTTTTTAATTTGTTAATCAACTGAACCGGCTTAGTTGATTGCAACCGCTCAATGTAACCATCAATTTCTTCAGTACACCAATCATTTTGCCAACTTAGTTTGGCATCCATAGCTTCAAGGTTACTAAGATATATATCAATCGGTTTCATTTGTATTGCTCTGGTAATACAATACAAAAAGATTGAAATAGCTTTATAATGGCTCGGCATTTCTTTTCCGACAATATCCTGTAGAATAGCATATGCTTCATCATGGGTACCTAAGCAGATTAGAGCTTCTACTTTTCCAAGAACGGCCATAATATTATTAGGATTTAAAGCGATGGCTTTATCATAACCATCTATAGCTCCTGTAAACCCGCCTGCTTGCGATAAAACAGCAGCTCTTAACATATAGTATTCACCATCCTCCGGATATATTTGAATTACTTTATCGTATTCTTCCAGAGCCATTTGAAGGTATTCTTTTTTTTCTTCAATTGACGTGCAAGGGTAAAACCTGAAACAGAATGCTCTCCGTGCCCTTATATAGAATTCAATTAAGTGAATATCGAGGTATTTACTATATTCCTCAACAGCTTCCTTACGCTGCTTATTCATTTCAAGCCTTTTCGCCTCAAGACATACTTCCTCTCCAAGTATATACAGGAACGGTAATAAACTTATCTGAATATGGTGTTTTTCTGAAATATCACTGTTTACAACTTTTAATATTTTATTAATTATTTCCGGGGTATTTTGTGTTTTACATAAATCCATTATGCCTTTAATTGTAAACCTTATATTATTAGTATAGCCGTTCAATATATCAAGTTTTAAGGATAATATATATCTATCAATGGCGCATTCAATATTATTTTCTTTGCAGTTTATATTTGCCAATTGCGTACTCCACGTCGATAAAAGCCTCTTATCGCCTGAAAGTTCAGCCAATTGAATTGCTTTCTCAAAAAGGGGTTTCGCTTTCTTATATTCATTATTTTTCCCGTATTGGATTGCAATGTCGCCAGTCCATATACTTATATACCTTTTATCTCCGGCATCTTCAGCAAGTAATATTGCTTTTTGGTAGTACTCTATTGCTTTCAATTCTTCATTTTTATTCCCGTAAACATTACCGATGCATCCATAGGCTCTTCCTGCTAATTTTTTATCGATTTCCGTAAAAATATTATGTGTTATTGCTTCATTTAAAAGCTCAAATGATTTATCATTGAGGCTACAATAATGTAAAATATCACCGCAATTTATTAATTCCTCGATTAAAACATGATTATTTCCACAAGTACGAGCCAATTTGAGAGAATCTTCAGCGATACTTTTTGATAACTCAAACTTTTGAAGGTCTCTATAAATCCTTGCTTTATTGCCCTTGAACCTTGCCAACAGATCAGTGGGAAGTCGATCATCGATAATTCGATCGTATATATCCAGCAATTTATAGTGATCGCCTCGCTCATACAATAAAATGTCAAAATCATATTCGACAATTTTATTTGCAGTTTCTTTAAAATCCGAAGCATCCAACAAATGCTGCAACCCGAATAGAAATGAATTAATAAAGAGATCGATATTTGAAGGTTTACTATTGATAGCTTGATCGAAGTAATATGCTGCGGTATTTCTATTTAATTTATTCTTTTCTGATTCCTCCATTGTATTGACAATAAATTCTCTTACTAACGCATGGGAATCATACTTATCTTGACTTGGTTTGTATATAAGATTTCTGGCAAGGAGATATTTATTCCATCTAAAGATATCTTGTGATTTTAATCCCGATATTCTTTCAATTGCATTTAAACCTATAGATTCCTTTGCAATACTGATTGTTTTCAAAATATCTGTGCATGATCTTTCATTATCCTTTATAAATCTCTGATATATCTTTTTAACAATCTTATTTGCGATTTCTTCTACGGTTAAATGCTCGACAATCGGTTCGCTTTGTATTTCAACTATAAAATCTTCCGAGATGCTGCTTGCAAGCATCTCGATCGCTAAAGGATGTCCGGAAACTGATTTCATCAAAGATGATAATCTTTTAGAACCGGATAGAAAGTATGCCTGATTATTTTTACGGAGTACTTCCCTTAAAACTTACTTTCCGCGCATCGGAAAACGAGTTTTTCCGATTTGTTTCAACCGGTCCGGTAGAAATCAGCCGGTTTGAGTCCCATCAGA
>JAFGHA010000042.1 GCA_016930275.1 Chitinispirillaceae bacterium
GAAGACCTGTACTTCAGACTCAATGTATTTTATATCGCCCTGCCGCCACTGCGCGATCGCAAGGAAACTATTCCCAATCTCGTCCGTCTGTTCGTGCACCGTAACAACAAGTTATTTGACAAACAGATAAATTCAATATCCAAAAGCGCCGAAGTGCTTATGGCGAACTACCACTACCCCGGAAATATCCGTGAACTGCAGAATATCATCGAGCATGCCGTCGTGCTTGCCGAAGGAAACGAAATCAATGAACGGGATCTTCCCGAGTTCATGTTCCGGAACTGCCTTCTGCTGCCGCAGCCCCAATCGGGGCAACAGGAACTGGAACCGCAGGAACTGCTCTCCCTTGCCGATGTTGAACGAAATCATATCGTTCACACACTCAATCTTACGGGTTTCAACTATTCCGAAGCTTCCAAAAAACTCGGTATCTCCCGTTCGACACTCTGGCGCAAAATAAAAGATTACTCCATAGAAACGAAGTGATATGCGGATACGGGTATACTACGAGGATACCGATTGCGGTAAGGTGGTCTATTATGCGAACTACCTCCGCTACATGGAACGGAGCAGAACCGAATATCTTCGGGATCGCGGCATCGATCTTTCGCTCTGGCAGGAGCGCGGCTATCTCTTCGTGGTGGTCGAGGCCAACGTCAAATACCGCGCTCCGGCCCGATACAATGATCTTCTGGAAGTCGAATCGATTATCACGGAACTTACTTCGGCATCGGTGACATTCGTCACCAGCGTTTACCGCGGAAAGGGGGCGCTTCTGGTGAAAGGAACGATACGACTGGCCTGTACCGATACCTCGGGACATATCCGGCGGATTCCCGATGAGATCAGGGAAGTACTCACCCCGACACCGCAGTAACCGGCAAAACCCTTTGCCGAACCGGCGCCTTGATTAAGCGCCAGCCTGATTGAAACAGAAGCACGCCGCTGCTCACGTACCCTGCCGGCAACAATCCGGCAACCGGTATTTTCATCGTTGATGCCTGGTATGCGTTCTACCTCTTCCGGTGACAACCCATTGTACTGATTTTTTCTTTTTATAACCGACAAACTTTTTTGCCTTCCCTCTGCGGTTGAGCTATATTACTTAATAATCAAGGGGATTCTCTTCCAGGGTCAGGGCAAAATTAGTCTAATGCGGGATTCCGTCAGAAGTTTATTCATTTAAAGAGGTTGCATAATGAGTAGAGAAATTGTTGCGGGACGTTCAGCGCTTAAACGGGCGTTCAGGGATTTTTTCATCAGGTCAATCGATGACGGGAGAGATACCCGTTCATTTCTATCGTTCAAAAAACAGCGGGAAGTTCCCGTCGCTCCACCCTGGATTTTTCTTTACCACGGCGACGATTGTCTTGGAAAAACCACCGCGATCGACTATTGTATTGTGATTGCCGATGAAACCGCCACCGATCTGAAACGAACGATTCATTCCGTTTCACTGGATTGGGACGACTGGGAATTCATGAAAGGCACCATACCGTCAACCCGGATTGAACTGATGGATACCATTGCCGAGGTGTTCCACGGAACAAAAGGTGAGGTCGCCGCGGGATTTTCGTCCTATAAAAAACAGAGTGAAAACGTTCGCAAAAACAATGCCCGTGTCGAGGAAGCGATGCGTACCGCACGCCTTGAACAGGTCCTTACCGATATCGATCCCGAAAACGCCTCCGGCGAAGCTGCACTTGCACCTCCGCTCTCACTGTCGGCGCTACTTTCCCCGCAGGAACTTGACCTGCATGCAAACGGAGAAAAAAAACTCGTTGATCTTATGGTGAATGCCATTGCAGGTGTTGCCGATGAAACACCGCTCCTTCTCTCGATTGACAGCTATGATCGCCTCGCTCCCGAACTTGAGGAATGGTTCCGCACCGAAATTCTCGGCCGACTTTCCGGAAAACAGGCACGGATATTGTTGTTCATCGGAGGCAGTTCGAATGTTCTGAGGAGTTTCCGCAATGAATTCCCCGAAGATGAAATTTTCGCCGTCAACCTCGCCGACATTACCCTGACGCGTCAATCGATCAGCCTGATGAGTTCCAAAAAACGGATTAAATTAATGCCCGAGGAGGTCGCTGCCATCGAACGTGTCAGCGCCGGGATCCCTTTTCTTGTTCATGATATTCTGTTCCATCTGTCACAGGGTTCGGAACTTGGTTCTCTTATCGAAGATGCCGTTAACGATGTGCACTCGACTGAACAGCTCAGTGGTACTATTCTCACCAGATTTTTCTCTCAATGCAATGATACCGCCATACGGGATCGCATTTTCGCCTATGCGATGTTCGCACAGTACCACCCCAAGGCTCTCGCCGAGGCATGGAATGTCGCTTTTTCCGACGTGAAACATACGCTTGCCGACCTGGAACGCCAGGTATCGTTCATGAAAAGCCACGGGATGCATCACCAGATCCGCATACTGTTGCGCTCCGAACTGATTCAGGAGGCGGCGAACGGCTCGAAATCCTCATTGAAATCCTTTTTCACCACCTTCAGTTCGAACACGATGAGAATTTTCAGCGAGCTGCTGCTGCAGTTGCAGACCGCGGTTCCCACCGCAGAAAAGCGCTGTCACGATCAACGATATCTCTCGGCTATCGAGCAGCTCATCTGCGGAATCATGTGGTCATCGCCTACCGACGCATTTATCCGGTTGCCGGGATGTTTTATCGAGCTACTGCATTTCAACCATACTGCCGCCCGGAAATTGCTTACGACCATTTCGGAATTCCGGCCGCTGTTCTCCCCTCTGAACGAGAAAACTTTTAAACAGCTGATCGGCTGTCTCAACATCGCCGATAAAATGAACATTTTCCGTCGTGAACCCGTTCAGCAGGCGGAAGATGACCTGATCGATTTCTTTGACGGTGTTACCGAAACGATGAACGATTTTCAGCGGGCACTTCTTTACCATTTGAAGGCTTCCATTGAATTCCGCAAGGGGAACCTCAAAACGACCATGGAACTGCTTGACAAAAGTTTCTCCCTGCTCGGCAACAGCGCCCCCGAAAAAAGTGTTCTCTACGAAGATTACGTCATGCTCGGCACCTTTTTCAATCACTCCGGAGAATACCGTAACGCCATAGACACTTTCAGCAACGCGGTACTGATTCATGCCGACGGTTTCACTCCCTGGTATTCAATGGGAATTGCACGCATGTCGCTCGAAGAATACGAGGGCGCCGCGAATGCTCTTGCAGAAGCGGTGAAAATCGATCCAAGCCACACTGATTCATGGTTTCAGCTCGGGATCTCGCAGATCAATGAAAAACATTTCCGCGAATCGCTCGATGCCCTGCTGAAAGCTACGGAACTCTCTCCGGAACGCATCGATATCTGGTTCGTTCTCGGAAACGTGTACCAGGAGCTGAATCAGCATGCCGAAGCAGTAGCCGCCCTCCGCAAGGTAGTGCTCGCCCAGAGTGACAATGTGGAAGCCTGGATACACCTCGGGGCCTCCTGCAGCGTACTTGACGCATCTGACGACGCTATCGAAGCCTACACCAGAGCGATCAAGCTGAAACCGAAACAGGTTGAGCCGTTCAGGGTGCTCGGATCCGAATATCTGAAACTCTCACGTTTCGAGGAAGCGGTTGCCTCGTTTAAAAAAGCGACTTCGATCAGTAAAAAAGATGCCGGGCTCTGGTGTCTGGTCGCCCAGGCACATATCGGTGCGGGACATTTTGAAGAGGCCATTACCGCGGGTGAAAAAGCGATTGCCATCGATAAAACCGATGCCCGTGCATGGACGGTGATCGGCAACGCCCACATGGCCCAGAACAATTCGGAAGAAGCGATCAACGCCTTCAAAATGGCCACGGAAACCGACCCTGACAATGCCGATATATGGCTCAAGCTCGGTACCATTTACAACGATATCGATGATGATGAATCCGCGATAGCCGCCTTCAAGAAAGCGGTCGCGTTCAATCCGGAACTCAAGGAGGTCTGGTACACCATCGGTAAAGCATACGAGAACCAGGAAAAATATGCGGATGCCATTGCCGCCTACGAAAAAGGTATCAAAGCGGCTCCGGAAAACAGCGACTGCTGGCTGCATAAAGGAACCATGCACCGCATGCTCGAGCAGTACGAAGATGCATTCGATTCCTACTCGCATGTGGTGGAACTCTCCCCCGAATCCATCGAGGGATGGTTCAATCGCGGTAACGCGGCACAGATGATTGAGAACGCGAAAGAAGCGGTCGGTTCGTTCAGCAAAGTGGTTGAGCTCGATCCCGAAAACGCGGAAGGATGGTTTCTGCTCGGTTGTTCGTATAAAAAGATGGAAGATCACCAGGAGGCGATCCGCAGCTTCACCGAAGCGGTCACCCACGACGACAGCCGCACCGAAATATGGCTTGAACTCGGCACCTCCTGTGAACTGCTCGGCATTTACGAAGAAGCGATCCAGGCATATGAACGGTGTGCGGAAATTAAAACCAGCGATCCGGTGTTCCCGACAAAAGTCGGAAACTGTTACTACGCACTGCAGAATTTCGACAAGGCGCGTGAAGCGTATGCACAGGCAGTGGAGCTCGATCCGTATAATAACGATGCACTGTTTCAGCTTGCACTCACCTGTCACGCTCAGGAACATTACGATGAGGCAATTCAGCATTACACAAGGCTCATCGCCGCTGCACCCGAAATGGGGGATGCACAGTTCAATCTCGCGCTGGCGTATCATGCAATCGGTAACTACACCGATACCGTCTCGACGTATCTTGAATACATAAAGAAGTGGCCCGACAACGGCAGCGCATGGTTCAATCTCGGTCTTGCATATCATGCATCGGAGGATATCGACAATGCGATCATAAGTTACCGTGAAGCGACTAAAATCACTCCGGACAACTCGGAAATATGGTACCATCTCGGCATGTCACTGCATGCGAAGGAGCAGTACGGTGATGCCATTCAGGCATACCGAAAGGTAGTACAACTTGCCCCGGATCACATCGACTCCTGGTTTAACCTTGGTCTCGCCTACTACGTCTGGCAGAATTACCTCGATGCGGTCGAATCCTACCGGAAGGTCGTCGAAAAAGATCCTCAGCATTATACCGCCTGGGGGAATCTCGCCATCGCCCATTTCGCGCTCAACGATTACGCGAAAGGTCTCGATGCTGCCGTAAAAGCCTTTGAAATCAGTCCCGACGAGCCATGGATTATCGGCAATATGATCGTCGGTTCACTTTTCAGCGGTGACAGCCTGCACGCCCAGGAATATGCGGAGCGTCTTTTCACGATCGATACCGAAGGTGAAATCCGCGCGCAGCTTATTGCGCAAATCGAACGTATCCAGAATAAACATCCGGAGGCGACGGGTATCGATGCGGTTATCGTCCGTCTGGAACGCGGTGCGGATCCCGAGAGCAGCAGCGAAGAAGAGGATGATGAAGATATCCCGGATGACACGACGGTTACGCTCGAGGAGGCAAGGACCGAGTAAATCCGTCTGAAAATAATTCTGCACAAAAAACTCCCCGGAAGATCTTCCGGGGAGTTTTTTGTTGAAATTGTTTATCCCGTAACGACTTCGCATTACGGGAGATACGCCCATCGGTCACTTCTTGTTCTTCGTAGCATTGATCAGCCCGCCGGCCAGCACCATCTCAAGTTCGCGGTCGGTCAATTCAACCCGCAGGGGAATGTTTTTTTCTCCGGCACTCAGCAGCAGCGGTTCCCTTTTTTCGATCAACTGTCGATAGGAAGCGATGGAAACACGGGCATCGGTTTCCAGAAGATCGTAATCCGATGGATTCTCGAACAGTGCGGGAACGATTCCGAAGTTGATCAGATTGGCCCGATGTATGCGTTCCATTGATTTCGCCACCACCATTTTCACTCCGAGGAACATCGGACAGATAGCCGCATGTTCGCGGGAGCTCCCCTGGCCGTACGACTCTCCCGCGATAATGAGATTATGCAACCCATTATCGCGGAATCCGGCCGCACGTTTGGCAAACTGCGGATCTTCCCGTTCGAAAACGTACTCGGCATACGCGGGAATATTCGACCGGTATTTGAGACGGTTCCCCGCCGGCATAATGTGATCGGTAGTGATTTTATCACCCACTTTGATGGTCACAACGCCGTCGAGAGATTCCGGGCAGGCACTGTTCGAAGGTGGATCGCCGATATTCGGGCCGCGGGAAATCTTGACAGCCAAGGTATCGCTGACCTGCGGTTTGACGATCATGTTGTCGTTGATCAGAAAAGTATCGGGTAATGAAACGGAAGGTCCGTTCTTTGCACCGAAGAAATCTCTCGGATCGGTCAGTGTTCCGCTGAGTGCCGCGGCAACCGCGGTTTCCGGTGATACGAGGTAGACCTGTGCGCTGAGAGTGCCGCTTCTGCCGTAAAAATTGCGGTTATTGGTTCGAATGGACACCGCATCGGTTTTCGGTGCCTGTGAATTACCGATACAGAATCCGCAGGCAAGTTCCAGAATCCGGGTACCCGCGGCAATGATATCCGCCAGCGCTCCGTTGCGGCTTGCCATCTCAAAAACCTGCCGCGATCCGCAGGCGACGCCGAATGAGACTCCCGGAGCGACCTGACGCCCTTTGAGTGCTGCTGCAACCGTCATGATATCACGAAGGGAGCTGTTCGTGCAGGAACCGACCATCACCTGATCGACCTTGATCGGACCGATTTCGCGGACGGTTTTAATGTTATCCGGGGAATGAGGACAGGCAGTCATCGGTTCGAGTTCCGACAGATTTATCTGTATAACGCGGTCGTACTCCGCATCGGAATCAGCGGTAATTTCAGTAAACACCTCTTCGCGACCCTGTGCGGCCAGAAAAGCTTTCGTCGTCGCATCTGAAGGAAACACCGACGTGGTGACTCCCAGTTCGGCACCCATGTTGGTGATCGTTGCCCGCTCCGGCACGGAAAGTCCGGCAACACCCCGGCCGCCGTATTCCACGACACAGCCGACATTACCTTTGGTGGATAAAACCGAAAGTACTTTCAGGATAATATCCTTTGCCGCAACCCACGGCTGCAGTGTACCGCTCAGTTCAACCTTTATCACTCGCGGATAGGTACAGTAAAACGGACCGCCTCCCATCGCCACGGCGACATCGAGTCCTCCCGCACCAATCGCGATCATACCGATACCGCCTCCGGTGGGAGTATGGCTATCACTGCCGAGCAGCGTTTTTCCCGGAGCCCCGAACCTCTCCAGATGCACCTGATGGCAGATGCCGTTTCCCGGACGGGAAAAATGAATGCCGAATTTTGCGGCGACCGATTCTAAATACTTATGGTCGTCGGCGTTTTCGAAACCTTCCTGAATGGTATTGTGGTCCACGTATGAAACCGAAACTTCCGTTTTGATCCGATCAAACCCCATCGCTTCGAACTGCAGATACGCCATCGTTCCCGTCGCGTCCTGGGTAAGGGTCTGATCGATATGTATACCGACCTCCTCCCCCGCCTTCGGAGTTCCGGTCACGATATGTGCATCGATGATTTTCTGGACAATGTTTTTTCCCATGAAATCCTTACCTCTTCTCTGGTGCTGAATATGATAAAAAGATTGAATTTTTACCGCCTTGTGAGGTTAAAAATACCAGATGAGCTCCGTAACGGACAACCACATTCGCGACTTCAGGCAGGTTTGTACCAACAGGCGTTGAAGGGCTGGTTTTAAAACTGCCCGTGGTAATCCCCCTTCGGATAAATGAGATAACCAGTACTCGTTTCGAATCCATGGAAACCGTTCACTGATCCCGCCTGGCGGGATCACACGCCACCTCAGTGCCCGAATCCGACCAATTCCGAACAGGAACTAAATAGGTTCGTTTTCGAATTCCCGCTGTATTTTGTGCTGCAACGTGTTATTTTCGATCTTCACAATCAGATCGTTTATGATATAATTGTTTTTTTTTGATCATTACAGGAGTATCATTTAAGTAAAAGCCCGGAAGTTCACTACTACGTCCGTTCAATCCGCAACAACCACCCATTACATCACCCGGACAGTGTTTGAAACACGATCATGCGCGGACACACATCAGCCATGGAAAGATTCGTTATTCAAAATGATAATGCCGTTTCTACCATCCCCGGCTTTCGGCCGGTCTGTTTTTTTCTTTGCAGCGTTACTGTTCACAGTGCTGCAGCCGCTT
The DNA here is from genome assembly GCA_016930275.1 of Chitinispirillaceae bacterium. Classification (GTDB taxonomy): domain Bacteria; phylum Fibrobacterota; class Chitinivibrionia; order Chitinivibrionales; family Chitinispirillaceae; genus JAFGNB01. Next base: position 8,163 of record JAFGHA010000042.1, read on the forward strand.
CCGTTGAATGCGGCGGTAAACACTTATTCAGCAGACAGCGGGGACTCAACCCCGCCACCACAGGGAATCACGGTCGATACCGTGTTTTTCGATTCGCTTGCCGCAGCACTCCGGATCCACTGGTGCATCGACAGTGCCTATGAAGACCAGAATCTGCAGGTCGGTATCACCTACAGTCTCAAACAGTTTCCGACCCTGGTCGAAAACGCCGTTATGTACAACGTTTTTTCGGAGTGCACCGATACCATCATCCATTTCAGCGCACCCCTGCGATTCGACACGATCTACTATGTCGCACTCTGGCTTCGGCGCGATGACGGTTCCTGGATCGCTCCGACCGGAGCATCGCGCGCAACGGCGCGGACGGGAAGTCCGTTCCGTCAACTTATTTCATTTTTCGACCCCGACCGGGAACACGATACGGTAGAAGCGTTCAACGGCGGCGTACTGCTCTGGAAAGATGCCGCGTACACTGATAAAACCGTTCTTTCCGATATGCTTGAAGTCATCGGCGGCGATGATCTTCCCAACGATTGCATCACGGTCGGCATACCCTTCCGTTTCATCAACGGTGGACCGGTACTACAGATGTACGTCGGTATCCGCATCGATTCGCTTCCCGATCCTTATCCTTTGAGCCGGGTACGCATGTATGCGGTCGGCGAAGACGACCGGTACCTGGTCGATCATGCCACCGGAATCGACTCCGCACGGAGTTTGGTGTTTGTCAAAGTTACCGATCTTAACCGCACATTTGTCGCCATGATCGACACCACCCCGCCGTCGATTGAAGTATTCAGCGACACCTCGGAAGCGATACCGAGCGATCGCGATGTTACCGATACGCTCACCATTTCCGATAATATCGCCAATCTGCGGTGGCGGTACCTTTTCGGCCGCGGCGATGAAATTCCGAGCGTACGGGAGGAAGGCGAGCTTGACGGCCCAAACGGGAGTCTTCATCTCACCGTTTCGGATACGATGCATGTCATCAGCAGCGAATCGGGTCTGCGCGCGCTGCTGGTCGTCAATGATGGAACTCATTCCGATACCGTCAACCTTTCACGCAGAGTGTTCCGCAGCGAATCGGACCGTCAGACCACCGATGCCGAACAGTGGACACCGGTGTTCGCTACCGCGGAGCTTGAACACCGGTTAGCGGATTCACTCATTGAGCGTCTTCCCGAATTCGATACGGTCGGATACGATGCCCGGTACATGCTCCTTTACCGTTGGGTGGAATACCGGGAAAATCGTGACGATGAATCCAAATGGGTGGAATGGAATCCGCAGGAGGATGAAATCCGCGATCTGTTCACCCTTACTCCGGGAACGATCGTCTGGTTGAAGACACGGCGGAATGTTCCGATCCATCTCGGTGACGGGTACACCCTCTCACTCAGATCACCCTGTGAAGTGAAGCTTCCACCGGAGCAATGGATGGATTTCGGTATGCCGTACCGTTTCGGAGTTTCGATAGAAGATATTTTCGCGGCTACCGGTTCCGTGGAGGATTCACTGCTTATTTACCAGTGGCAGGAAGATGACGAGAATTCCGTTTACATTCTCGAACCGCTCTACACTCCGGGGCTGCCGGGAAAACAGGATCAGACGGTACCGCTCTTCTACAAAGAAAAAAACTGCTACAGTTTCTATAATATCTCGTCGGAAACGATCACCCTGAAAATTCCCCCGTTGCCGGCCGGATCGGCATCGGGAAAACGGAACGCCGAAACGGCATGGAGCGTGGTATTCAAAGCGGACCTGTGCAACGGTCCCTCCCTCCCTCCCGTCTATTGCGGGTACGCCCCGGGCATCGTCAACAATGTCTATCCGGTCACCCCGACCTTCACCCGGCTGACCGCATCCGTCCGGGATCCGAAAACCGGAAAGCGGTGGGGGCATAACGTGGGCGAATGGGCGCGAAGTGGGGTTACCCGTGAAATACTCATGACCAACGGATCGGATACCGTTCAGACGGTCACCTGCCGCGTGGCGCAAACCGGTGCCTTTCCCCGGGATTTCTCGGCATTTCTGTACAATCCGGAAAACGGGAAGTTTTTCTCCGCAAACGAAACTGAACCGGTGTCGCTCCCGCCGCACTCGAGCATCTCTCGTCTGATCGTCGCCGGTTCCGACCGGTATCGCGATGACTTTTCGTCAACCGCACGCTCGCGGCAAATCACCCTGCATCCACTCTCCCCCAACCCGGCAAGGTCATCGGTCACCATCAGGTATACACTCCCTCCGGGTTCGATGAACCGTGTGCATATCGCGGTGTATTCCCTGCTGGGGAAAAGAGTCCGTGAATGGAAAGTAAACGAATTCGCAAACGGCACCGACGGTTCGATCGTCTGGGACGGTAAAGACCGGCACGGATCGTCGATCGGCTCAGGGTGGTATGTCGCACGCCTTACGGTACTGAATCAGTCGGGTGTACCGGTAAAAACACTCCAGCGCGGTTGCACGTGGGTGCGATAATTTCCGCGGTCTATGACGGTTGAATGCCGGACATCGGTTCCGCCGAGCGGTACCGTGTCCGGTTGCCGGGCATTCCCCGACACAAAATAATTATTTTAAAAAAGAGAATGACCGCACCCGCCACGGCGCAACATGCGGCATCGATGCATACCGTTATTCCTCCGCCGAGTTAGCACTGCACGCCGGGTCGACTGGTTAACCTCCAACCAACTGTTGACGTGATACTATTGCCCGCACCAAAAAAAATGTACCGACCCCAAGGGGCGACTGCGGCTTGCGCGGCGGTTGTTTAGTGCACGGAGTGCAGAGGACTGTCAATCCTTTCCTTAAGCGTGGAGAGTCCGGTATTGCACACCGTTAATATTGTACCGCTTTCGCGCAAAAGTACCTCTTGCCCGGGTGTCTCACTCCGTTTCGCAAACGCAAGGAATCCAGTGTTGAACACTGTTTTTTATACTGTTTTGGTGGCAGCCCACCACTCCTGAGTACCTTGAGAAACGTGCTTTACTTATTCATATCTACAAACTCAATACACACAGGAGCGGACGCGGCACTAACACGGCTAAAAAGAATGCCACTTATCTTTCGTCACATTCGTTCTATTGGATTATCTGGAAAAAACCGGGGTTTGGATTCAGTATTCACGATCGTATACCGCGATAATCGAATCGATATAAGGTGTCGTGAATATTTTACCGTTGACATCTACAACCGGTGTTGTAACACCCCAGCTCGAGCCCAATCCCGCCTTCTTCATTCGGGAGTACATCTCCGTGGAGTTTTCTTCATCGTTAATGTCTCTGAAAATCGGTTCAATACCCTCTTCCTCGAGACTTTTTAAACACCGGTAGGTCGCATCACATTTTTCGGTCCCGTAAACGACAACATACGGTACCTCATATAACGGTTCCAGCGGCTTTTCCCGGGTAAAATAATCCCAGGCGTAATAGGCCGCTAAAATGACAATCAGAAAGATGAACAGATTTTTCACACGATTCCCCACATGAAGCAGATTCGCCATGTCAAGCTATGACCGGCTGATCTGTACTGACGTGCCCGGCATGTCATCTTATTCACAAATACGGCATTCAATCACCGTATCATAATCACCCCGTTAATTTTTTTATTTCGGAATGAATCCCAAAATGGTTCAGTACCGAATTCTGCATAATAAAACGAACTATCGGTTATTCCATCTTCATCTCTGTCCCACTTATAGCCTTCACAGCCTCTTTCGCGGGAATATTGTTGCCGAAATTGCGCTGCATCCATGCATCGGCCATGCAGGTATATCCCTGCAGTGTGGGATGAACACCGTCTTCGGTCAGTGCTCTGAAATGGCTCATCGCCGCATTTTCCATAAAAACCTGTTGAAACGGAACAAAACGGGCACCGTACTCCTGCGCGAGTCTGCGGATACACTCCTGTTTCGGTATGAGATCGTCCCGCCATTTTTTCTGGTCCGTGGAAAGCGGCAGCAGAAACGGTTCACAGAGAATGAGTACTGCTTTGAGCTTTTTCACGGTCCGTTCAATAATGTCACGGTAGTTCCGTTCAAATTGCTCAAGAGGCGTTTCTCGGCCTTCACAATACCGCCGAATCGTATCATTGATGCCGATTAAAATTGAGACCGCCGCTGGAGCATGCCTGATGCAGTCATTATCCCACCGGGAAACGAGATCGGAACTGGTATTCCCACCGATACCGCGGTTGATGATGCTTATCTCCGGAACCAGGGAGCATAGCCGTTCCGCAATGATTGCCACGAATCCCCGACCGATTGGATAATCGGGAAGATCACGACTGCGTCGGGTAATGCTGTCGCCGATGAAAAGTAAAAGCCGGTCTTTCCGGGATGCTGATTGTTGAGCGTCATTCATGAGATTAAAATAAATTATTTTTTTCATTTTTTCATGGCATCGTTTCTCCAAACTCAATATACACAGGAGCGGCCAACGTAGATACGACACGACATGATTCCCGCCACAGCGACAGCATCCGACCAGAGATCGATGCAGCCGGTAATAACTTCCTCGATTCTCCAGCCGGTACCGAAGCGTTGTGCGATTTTAATGACATCGACAACGGTTTCTTCCCAACTGCAATCCGGCCGTTCGATCGAGAACGAAACCTTCAGATTACCGTTCGAGTGGGTATCGGTTTCGATTTCCTGCGGTTCTACATCAATTTTCCGGGCTACCCGGTGCAGCGAGGTGACTGCCACATCTTTCGTACCGGCAGTGGTATAGAGAATGAAATAGATTTTCATACTATTTTTCAGCCTTTCTGCTTTTATTAATACGGCAATTAAAAAACGCTATGAGACACTGCAACTTACTTTCCGCGCATCGGAAAACGAGTTTTTCCGATTTGTTTCAACCGGTCCGGTAGAAATCAGCCGGTTTGAGTCCCATCAGA
>JAFGHA010000006.1 GCA_016930275.1 Chitinispirillaceae bacterium
ATGGGGGAGCGGGGCAGGGAGCTGGTGGCGCGGCAGCATGATATCACCGAGCAGGTCCGGAAGATTACCGGAATTTATAATGAAGTCATCTCGCGGAAGAAAGGACCGGTGCTGCATGGATAACGCTCAGGAAAGACGCTGCGGTACCGGCGACGGGTTCGTTACGGAGCCGGCCGGCAGGAACCGGTGGGTTGCTTTCTGCGAAGAGTCGGACCGGGCGACCTTCTTTCATACGCCCTACTGGGCGGAGCTTTTTACCGGAAGGTTCCCGCGAAATTTCAGGGCGAAACCGGCGTTCATCAGGTTTGACGACGGTAACGTTGCTCTGGTACCGCTTGTTTACAAGCAGCATCTCGGCGGACTGCTTCGTATCGCCTGTTCGATGCCTGCCGGAACTTTCGGCGGGTACCTGACGCAATCGGTACTGAGCCCGGAACAGGAACGTGCGGTACTCCGATATATGCTCCGTTCTTCCGATTGCATTTTTCGTGAGAATCCCTATCAGCCGGTGCGGGAGTTTCCGGATACCGTGTCGTGGGTCGAAGATCCGACACAGGCGGTTGATCTCGAAGACGGCTATGAGAGCGCATGGAAACGTGCGACCGCCGCACACCGCAACGCGGTCCGAAATGCCGTGAAAGCGGGAGTCACCGTCGGTGAGGCCGGGAACGGGGAGGACTGGAAAACGTACGTCGCCATCTACGGCGAGTCGATACGACGCTGGCGGAAAAAAGAACGGTATTCGGGAGTCGCCTATGATGAGCGGTTTTTTCTGCGGATCGCCGCGCTGGATGCCCCGCTGCGGAAACTCTGGATCGCACGGGTAAACGGCAGGCCGGTGGCGGGAATACTCTGTTTTTACTGGAACCGTCATGCGGTGGTCTGGCACGGCAGCGCACTGGAGGAATTTTTTTCGTATCACCCGAACAATCTGCTCTACGACCGGGCAATGGCGCACGCGGCCGATGCCGGATACCGCTGGTTCGACTGCAATCCGAGCGGAACGCTCCACGGGGTATTCAAATTCAAACAGTATATCGGCGCGAAGCAGCTGCGAAGCCGGGTTGTCGTCAAACGGTCGCGGCTGTTACGCATGCTGCAGGCACTTCGGGCGACAACGGGGAAGGCATCATGAAACGGTTGACGGGGATCATTCTGGCAATGGTGGTCATGACCTGCTGCATTCCCGATCCGGTCGGACCGGATGAGGAATTCACGGTTTCTTTACTCATCGAAGGGCCGGGTACCGTTGACGGTATTGTTTCCGATACCCTGGTGAAAAAAGGAAGCGTTATCGAACTGACCGCCACACCCGACAGCGGCGCGTTATTTGCCGGGTGGAAAACCGATCACTTCGTAACGGATAATCCGGTTGCGATTAGGGTCGATACCACCACTACCGTTACCGCCGTTTTTTATTCGCGTCCTCCCGCATCGATGGTTCGTATTCCTTCACGTGATTCCTCTTTTCCGATGGGATCGTCGGCGGCCTCGGCACACCAGACGGAAAAGCCCGCCCATACGGTTCGGTTCAGCTATGATTTCTTTATGGGAACACATGAGGTTACCGCCGGAGAATACGCTTCGGTAAGCGGCAGTAGCGTATCCGCCGCTGATTCTCTCCCGGTAACAGGTATCTCCTGGTACGATGCAGTACTGTACTGTAATGCATTGAGCACGAAGGAGGGGTACGATACCGTCTATTCCTATACCGCCGTCTGCGCCGTACCGGGAGAATGTTCCTATGTACTTGAAAACCTCGTCATTCATTACGAAAGGGCGGGATACCGTCTTCCGACCGAAGCCGAGTGGGAATACGCGTGCAGGGCGGGAAGTGACACCCGGTATTTCTGGGGCGATGACGAAAATGCCGCCGACAGTTTCGCCTGGTACTTTGACAATGCGGAAAACGTTCTGCACCCCGTGATGAAAAAACGCCCGAACGGTTACGGCCTGTACGACATGACGGGGAATGCCGCCGAGTGGGTGAACGACTGGCTCGGCTATTACAGCGACACGGCAGTGACGGATCCGGCCGGTCCGCAGGGAAAAACGCAGGAACAGTTCGAGGCGGCGTATGAACGACCCCTGCGGGGTGGTTCCTACCGGCTGAGTGCGGCGTATCTGTGTTCGTCGGTCCGGAAAGGCCCTTACGAAATGAGCTTCGCCGCCACGCAGGTTGATGTCGGATTCAGAGTGGCGATGGGTGCCTTTGAACAGCCGGTAACCATTCCGGAAACCGTCGTTCCCCCGGCGCTGTCGGCTGAGATCGTCAGCAGAAAATCCGACCTGTTGTCGTTTATCGGAACCTCCGATATAAAAATGGCGTTTGTCTATACCGCGGGGCGGAGCCGTTTTTGCGCACTGGTCGATTTCACGGTTTCTCCGGTAGCGATTCTACGGTGCGGCGATGATACCACCGTGAGTCAACCGATGATTTCTCCGGACGGAGCATTTATCGCCTACGGGTCACGGGACGAAGGATCGTCAGGTGAAGGCACCATTACCATACGGTCGCTGGCCGATACCACTTTTCCGGCTACGGCGAGTTTTCCGGGGGTACTTCCACGCTGGTGGGTTGATCCCGCATCCGGCGATACCACGCTGGTCTATTGCGACGCGGCCTCACTTGATAATCTTCCGCGCTGGAAGGAGGAAAAGACCTTCCGCCGGCGCATTACCGGAGGAGTTCCCGACGGCGCTCCCGAGGTACTCTGGAACAACGGCTCCTACCACGGCGGTCTGAGCAATGACGGCCGGTTCCTCGGCACCGCCTACCCGACCGCGAAACTGGTCGATCTGCAGCTCGCCGATACCAATATCTATTATTTCGTTCCCCCGTGGAACGGCAGGAACGATACGCCTCAGGTATGCAATCTGTCAATGTCGCCGTCGCTTGCCGATCCGGGGGAGGCGATGTTTCTCGACTTCGGTTATCCTGAGGTAAGTTCACTGGTCGGCAGACCATACGATATTCACGAGGTCCTTTTTGTCGCGAATACGCGGCTCTTCGGCAGTGAACACATCACCGGCTATTTTACTCCTCCTCCGGGGTACGACCGGTGGAATTATCCCGAATGGACGAACTATTCCGGTGCAGCAGTCGCACTGGCGCAAACGGCCGTGGAGGGCGATGAAGACGGTATCGTGCTGATCAATTGCCGCGACACCACCTTTCAGCAGCTTATTTACGGAATGAACCTGCGTGATCCTTCCGTCTGGATCGATCCCGCCGATGTCGCCGAAAAAGAGGATCCCTACCGGTATTTCGGGGCCTACGATATTCCCATTCAGACCGCCGGACAGGTCGTGCTGGCGAAAAAACTGCGTCTGTTCTGGCATCGCCGGGAGACCGCGGAGTGTGTCGCCATCGGCAATTCACCCACCATGTACGGGTTCGACCCGCATACGCTATCGGTGTTACCTGCAGTCAATATAGGCTGGTTCCAGAGTGCGATCGGTACCAGCGTGGCTGTCGCACAACAGTACGTATTGCCGCACACCCCGAACCTTAAAGTTATCATTCTCGATCTCGACGCGAGTTACTTCGCGGTCGACCGGGAAACCACGGTGCCGCGCATGACCGGTCTGTACGACAGCAAGGGCTACGGGCTTGACAGCAGTAACAGCTTCTACGACGGCGGCTTACCCGATGAGGTGGCGGACAAAGCGGCATCATTCAACGGTACCGACTGGCAGGGGTTCGACAGCAGCGGCGCCTTTACCGATTCGATGATCGGCGAAGGCTGGGGTGAGGCGGTTATTGAAGGAAGTGATTACGCTACAGGCGACCCTGTGGTACAGGAGAATCTTTCGCTCCTTACCGCGCTGATCGACTCCGCAGCCACGCGCGATGTCATCGTACTGGCGGTGAACTATCCGCAGAATCCCGGGTATAAGGAAACCGGTATGGTAGGTCGTGCGGGACCTTCACGGTCCACCTGGCTTGAGCTGGCGGCTGTCCTCGGGGAACTTGAACAGGCTCATGCGAATTTTCATTTTTACGATGCGAACAATCTCGGCGACCACGATTACACCGATGATGAAGCGTGGGATACCAACCACCTCAACAGCCGCGGTGGCAGGAAAATCGCTGCGAGGATCGACAGTCTGCTGAGTGACATACTCGCTGATTGACGGAAGTGTAAAGTTTAAAGTTGAAAGAGACGGAGACGGGGGAACAGGGAGACCCTGCTCACTAATGCCTATTGCCTATTGCCTATTCACTTACTCCCTACTGAATATTGTTCCTTCGCTGCTCCATGAGTACATCGAGCTTCTGCAGTTTCTGAATTGTTTTCCGCTGGGAGGTGATGACGGCATTAAGACTGTCAAGCCGTTGCTGACAGTCTTTCCGTTCCCTGTTAAGTTTGCTGATGAGTCCCGATTTCTTCTTCTCATCCTGTGAAACATCGCTTACCATATTCGCGAGTGAATCCCGCTCCTTCAGAAGTGATTCCCGGTCCCTGACGACACGCCCCCAATTGAGATAGCGCAGAGAATCCTCTCCCCCGTGCTGATAAAGATAAGTTAAATAATCGTAAATTTTTTCAGGATCGTATTCGGGATTGGCATGATGGATCGACAGTTCAAACAATCGCCGGTATATTTCGAGCGGTGAATGTTTGTCGGATTCGGTTGAATCGTTCAGCTGTTCTGTCAGTGAATCTTCTGTAGTTGCGGAATCGAGTTTTTTTTCCAACAGGGATATTTCCCTTGCAATTTCATTCGGGTTCAGGTGTGTATATGATTTCCAGACCGGTTCAGGGCATTGGTGTATGACCTGAGGGGGAGTACATGAAATCGATGCAACGAATGCACTACCGGCAAGAAGCACTGCCGGCAACAGCCTACTACGCCATGGGATGGTGTCTGACTTTTCTACCATGGTGCCGGTAATTCGCCATGAAACAGGCCGGATTTTTTCACGATGCAACGTCGGCCTCTTTTCTGGAAGGTTTCCCCTTTTTCTTTTTACCGCCACGACGATCGATAACAAGGTTGCTGGTCGAAAACTGCTTGGCGTATTTTTTAAGTTCCGCAAGGATTTCACCGACTTCAATATAATTGTGTACCGTTGATTTCAGGCTGTTGACAGCAGCTATGGAGATGGTCATTATGGGAAACGAGAGGTGTTCGCCCTGTCGGCTTACGCTCAATATGCACCGTTTTTCCCTGTCCTCCTCATCGTAATGGTCGATAATCTGCTTGTCAAATGCATCGATGATCATCCGGCACTGCATTTCAAAGAGTTCCGGTTTCGTTACCAGGGCAAAATCGTCTCCTCCGATGTGCCCGACGAATTCGGTACCGTCACCTTCTCCGCGGGCGACGGTCTGAATGATTTCAGCCGTCATCTTGATAACCGAGTTTCCTCTGCCGTACCCGTACCGGTCGTTGAAGGGTTTGAAGTTATCCAGATCCATCATGCAGAATGCGAACGGTTCATTCCGCTCAATCCTCAGTTTCACCGTGTTTTCAATCGCGACTCCTCCCGGAAGTCGGGTGAGCGGACTGGCGTCCTTGGATGCCTCCTCAAGTTTTATCAGGCGATCCGCCATCTCGTTGAAAGCAGCGCTGAGATCTCCCAGCTCGTCGCGGGTGGTCACTTTTGGAAGATGAATGAATGTACCGAGTGATACCATGTTTGCCGCAGCTTTGAGAATTCCGACGGAACGGATAATCGTGCCGCTTATAAGGGCCGTAATCAGAACGATCAGCACAATTCCGACAATCGTCAGAATGGCAACACGCCGGTAGGTCTCCTTCCCGATTCCGGAAATGGCGTTCATTTTTTCGTTCTGCATGGTTTTAGCCGTTCTGCTGATCGAACGAAGCGATTTCACCTGTCGGTCGAACAGTTTCCGCAGCTGCGCATCGGTAGCCGACGGAAGCGTATCTATGCTGTCCAGACGGGTGAATGCCTCTCTGAAACGATTCCTGTAGGCAGTGTGGCTGTTGATCACACTGTCGAATTCCGGATACGATTTACGCAAAGTCTTCGCAGCGGCATATTCATTAGTGAACTCATCATTACGTCCTTCGAATAGTGACAGCATTTCATCGCTCATCAGAATCAAATACCTTCGCCCGTATGATTCCTGTGCGAGCAGGATCTCTTCCATGTTACCGGCTGTTGTTTCAGCGGCCATGTCAACCGATACTATTTCCTGATTGATCCGGTTCACCCGGTCCAGCCGCACGAGCGTGATTGTCGATATGGAAAAAATCAGTCCCAGCAGGGGAATGAATCCCAGCAGAATTTTACTGCCGATCGGAAATCTCAGTTTGAAAACTTTCATAGTATTCGAGATGACTGGTTGTTTCGGGCTATTGCATCGACCCCGGTGGAAAACCGCGGCAATGCTGATTGGAACATTTTCAAAATCAGTCACTTACCATTGTACGATTAAAATGCATGTTGTCCAAGATCTTTTTTGCTCTATCGAGGCTGTTTTTTACTGTTTTGGGGGAACGTGTTCATGCCGTTGCACTGATGGGACAGTTACCACATCAGCCCGTGCAGCTGCAGGGTCGGAGAACCCGGAACGATCCGAATATCCGGACAGAGAATCAAGCTTCGCGAATGCCGCATTCAGGGTGAGTGAGTCGGGACAGCCAAGCGGGTCGTCAACATACCGTTCGAAAAAATCGGTGACGTTGTTCATTCCCGATTTTTCGAGTGCGGCAAGAAAATCACTCCGGTGAAAGGCGCCGCCTTCAAACATCCTGCAGAGTTCCGCGGTGACGGTAAGCAGAGAACTGCGGTTTTCCGATCCGAGCCGGATCGCCACATCAAGCAGCATCATCACCTGTGCACCCCGTTCATACACGATACCGTGAACAAGGTCGGTGAACATGTTTTCGCGCAGCCAGGGGTCGCTCAGTGCATGCTGGAACAGGGTGGTGTCGGCATAGATAAATCGTGTGGTCATTCGTTTTTTAATATCGGCGGGGTGATAGAATTGCATCCTGATCATGGTCATCAGGCTTAGATAGGTCGCCGCAGATTCCTTCCACCAGGGGTCATCGAATTCACCGCACCGGATACCGATGAAATGGTGCAACGCTTCATGTGCGAGTATTTCCGGAAAACTGCTGCCGATGTTGTTCGACGGTACTCCCGCCATAAAACTGAAACTTCCCTCCAGACCACCCCAGGTCGGGAGGAACCCGACCGTATACGGTTCACCGGTGAATGTTCCGAACGACGTTGCGAGCGTATCGAGTATTCTGGAAAACTGTTGCGAAAGAGAATCTATTACCGATACCGGATAGGTGGTATCGGCGTTGTTGATGAAAACAAAATCAACACCCCCGCCATGCCCGGTTGACAGAGGCTGCTGTCCTGCAGACAGCTGGATAAACAGCAGTTCATATAGTGTATTGCAGGTAAACGTGGAACCGGGAATGCCGTACAGTGGAATCGCATCTGCAACGCTTACGTGTATTTCCACCGGGCATGGTGACCGCCAGAGTTCCGTGCGGGAGCTGCCGATATCCGGCAGAATGAACATATGTGCACCGAAAAGGAGCAGCGATTCATTGGTGATGTGCACCTCCGGCAGGGTGAGTCGGGTGCTGTCCGGATGCACAACCGAAAGATCCAGATGGTATTCCATGGTGACGGGATAGTCGATGTCGTCCGGGAGCAGCAGCCGGTAGGTCGTGACCGGACCGGCGGTGACGGAATCAGTTCCGAAGGCAACGTCCTCTCCCGTGGCATCGGTAACCACCAGGTCCCGTATCGTCGGTCCTTCGCAGAGGTCGACAGGGTTGTCAAAGTAGTGGAACGGGAGCAGAAAGTCGGTTTCCCGGTTGGTGGTGAAGGTTATCCGGATGGAATCCTCATCAAGCGCGGGGATAGCAATCACATAGGAATAGTCGCGGGTGGTTCGGTCTTCCGGATCCGTGGGGGGATGCGGATGCAGACAGCCGGAGGCAAGTACTATTGCCAGACAGGTTAAAAACGGTAAAATACGGGAGAATCTCTCCGGGGCTGCATACCCGAAGAAACAACTGTTCCAGTCGGTCTTCAATTTCGAGCGATTCATTTTTTCCGGTGATTGAATCATTGACTTGGATTTATTAGGAAATGTATATTTAAACACTCAAAATAACTGTTGCACTCCAGTTTTCGGCAGTGCAACGGGTGAAAAAAGAAATTTATTGGTCAGTAGCTCAGTCGGCAGAGTCCCGATGCGATCGGGATTAACCACCTTGTCGAAGATGAAGTCTTCCTGACCAGTTAAGATAGAGTAAGTTTGAAATCATTGGTCAGTAGCTCAGTCGGCAGAGTCCCGATGCGATCGGGATTAACCACCTTGTCGAAGATGAAGTCTTCCTGACCAATTAAAATAGAGTAAGTTTGAAATCATTGGTCAGTAGCTCAGTCGGCAGAGCAGGTGGCTGTTAACCACCTTGTCGGGGGTTCAAATCCCTCCTGACCAGCCATATAAAGGGAGTTTCGGAAACGAAACTCCCTTACTTTTTTGTATTCGATCAATTGAGGTGGTTAACAGCCAATACTTCTGATTTCATTTCCACCTTGTCGGGGGTTCACTCGGAGCACAGGGATGTGCGGAGAACACGCGACTGGAAGGAGCGCCCGCAGGGTGCCGAGCCGGACGCGAGGCATGAACTCCCTCCTGACCAGCCATAAAGTCCCTTAAAATCAGCTAAAAAACGGCGTTTTAGGGGACTTTATTATTTTTAGCCCGCCAGCCCTCAACCCCTCAAATACCCTGAAATATCCTCAAATAGTGTCCACTTGTGAAAAAAGTGCCCACTAAAATGTTCACTTTTTTGTCCGTACATTTCATTTAACCAGGCATCGGATAGGCACTTCCGTACTCCAGATATTCCCATCTGAAGAGTAGTATCCGACTGGTTTGAATTCAAAAAAAATGTGGCGCGGGAATTATAAATATTCCAGAAAAGTTACCGATGTAGCTGCTAAAAACCCTCTGAAATAAATTTAGGCGCTTTCGGGATAGATGGAGAGTAAGGGTAGTGTCCACTTCCCTTTGTTTCTCAAAATTAATGGGTTTAGGATTCTGGTATATTGTTTCTTAGCTTAAAAATAAATGACAAGTAACATATTAAAGATCCTGAAATTAGACATAGGATTTATTGAATACTAATTCCATTTTGTAACTACTCAGGTCTATAGGCTACCACATTTGGTGTAGCCAGTTCTTTGAAATACAACAGGTTGACACATGAGACTAGACAAGCAC
>JAFGHA010000043.1 GCA_016930275.1 Chitinispirillaceae bacterium
CCTCCGCTTCTGCTGCTATAATCTCCCGGGCCCGGGAAAGTGTATCCATACTCAATGCTCCGAAAACCTTGTGTGGACGGGTCTGATCATGATCGCACCATAAATCTTCAGACTGTTTTCTTCCCGCAAAGTAAGACTATCGGTCATGCGTTTTACCGCCGAAAGCGGACACTGACCGGTACTGCTTCCGGGAACATCCGGACCATTGGCGCATTCACGTTTGAAATGGTTTATAAATCTGATGAAATATACATTAATGGAAACAGACTCAATTGTCCGAATCGGCGATGAGGAGCGGAGTCGGGGGGGTGCTATTGCACTGTTGTGTACCTGCATGTATAATAATATTTTACGAAAGAGGAGGTGGTGACCGGTGAAACGTGGAATTATTGCGGGTGCCTGGGGGATAATCGTTCTTACCGGTTTACTGTCGGCCGCTTTCGCTGCTGAAAATAAAGACGTCACCAAGATGATTTTCGAGGAACGCCGGATTGAAGGAAAAATCCGCAGACCCCAACTGGTGCTGATCAAAGCTGAGCAGCGGCCCGAATTCGACCCCATGGTCCTGCAGAGTCTCGGCAGGACAGGGGATATCGCCGGAGCTGTTGACAAAAGTATTCTCGAAGCTTCGCCGTACGACGGCGCCTTTCAGTTTCGCGGTACACGGATCGATAATTATGTTCCCTAAGCGGGTAAATGATTTCTTCTGTAACTTCTGTAAATAGATACTAGTGTTTTGTCCTGTTTCCTCCACCGTGAACGGGGGAGAGACCAGGATGGGGATGGTGAGGAAAAAAGGAACCGCAATCATTTTTTTTTCGCTTTTTCTCCCTTCTTCCGGTTTATTCCCCTTCGGGGACAGAAAATAGAAAACAGTAACATTCCGAGCATCCGGAGGCGATTCATGAGTTTTCTGTCAATGTTTCTCTATTCGTTCAACATGTCACAGGCGGGCTGGATCTTCATGTGGGTGATTCTCGGCGCGGGAGTGTTCGGTCTGGCGATCTCTCTTGAGCGGCTGGTGTTTCTCACGAGTCGCGGTGCGTTCAGGGCCGAACTGTTCGTCAAGGATGTGATCGGCAATATCCAGAAAAACGATATCGCCGCGGCGCAGCGGCTCGTCGAGAAATCGGGTAAAATGGCGCTCGGTCAGGTATTCAAGTCCGCGCTGCAGGAGGCCGGAAGCGGTGCGGAACGAATCCGGAATGCGGTTGACGAATCGACGCTGAAGGTAATACCCCAGCTTGAAAAACGCACCTCGTTTCTGGGGACGATCGGTAACATAGCCACCCTGATCGGACTTATGGGAACCATCTACGGTCTGATCATCGCCTTCGCGGCCGTCGGAAAGCCGGGTATCGATCCCGCCGAAAAATCAACACTGCTCGCACAGGGTATTGCGGCCGCGATGAATACCACCTATCTCGGGCTGGCCATTGCCATTCCGGCGCTTGCACTGTACACGTTTTTCAAAGGGAAAACGCAGAATATCATCGATCAGATCGATGAGTATTCGCTTCGGCTCGTCAATGTTCTGGTCGAACGTTCCTATAAAACCCAGAAGTTCCACATCAGCGCGGCACAGCTCAAAGACGGTGTCGGTCTCCATGTGACCCACAACAATATCAAGATTTTCACCGATAATAAAATGATCAAGGAAATCAACATCTGACGCGCCGCGTACGGACGACACCATGGACATTTTCCGCGAATTTCTCATAGCATTCAATCCGCAGCAGAACGGTTTCTTTTTTATGTGGATTCTGGCGGGTATCGCCTTTACCGCGTTACTCATGATGGTGGAACGGTTTCTGCAGATCAACCGCTACACCAACATCGACGCTTCGCGTTTCGTCGATCGGCTTCTCGTCCTTATAAAAGACGATAAACTCTCCGATGCTTACGCATTCTGCAGCAGCGGTGGTGTCCGTGCGCTTCCGGCGGTACTCGGCGCGGGCGTGAAACGTGCGATTGAAGTACCTGACATGGTAGCCAACGCAATGGAGGAGGAGTCGCTTCATGTACTGCCGCTGCTCGAAAAACGGCTCAATCTGATCGTGACGTTCGGCAATCTCGCAACGCTTCTCGGGCTTATGGGAACCATTTACGGACTTATTCTCGCATTTGCCGCAGTGGCGCAGCCGGATGTCTCGCCGGTCGAGAAATCATCGTTGCTTGCGGTCGGTATCAGTGCCGCGATGAATACCACACTCCTCGGGCTGGTGATCGCCGTTCCCTGCGTGCTGATCTATTCGATATTCAGGTCACGTATTGATGAAACCGTTGCCGAAATCGACCGGTACGCCGTCGCGCTGATGAAAGTGCTCATTCCGGAAAGCGGTGTCAGAAAAAATTACCGCGTTTCCGACCGTCGCATCAGAGAAGAGGTGGATACCGAACCGAATATCGTCCCGTTCATGAACCTTATGGTGGTACTCATTCCGTTGCTGCTCTCGTCATCCGAATTCGTCAAGCTCGGGATGATCGAACTCAAACTACCCGAGTCGGCCGCGGGTGCCGGAGGTGACGGTACCGGGGAAGAACAGAAAAACACCAAAGTCGATCTCGGTATTGTCATTACCGAAAAGGGATTCAATCTGTACCATTATTTCAAAAAGGACTCCGCTTCCCCCGGTGAGGTCGAGATTCCGAAGGTTGACGGCGACTATGATTTCGCGACGCTTAACAAAAAAGTCGCCGAGGTGAAACGGAAGGCGCTTTACGAAATCATCAGACTCGCGAAACAGGATCTGGCGAAAGATACGGAACTCTGGAAACTTTCGTATCTGTACGGAAAGAATGATCTGAGCGGTGTCACTTCGTTCAGTGACCACGAAAATGTCAAAATCGTCGCCGACGACAAGATACACTACCAGACGGTTGTTTCCGTTATGGATGCCGCACGGGGAGTAACGACTCCGAACGGCAAGGTGACGCTCTTCCCCAACGTTTCGATCGCGGGAGGCATCGTTCAATAATGGCGAATCCACGTGCGGCACGGCAGGCGCGACGGCGCAGAGGAAATGGCGAGGTCAAACTCAATATCACTTCGATGATGGACATGTTCACAATCATTCTGGTCTTCCTCATCAAGAACTTCTCCACCGAAGGAGCCATCGTCACCCCGGCGGAAAATCTCACCCTGCCCAAATCCACGGTGGAGCGCAAGGCGAAGGGGGCGCTGAGTGTGCAGATCTCACGCGGTATCATCATCGTCGAAAACGTCACGGTGCTCGATGAGACGGCCTACGGAAAACTGCTCAAACAGAAGGAATTCATGATCACGGCGCTCTACGATGCTCTTGTCAATTTTGCGGAAGAGAGCAGGAAAATGGCGGAAATCTCGGGAACTCCCTTTTCCGGCGACATCACCATTCAGGGTGATGTCGAGATACCGTATTCTGTCCTGACAAGAGTCATGTATACCTGCGGTCAGGCGGGATATCCGAACATGAACCTTTTCGTCTACCGGAATGAATAATGGCGAGTGAACCAGGAGGCATCGTGCTGACCCCCGCGGCGGGAACGCTTGCGGCAGGCGGACGCTTTCCCAGGGAATTTCAACGGGGAGTATTCGGTCGGTTCGACCGGAAATTTTCGTTGCTGCTGCTTATTTGCATGATTCTCATTTTTCCGGTTATCGGCATTCTCTCGTTGCGTAAACCTTCACCGGTGGTCAGTGAAAAGGAAATCCAGCAGATCCAGGAACGCTATGCCCGCCTTGTTCTCAACCAACCGAAACCACCGGTGGCGGAGATTCCCGAAGAGACGGTCGAGCAGGAGGCGGTGAAGACTGAAACCGCACCGAAAGAGGAAAAGAAGGAAGAGGTTAAAATCGACCGGAAGAAGGAGACGTTCGTCGAAAAAGAACGTCGCCGTGAATCGGGAAGTGAGGAGCGGCGTCAGGCACGCGAAAAAGCCGCCAGACAGGTACAGGCATCGGGTATCTTCGCGGCGATTACCGCCTCGGGAACCGGTACCGGAAGTCTGACCTCTTCGACATCGGATCTTCTTGGTACCGCCGGTATCGGTGTCGCAGATCTCGGGAATCTGTCCGTGTCGAAAGGTACATTCGCCACGAAAAACGTCGATGCCGCCGACCTCGTCACGAAAAAAGGTGAACGGACCACCGATGTGAATATTGAAAAGGAACAGGTCGGCAGAACCGCGGTCGCCCGTGTCGCCTCTGCCGCACAGGTCAACATTACCACACAGGCGCCGGAAGTTACCGGAGAATCGGCTTCGATGCAGGAACGTTCCCAGGCAGCCATTCAGAGTGTCGTCAGCAGAGAATCGCGACGACTCAAACGACTTTATGAGGAATGGCTCAAACGGGATCCGGCGCTCAGCGGCAAGCTGACGATCAAATTCATCATTCTTCCCTCCGGAGGGGTGGCAAATGTGGGTGTGGTGAAATCAAGTACCGGTAACAGTGATTTTGATGCCATGGTGGTCCGGTACATCAAACGATGGCAGTTCCCGGCGGTTGAAGGCGCCGGTCCGGTCGAAGTGGTTTACCCCTTCGTTTTTGAAGGGCTCTCCTGAAACGGAATTCCTGTAAAAATTCTCGCATATGAATAATCCGAAAAGCGGTCTATGCTTTCTCATACCGGTAGGATTATTACTATATTATATTTATTCTGCTGACCTCGCTGATTCTATGGGATGGTTTTTCTGGTAGCGGTGATGTAGGACCTCTAACAGAGGAGTATACTATGGTCATTCGGGACAGTGAACGGGTGGAAGTTCTCAAGGCGCAGGGGCAGGAGATGCTTCTTAATCTGAGTCACGGTGGTGCTGCGTTTCTTTATTCCCGCCCATTACCTAAAGATCAGGTTATTGTTATGAGAATCAACGACACCTTCATCGATGGTCTGGTAATGTACTGCCATCAGCGTACGGATGGTTATCGGATCGGTGTTTGTTTTTCGGGCATGGGGCCAGAAGCACAGGCAATGGTCAATGGAATGATCGATGCTTTTTCGTGCGGTGTACCACTTCAATTTTCGGTTGAGGATGAACCGGTACTGAAACACAACGTCTATGAATGAAAGCTCCTGGGAGAGGACTCGACGGAACGAACAAAAAAGACTTCTGATAGTACTGCTGGTTGTTTGTCCTCTCTGTGCCGTAGGAATCTTACTCTATCTCAATAACCGCGATCAGATCGGTGTATCGGTTACCGCGTCCGGACCGGAACGTTTCGCCCCCGATACGGCAGATCGCATTTCCACCACAGGCGATACTGCCGAAACGGCGCTTCCGGATACGGATCAACGTAAAGCCGCTCTAACTGAGAAACCTCAGGCTTCTTCGAAAAAACCAAAAATGACACCGATGCGTACCGATATTCCTGAAGAAGGTAGCCCGATGGTGTCGGAAGAAACGGCGACCAGACCGCCTCCCGCGAGTGCCGTTTCCGCCGTATCGGAAAAAGATTCCTGTTGCTCGATACTCCTTCCAACAATCGCCTGCATATCGGAAAACCCTAAAGATGTGGTAATCAATCTTTCGCTTGAGCTATTTTTCTCCGATATCGAAAAACGTTCCGCAATTCTGTTACGCAGAGACGATGTTAAGGTGATGGTACTGCGGACCATGCGGGACCAGCAGCTGCCGGCTATGAAAATTGATGAGCTGGAAACACTGCTGCAGCGCGGTATAGCGCCCGTTCTACCGAATTCCGGTATCACCAGAATAAAAATCAGGAACATCCAGATAGAAAAGGCCACCCGTTAATGACATTTCTTGACATAATAGCGAAGGTGTTCGGTTCCAAACAGGAACGTGACATTAAAAAACTTCATCCGCTTCTTCAGCACATTAATGGATTGCGTGAAGACACCGCGGCATTGAGCGATGAGGAGCTGACCGGAAAAACGGCACAGTTCAGAAAACGGCTGGAGAGTGGAGAAACGCTTGACGATCTGCTGCCCGAGGTCTATGCGGTGTTCCGTGAGGCGACTTTCCGGATTCTAGGTGAAAAGCGCATGATCACCGATCATCATACCGGCCAGGAAATTCCGTTCATGTTCCATTTTGACGTACAGGTGCTTGGAGCCATTATCCTGCATCAGGGAAAAATCGCCGAAATGAAGACCGGTGAGGGAAAAACGCAGGTTGCCGCGATGGCGTGTTACCTCAATGCACTGACCGGCAAGGGAGTGCATGTCATAACCGTCAACGACTATCTTGCCCGGCGCGACAGCGATTGGATGGGGAAAATGTTCCGGTTTCTGGGGCTCACCGTCGGCTGCCTCGATCTGACCGAGCCGCACAGTGAGGAACGGCGACAGGCCTACGGGTGCGATATCACCTTCGGTACGAACAACGAATTCGGATTCGATTATCTGCGTGACAACATGGCGACCTCCCCGGAGCAATGCGTGCAGCGGGAACTCAATTACGCGATTATTGACGAAGTGGATAATATTCTCATCGACGAGGCCCGTACACCGCTTATTATCTCCGGGCAGGTAACCCGATCAAACCGCGAATACGAGGAACTCAAACCCCGGGTGGCGAAACTGGTGGCTGCTCAGAGTAATCTGGTGCAGAAGGTGATAGGTGAAGCCGAGGAGTTGCTCAATAAAGAAGGTCAGGAATACCAGTGCGGGTTGAAGATGCTCATCGTTCAGCGCGGTGCTCCGAAGAACAAACGACTCTCCAAGCTTCTCAAGGAACCGGGTGTCGCCAAGTACATGAAACAGGTCGAAACCGACTTTCTTCGTGATCGTAAACTGCACGAGATCGACGAGGAACTTTTCTTCACCATCGACGAATCGGGGCACAGTGCCGAACTTACCGAAAAGGGGCGCGGGCTCATCAGCGGTTCGACCCCCGAATTCTTCGTGGTTCCCGATCTCGCCGAAATGATCGGAAAAATCGACAACAATGCCGAACTCGACGAAGAGGAGAAGTCGCTGCAGCGCGAAGAGGCGCACCGGCTCTACGCAGAACGTTCGGAGCGTATTCACAGTATCAGTCAGCTGGTACGTGCGTTTTCGGTATATGAAATCGATGTCGATTATGTGGTGCAGGACGGGCAGATACTCATTGTCGATGAATTCACCGGTCGTATTCTGCACGGCAGACGGTACAGCGAAGGGTTGCACCAGGCGCTCGAGGCGAAAGAGGGGGTAAAGGTCGCCGGCGAGAATCAGACGCTTGCCACCATCACCTTTCAGAATTTCTTTAAGATGTACCGCAAGGTGGCCGGTATGACGGGTACCGCCGTCACCGAGGCGGGGGAATTCCACGAGATTTACAAACTCGATGTGGTAAGCGTTCCCACCAATCGGCCGCTGGCCCGCAAGGATTATCACGACGAGATTTACAAAACGTACCGCGAGAAATACAACGCGATCGTCGAGGATATCAAGGCGATGTACGAAGCGGGGCGCCCCTGCCTGGTCGGTACCACCTCGATCGAGAAGTCGGAGCTGCTCAGCAAACTGCTGCAGCGGGCGGGGATCGATCATGAGGTGCTCAATGCGAAACAGCATGCGAAAGAGGCGACGATCGTCGCGCAGGCCGGACGCAAGGGTGCGGTGACTATCGCGACCAACATGGCGGGTCGCGGAACCGACATCACCCTGGGAGGTAATTTTGAAATACTCGCGAACCACGAACTGCTCAAGGAAGGTATCGAACCCGAAGAACTGACGCTCGAGGAAAAACGGAAAAAGTATGCGAAGCTGCTCGATCAGACCCGCTATGAACAGAAAGAGGTCATTGCCGCGGGAGGGTTGCACATTATCGGTACCGAGCGGCATGAGAGTCGCCGTATCGACAACCAGCTGCGCGGTCGCAGCGGCCGGCAGGGCGATCCCGGTTCCACCAAATTCTTTCTTTCGCTCGATGATGATCTCATGCGTATTTTCGGATCGGAACGTATCGCGGCGATTATGGACCGTCTCGGAGCGGAGGAGGGTGAGGTCATTTCCCATCCGCTGGTTTCCCGGTCAATCAGCGGCGCGCAGAAACGGGTGGAAGGCCGCAACTTCGAAATACGGAAACATCTCAAGGAATACGATGACGTCATGAATCTCCAACGGCGTGAGATCTACGGGCTCCGTCAGCGGATTCTCAGGGGTGAAGATCTCAAGGAGGAAATTCTCAATCAGATCGCGACCAATCTCGAAGATATCATCATGCGGCACACGACCGAGGGTAAGTATCCTGAAGACTGGGCGCTGCAGGCACTCTATGCCGACCTGCAGACCGCCTTCGGCGTCACCTACCGGATACCGGAATCCGAATTGACGAGTAAAACACAGGACACGCTTTTCGACGACGTATGGAGCGTGGTGCACGCACGGTATCTTGAAAAAGAGACGCGGTTCGGTACCGAGACCATGCGGCAGTTCGAACGCAGCGTGTTTCTTATGGTGATCGATAACCTCTGGAAAGACCATCTGTACGAAATGGATCACCTCAAAGGGGGGGTTCAGTTCCGTTCCTACGGTCAGAAAAATCCGCTTTACGAGTATCAGCGCGAAGGGCTTAAAATGTTCGACGAGCTCAGAACCGCCATCTCGAAAGAGGTATCCAGCTATCTGTTCAGACTCGAACGGGTGGAACGGTCGTCGCAGCAGGTTGACACTTCGCAGACAGTTCACGGTAATTTCGATGTTTTCGCCTCGCAGGAACGAACTCCGCGGCAGCGCCCGGTTGGTGTACCGGCAGGTCCGGGAGGCGGCATGCCGACCGGCAACCGGTCGGATCTCGTGCCTCACACTTTCGTCAAGACGGGGGCCGACATCGGGCGTAACGATCCCTGTCCGTGCGGAAGCGGAAAAAAGTACAAGAAGTGTCACGGCGCCGTATGAAGAAAGGGTGTTTCGTAACATTCGAAGGTATTGACGGATGTGGAAAGAGCACGCAGGCGAAGCTGTTTGCCGAGCGATGCGGAGCCGCCGGATATCAGGTCGTCGCCACCCGCGAGCCGGGAGGCACCGCAATTGCCGAAAAAATCCGCTCGCTTCTTATAGATCCAGCACACAGTGAGATGGGCAGTGAATGTGAACTGCTGCTCTATCTTGCTGCCCGTGCACAGCATCTGCGCGAGAAAATAGAGCCTGCCGTTGCGGATGGTGCCGTGGTGATATGCGACCGATTTCAGGATGCCACCTTCGCCTACCAGGGGTTCGGTAGAGGACTCCCGCTTGAACTGCTGCAGTCGCTCAATGCATTTGCCACAGGCGGCAATAATCCGGATCTCACCTTTATCATCGATGTTCCGGTGGAAACCGCCTTTGCCCGGATGTCGGCGATGAAAAAAAAGCAGGATCGTCTTGAAGCGGGGGGAGAGACTTTTTTCAGACGAATCCGGGAGGGGTATCTCTCCTTGGCCATGGCATCTCCCGACCGTATTCAGGTGATTGATGGTACCGCATCGGTCGAAGTGATCGCAGAGCAGGTGTATTCGCAGGCAAATAAATGCGGTTTTTTTGCATAATTCAGGTATAAAAAGCCTCGTTTTATCGAAGGCACGATGTATTTTCCAAAGTTACCCTTAACTGTCGAAATCAGGTTGGTTATTTCAGGAACATCGGTACCCCTCCAGGGGCACCTCCCCGATCAGGAGCGATAATGGAACAAACTGACAGGAAGCCCACCCGTTTATTGTCCGGTACTATTCCGTTCGCCGGGATCATTATTCTTGTGGTGGTCCTCGCCGGGCTGGTCGTCGATGCGACGAATGTTGATAACGATAATTTTTACGAGGACATCATCCGCCAGGATGATGTGGCCACGAAAATACATCAGAATTATGTTGAAGAGATTTCCTCAAAGGATCTTATCGACAACGCGATTAAGGGGATGCTCCGCATTCTCGATCCGCACACCAGTTACTTCGAAGCGAAGCAGTACGAGGAACTCAGGATTCACACCGAAGGAAAATTCGGCGGTCTGGGTATTCAGATTTCCATTCGTGATAAAGTGCTTACCGTCATGACTCCCATTGCCGGTACCCCGGCGGCCCGGGCCGGTATTCAGTCGGGAGATCAGATCATCAAGATCGAAGGAAAATCAACCGCCGGAATCACGATCGACAATGCAGTGAAGAAACTGCGCGGTGAACCCGGAACAAAAATAACCATCACCATACGTCGCAAAGGCGAGGCGAAGGATCTCGATTACGAAATTACCCGTGAAATCATCCATATCAAATCGGTGCCGTTCGCAGGGGTTATCGCCGACAGTATCGGGTATGTCCAGCTGCAGACCTTTTCGCAGGAAGCGGGAGAAGAGGTCGAGAAATCCATACGTGAACTGATGAAAAGCGGTATCAACGGACTCGTTTTCGATCTGCGCCACAATCCGGGAGGGCTGCTGCCGCAGGCGATCGAAGTCGCCGAAAAATTTCTCCCCCGAAAATCGCTGATCGTCTCGACCCGTGGACGGGTACGCGGCCAGAATCGTGAAAGCATCTCGGGAGCGCAGCCGGTGTATCCGGTCGATCTGCCGCTGGTAGTACTGGTTGACTATGCAAGCGCCAGTGCATCGGAAATCGTCTCGGGCGCCATCCAGGATTGGGACCGCGGGGTTATTCTTGGCGATACCACTTTCGGCAAAGGTTCGGTTCAGAGTATTCTGCCGCTTGACAAAACTCACCATCTGAAACTGACGACCGCGTTTTATTACACTCCGTCCGGACGCTGCATCAACCGGCCAGAAAATGCCGTCAGAGGAACCGAAGCCGACGATGAAGAAGAAAACAGCGATTTTGACGGGGAAGAAAACGACAGCGCCGCGAACGCGAAGAAATCGTCAGAAATCGATACCGCCACCTATCTGACCAAAAACGGTCGTGTCGTTCACGGCAGCGGCGGGATCATTCCCGATACGATGGTTGAACAGAGGGTGCTGAGTCTTCCGTTGCGTTCGTTGTTCGGCAGAGACGTTTTCTTTCAGTTCGCCAATATCGAATACCCGAAGATGAAAAAACGGAAAGTGAAGATCACCAAGGAGTACAAGGTCGATCCCGCTACTCTTAAAGCGTTCTATGCCTACCTCGACACGGTCAAATTTGATTACCAGAGTTTCGCTCAGCTGCGGTTCACCGAGTTCAAACTGTCCGCGGGGCTCAAGGATACGGTTGACAGTGCGGGAAATCCGGTCAAGCTCTATCCTGAACTGCCGAAATGGCAGGAAAATGAAAAAGGGGAACTTTCCCGTCTGATGGGCAAAGTGGATTCACTCTTGCGTGGTGAAAGCAAACGTGCGCTTGCCGACAATGAAGATGAAATAAAGAATTATCTGTGTGAAGCGCTTCTTATCCGTGAATTCGGCCAGGATAACGATATCGTCTATCGTGAAAAACTGTCTGATGACCCCCAGTTGCAGGCTGCACTCTCGCTGCTCCGTGACAGGAAGCAGTACAGTGCGCTGCTGCAGCCGTCGGAGGTGAATAAAGCGGCGGCCGCGGATTCCGATTCCGGAAAGAAAACCGATAAAAAAAAGAAATAGCACTGTGTACTTCCGGCATGCGCTTCCACAGTCCGTTCTGTCCCGAACGCCTGCCCGGAATTCAGCAGTTACCTTTGTACCACTAACCGTCAGATCGTCTGTCAGGGAGTATCTATGATACATAAAATGAGAGAAATGGCACCGGTGATCATGCTGGTGATACTGGTTTCATTTGTGGGGGGTACCATCTTTCTCAACTGGGGAATGAACCTCTCGGACCGTGGAAGTAAAGCTGCCGTCGCCGGAAAAATCAACGGCAAGGAAGTGCAGCTCAACTATTTTGACCAGCTCGTCAACAGGGAACGTCAGCGGTTGCAGGAGGGTGGCAAGGAGGTTCCGCCGGAGCAATACCGGATGGTTCCCCAGCAGGTGTGGGAACGCGAAGTCAACAAGCGGCTGATGAAAGACGTGGTCGGTAAATTGAAGATCGAAGCAACCGCCGAAGAGGTATTCAGTTATATAAAGAGAAATCCGCTGCCCGGGATCGATACCGTCTCCGTTTTTCAGACCGACGGTGTTTTCGATACGTCGAAGTACGAGCAGTTTCTCAACGATCCCCAGAATTACCAGCAGTACCGCTGGTTGCAGGAGGTCGAGTCGTATACGGCCTCAACGATAATTCCGGCACAGAATCTGGAGGCACTGCTCGGCGCGACTGCTGTTCCGACACCATCGGAGGCCGGATTTCAGTACGAAAAGAAAAACCGCAAAGTGGTCTTCGAGTACCTCAAGGCGAAGGGTACCGATTTCAAGGTTGATTCCTCGAATATCACCGATGCAATGGTGGCGACGTATTACAGCGCACACCGTGACTCCTTCAAAACGGATGAACAGGCCGATCTGTACTATGTGAAATTTCCGAAAGTGGCTACCGATGCCGATGTGCAGTTCTATCGACAGGAACTGCTCGATCTGAAAAAACGGATAGAGCAATCCGACCTGCCGCTTGCGGAAGCGTTCGGTGAAGAGGCGAAAATTGAATCCGACGATGAAACCTGTGCTGCTCAGGGGGGAGATCTCGGCTGGTTCGCGCGTGGATCGATGGTGAAAGCGTTTGACAGTGTCGCATTTGAAATACCGGTCGGTATCGTTTCGGAACCCGTAAAAACCAGTTTCGGATGGCATCTGATTTACGTGGAAGCACGTGAGGAGAAGGACAGTGTTCTGAAAGTGCATGCCCGCCATATCCTGCGGAAAATTTCGCCGACCATGGAAACGCTCGATATGCTCGCCGAACATGCCGACAGCCTCAGAAGTAAAATGCTCGATCAGGGGTTTGTCGAAGTCGCGAAAGCCGAGAAAGGAATTGTGTTCGACTCAACCGGTCTGTTCGAAAAGGGAGAACAGATTCCGGGTATCGGCTATATCTCGGGAAGCGGTCACTTCACCTTCGGCAATTCCGATGTCACGATTTCCGAGCGGATGGAAAACACCGATGCCATTTATCTATTGATGGTAAAGCGGAAAATCGACAAGGGAACGCTTCCTCTGGAAGCAGCCCGTGAGAGGATCACCGCGCTGCTCGGTGATTCCCTGCAGGTGGCCGCGGCCGGAGCGTATCTTGCCAAAATGCGCGAATCACTTCCGGATACGATGTCGCTCGCTGCATACCATACCGTTGATTCGACCATTGTTTCCGGAGTGACCGATACGGTTTCCGGATCCCAGTATATCAGTCAGATCGGATTTTCCTCACCGGTGGTGGCGAAAGCGATGTCTCTGCCGGAAGGTACCTTTTCAGACATCATCACTTATAAAGGTGACTGCTATCTTATAAAAACGCTCTGGAAAAGTGCTCTCGATTCACTGCCGGCGTTTGAAAGCCCGGAGATGATGCAGATCGCCTCGCAACTGCAGCAGCAGTCACGGCAGCAGATTTATTTCCAGTGGTATATGCATTTTAAGAACAAGGCGAAGATTCAGTGCAATGTCAACGATTTTTACATGGATTAATCAACAGCGTGATGCTTTTTACCAATTTCAACGAAGGAGTCATTCATGAGTGAACAACCCAAAGAAGGAAGCATGAAATCATTGATGCAGGAAACACGCAAGTTTCCGCCACCGTCGAACATCCAGTCGAACGCGTGGATCAGCTCAATGGAACAGTACGAGGAGATGTATAAGAAGTCAATTGACGATCCGGACGGTTTCTGGCTCGATCAGGCGAAATCACTCGACTGGTTCACCTTCCCGAAAAAGGGACTTGAATACACCTGGGATACGAAAGCACGCAAAATTGAGCATACCTGGTTCGCCGACGGTGAACTCAATGTCAGTTACAATTGCCTCGACCGTCACCTCGGCACTCCGACCGCCAAAAAACACGCACTGGTATGGCAGGGTGACAACGATGCCGATGTCGTGAAACTGACGTATGAAGAACTGCATAAGGAAGTATGCAAATTCGCCAATGTGCTCAAGGCCCAGGGTGTCAAAAAAGGCGACCGCGTCGCGATTTACATGCCCATGGTCATTGAACTCGCTATCGCGATGCTTGCCTGCACCCGTATCGGTGCGATCCATTCGATCATTTTCGGCGGTTTCAGCTCCGACGCCATCAAGGGCCGCGTGAATGATTCCGACTGTAAAGTACTCGTTACGGCGAATGTTTCACGTCGGGGTGGCAAATCTATTCCTCTGAAAAAAATCGCCGATGATGCGTTGCCCGGCTGTCCGACCATCACCAGTGTTGTCGTGGTAAAAGTGGGTGCCGAAGAAGCATGTACGATGGAGAGTGGGCGCGACCACTGGTATCATGAACTTATGGCAAACGCCGACGAGGTATGCGAACCCGAAAAGATGAATGCGGAAGATCCGCTGTTCATTCTTTATACTTCCGGCTCCACCGGCAAGCCCAAAGGTGTGGTGCATACTACCGGCGGATATCTGCTGTATGCTGCGGCAACTCATAAATATGTTTTCAACGTCCACGAGGACGACATGTACTGGTGTACCGCCGATATCGGCTGGGTAACCGGTCACAGTTACATAACCTACGGACCGCTCGCCAACGGTGCGACCTCCATCATGTTCGAAGGTGTGCCCACGTATCCCGATGCCGGCCGCTTCTGGCAGATCTGCGACAAGTTCGGTGTTACCGTGTTCTACACCGCTCCCACCGCCATCCGCGCACTGATGAGTGCAGGCACCGAATTCCCGGCGAAATACAAACTCGATACACTCCGCATTCTCGGTTCGGTGGGGGAACCCATCAACCCTGAAGCATGGATGTGGTACTACGAGCATATCGGTCACAACCGCTGCCCGATCGTCGACACCTGGTGGCAGACTGAAACCGGTGGATTCATGATCACTCCGCTGCCCGGCTGCATGACGCTGAAACCGGGTTCGGCAAGTCGTCCGTTCTTTGGTGTAAAGCCGCTCGTACTGCGTGACGACCGCAGTGAAGTCGACCGTAACGAGGGTGGAAAACTCTGTATCGAAAAGCCGTGGCCGGCGATGATGCGCACCATGTGGGGTGATCATGACCGGTTTATCGATACCTATTTCACCATGTATAACGATATTTATTTCGCAGGTGACGGTTGCCGCATCGACGAGGATGGTGATTACTGGCTGATGGGACGTATCGACGATGTCGTGAACGTTTCCGGTCACCGTATCGGTACCGCCGAAGTCGAAAGTGCTCTGGTGAGCCATCCGAAAGTAGCCGAAGCGGCCGTTACGCCGATTCCGCACGAGATCAAGGGACAGGGTCTGTATGCCTTCGTGACGCTCGTGACCGGTGTTGCCGAAAGCGATGACCTCAAGAAGGAACTGGTGCAGCATGTACGCAAGGAGATCGGCCCCATTGCCACTCCCGAAGCGATCCAGTTCGCACCGGCCCTGCCGAAAACACGGTCCGGAAAGATCATGCGTCGTATTCTTCGCAAGATTGCGGAAAAGGATACGGGCAACCTCGGGGACATAACCACCCTTGCCGATCCGAGTGTGGTCGAACACCTCGTTAAAAACCGGTAAGGAACTCCACGGGCCCCGCGAAAGCGGGGCCTTTTTTTTACAGGCACATCTTTATAACCCTTCCATCTACAGTATCAAGGAGTATGTATGGCTGAACAGAAAATTATGAATCGGTGGCTCGTGGTGGTTGGCGCCATCCTTATCCAGCTCTGCCTCGGTGCGATCTATGCATGGTCGGCATTTACCGGCAAACTGACTGCTGCCGATGGTGCGTTCCAGTTCACTAAAACCCAGACCCAGGTGATTTTTTCTGTCGGACTGGTGACCTTTGCGATTGTAATGGCGCTTATTGCAGGGAAATGGCAGGCGAAGGTGGGACCCCGGAAAGTTGCTGTCACTGGAGGAATAATACTCGGTTTCGGTTATCTTTTCGCCGGATTTACCGGTACCAGTTTCTGGGGTATCCTGTTGGGTGTCGGTGTTCTGGGTGGTGCCGGTATCGGTCTTGGTTATGTCTGCCCGATCGCGGCATGTGTCAAATGGTTTCCCGACAAAAAGGGACTCATTACCGGTCTTGCTGTTGCCGGATTCGGTTTCGGAGCACTGATCTGGATCAAGCTTACCAGCGGGTTCGTCTTTGGCCCGATCAATCTTACTCCCGGCTGGAAGGGCCTCTATGGCGCCGGAATGACCGTGAATCAGGTTTTTATGCTGTATGGTATGCTCTTTGTGGTACTCATTCTGATAGGTGCAGCTCTTCTTAAAAATCCGCCGGAAGGATACAAACCTGCCGGATGGAATCCTCCCACGGGTACCGCTGCAGCATCAAACGGTCAGGCAAATTTCTCCACAGCACAAATGGTCAGGACTCCTCAGTACTGGAGTCTTTTCGTTATTTTCATGATCAGTGCCACCGCCGGATTGATGGTGATCGGAGTTATCGGACTGTTCGGCAAAGAGGCATTGGTCAGTAATGGAGTCGAGGCGGCAAAAGCGGTAATTATCACCGGTACCGCCATGGGGCTGTTCTATTCACTGATGAACGGTTTCGGCCGCATTATCTGGGGTTCACTTTCAGACAAGCTGGGAAGAAAAAACTCGATAGTCCTGATGTGTTTCCTTCAGGGTATCATGATGATAGTGTTCTATTTCATCGGTGGAAAAGAAGCCGGACTGTACCTGAGTGCGGCAGTAATCGGTTTCAATTTCGGTGGTAATTTCGCGCTGTTTCCTGCGGCGACTGCTGATTATTTCGGAAATAAGAATGTTGGTACCAATTATCCATGGGTGTTCATGGCTTACGGTGTCGGTGGAGTGATCGGACCGATTCTCGGGGGCAGCATGGGCGATGCCAAAGCCTGGTCCATGGCGTTCATTCCGGCTGGTATTGCACTTCTGGCGGCAGCCGTTATCGGTCTGACACTCAAGCAGCCCAAGTCGATCAGTTAGTTATTACCGAATGCAGGACTGTTGCACAGGTGATGTTAACAGGAACTGCCCAAAGGGCGGTTCCTACTCTTGCCGGCGCAGTGTATGCAGATCGTTGTATTTCATATGTGAAGAAATTATTTTTGGTATCCTGATTATTTTTCGTATCGCATAGAATACAATTATAGCTATGATGCTTGATATCAAAGCCGTATCGAAGCTCCTTACCGTCTCTGAAAAAAAAATTTACCGTTGGATACAGTCTGGTGATCTGCCGGCATATAAAATAGGGGAAACCTACCGGATTAACCAGGTTGAACTTCTTGAATGGGCAACGGATAAAAAAATTGCCGTTTCTCCGGCTATTTTCGATGAAGTCCCTGACAGTACCGCCCATGCGGTGTCGGTGGGCGATGCCCTTAAAACCGGTGGAATCCACTACAATGTTGCCGGTACCGATCTTGCAAGCGTTATAAACGCCGTAGTAGGGGTCATCAACCTCCCTGATACCATTAATCGGACGCTGCTCGCAGATGCACTTATCGCGCGGGAGCATCTTGGAACAACAGCTATTGGCGACGGTATCGCGCTTCCACATGTTCGCAACCCGATTATTTTTCATGTCGAGCATCCACTGCTTGCTCTCTGTTTTCTTGAACGTCCGGTCGAATTCGCCGCACTGGACGGAAAGCCGGTGGACACATTGTTCATTATCGTAACCCATACCGTCAGATCGCATCTGCACATTCTGTCTCGACTCGCTTACGCACTTCATCAACCCCAATTGCGTCGGGCGGTGGTGAAAACGACCAAGACCAGCGCGCTTTTCGAAATTTTCACCTCATTCGAATCGAGCATAAGCAGTTCCCCCTCCGGAACAGTGTGAATATGATTGAAACAACACTCCTTTATGTCGTAGTAATGGCTATTCTGGGTACCGCCGGACTTTTTTTTAGGGTAGCAAACGGAAATTCCGGCCGTATTCTCGGCAGGGCGATAACGGTGGTCTCAATGGTGTTTGCTGTCGGTTTTATCATTATGGTAATCCTTCACCCGGCGCCGATACAAAACACTGTTTTTTTCTGGAACATGCCCTTTGCCTCATTCGCCATCGGCATCGACTGGCTGAGTGCATTTTTTATGATTCCACTGCTCATTCTGACTGCTGCAAGTTCGTTGTACGGTTCCGGGTACATGCCGGACCATTCATCGGATCGAACCCACTGGCTTCAGTTTACTCTTCTGATAGCGGGTATGATTCTAGTGCTGCTGGCACGTAATGCACTGCTCTTTCTCATTGCGTGGGAACTGATGTCACTCTCCTCGTTTCTTCTTGTTATCACTGATCGCAAAAACGAACAATCGATTCGTGCCGGATGGATTTATTTCGTAACTACGCACCTTGGGACGGCTTTTCTGATCTGTTTATTTTTCATGATCGCTGCGATCAGCGGTTCCTTTGACTTTTCGGCATGGAGACCGGAGCTCTTTAAAGGTCGTACTGCGGATGTCATTTTCATCCTTTCATTGGTCGCCTTCGGCCTGAAGGCCGGGTTTATTCCATTTCACGTCTGGCTGCCGCTTGCACACCCCGCCGCACCAAGTCATGTATCGGCGTTGATGTCGGGGATTATGATAAAAATGGGAATTTACGGGATTCTCAGAGTTCTTCTCTTCCTTTCACCGTTCCATGCATGGTGGGGAGGGTTGCTGATTGTACTGGGTGCCGTCTCGGGTATTCTCGGAGTGCTTTTCGCAATCGGACAGCATGATATCAAACAGCTACTTGCCTATCACAGTGTCGAAAATATCGGGATCATCCTTCTGGGTGTTGGTCTCGGTGTTGCCGGGGTGGCTTATGGTTCACCACTCGTTGCGGTGTTCGGATTCGCCGGAGGGCTTCTCCATGTTGTCAATCATTCACTTTTCAAG
>JAFGHA010000044.1 GCA_016930275.1 Chitinispirillaceae bacterium
AGACTCAATCGATTGCGGTCCGGAAACCCGTTATTACTCAGGCGGAACGACCGCCCAGCTGACGACCGTACCGGATAACGCGAAAAAAGTCTGGTGTATCATCACTGATGACTGCGGCCATCGTGTCGCAACCGACCATAACGTCGGTTTTTCATTCAATGACCTCGTGATTACCCGTCAGCCTGAGAGTATCCAGGTTCCCTGCGGAAGTACGGATCGGCTCTATTTCACAGTTGAAACGTCGGGCAGCGCCCGGTATTTCTACCGCTGGTATGCACAGACCCCTGGATCGACCGATTCGATGGACTGCGCAACAATTCCCCGGTATTTCGGGGGTGCAGAAACGGAGCAGTTGATCTGTGTTCCGGATTTTTCAAAGAATGTCTGGTGTATTATCACTGATGACTGCGGTCGCCGGGTATCGACGGATCACAGCATCGGTTTTACCGTTCCGACGGATTGTCAGTAAAGCTACCGGCCTGACGCACACGATTGTGTAACAGAATCGGTATCAATGAAAGGGCGGATTTTCCGCCCTTTTCTATTCTCCTCAGGTATCACCCTATCACCTATGTTCAGCTCATCTGACTATCGACTTGAGTTAATAATTTTTTAAGCGGTATCTTCCACCAGCAACCAGGTAACGACTCTGACTATTCCATCGGTACTACCGGAGTTTGGTTACCATCAATCGGTTGAATTCTCAATTATTTACTGATTATTTAAATCGTTTGCCACGACATATAGGTCCTGTCATTCAGAATCGAAAGCGAGGTGTATTTCCGTTCTCACCTGAGAATGGCTTCTTTTGTTCAATGGATTTCACAACATCAAACTTGAACTTTTCCACCCCGCCTTCCTACTAAAAAAATTCTGCTCCATATATATAGTCCATCAATTTTTATAATGAAGGGGAATGTATGCGGTTAATGAAAGCTGTCGGGGTCGTTTTACTCTGTTTGAGTACTGTCTGGGCAAAGTTCGATCCCTGCAGATTCAATTTCGGTGCTAAACTCGGTTCCGGAAATTTTGGTAAGGTCGATATCATTGCCCAGTATACCTGGCAGGGTACCGGTCTTGAAAGTGATGTGGCCCAGATGCTCACCTCCTGCAGGAACAACAATCAGACCCCGGCACTGTATATGTACATTATCGCGAAATCGTCGGGCCTGGGAGATTGCAACACCGGTGGCGGTCTCTGTTCACA
This sequence comes from Chitinispirillaceae bacterium, assembly GCA_016930275.1. Lineage (GTDB taxonomy): Bacteria > Fibrobacterota > Chitinivibrionia > Chitinivibrionales > Chitinispirillaceae > JAFGNB01. Next base: position 1,208 of record JAFGHA010000044.1, read on the forward strand.
GGGAGCGAATTACATCCGGAACAATAAAGACAAAATCAAGAATATCTATAAAAGTTATGCCACTTCGATTAAAAACACCTTCGGAACTTCTGATCCGATCATCCTGTTCATGGAACCGGATTATTACCAGTATGCGCAGCCGGGTTCGCAAAACGGCAATCCGCTCTCTTTTCAGGAAGCAGGTCAGTTCATTGGTGACTGCATCGATATCGTGAAGGCGGAACTTCCCAATGCTATGATTTCTCTTGATGTGAGCCCCTGGATCGAGGATCAGGGAACGACCACCAGCTGGTTTTCTGCCCTTCCGCTGAGCAAGGTTCAATATATGAATACTTCCGGAGGTGTATCGGCTGCCAATAATTCCCTCATTAAAGGTGATAATAAACTGACCTGGAAACGGGTGCATGATGCTACCCAGAAGTGCATTTTCGCCGATGCCGGTTACGGAGTCGGCGGCGGTGGGACCGGGCACGATCCCAACTGGGATAATGTTTCGAACATCAACAACCGGGTTAATGATGGTGTTATCGGTGTCGTTCAGTTTTCACCCAAGTCCGATTGGGATAATACCATTTCGAGTATCAGCGGACAGCTCAGCAAACCTATCTGCCCCTGTACCGGTATTATTAAAACGACGTACAGTCTGAGTCTGGATATCAGTACCGGTGGCAGGGTTACCAGAAGTCCCGAAGCTGCCTCGTACGATTCCGGCGCAACGGTTACCCTGACTGCGATTGCCAATGCCGGGTTCGCATTCAAGGGGTGGGGCGGTGATGCAACGGGAACCAGTACTACCCTTAACGTGAAAATGGATAAGGATAAATCCATTACCGCGACATTTGTCGATCCGGATGCCAAGCCCACCTATACGCTCACCGTGACGACAAAGGGATCGGGTGTGGTACAGGTGGAACCCGAAAAGGCGGAATACGACAGTGGATCGACGGTGAACTTCGAGGTTTTTTCGGTGAACGGTGGAGTATTCAGCGGGTGGAGCGGAGCCTTGAGCGGTAGCGATCCTGTCGCGACCCTGATCATGAACGGTAATAAGTCGGTGACTGCCACCTTTACCGGCAACGATGTTCCTCCGGTTGAAAATCTGGTGAAAAACGGTGATTTTTCGGACGGCGACGCGGATTGGACATTCGGTGCCTATGAAACTGCCAATGCCGAAGGTTCTGTGGAAAGTGGAGTGTTTACCGTCGCCATTCAGAATACCGGAGCGGAGTCGTGGAATATTCAGTTGTATCAGGAAGGGATTTCTCTTGTAAAAGGTGAAAAATATCAGCTTTCATTTACCGGTTCGGCGACCTCCGCGATGCAGATCATTGCGAATGTCGGAATGGCATCGGGAGATTACACCAGCTATTCACAGGAAAAAAAGGTCAATCTCACCACCGAATCACAAAAATTCACCTTTCCTTTCACCATGCGCTCGGAAAGTACCAACGATGCCCGTCTTGAATTCAATTCCGGTCTTGCGAGCGGAACCTGGAAAATCGATAACATCTCCCTGAATGTTGAGCTGGCGATCGGTGTTCAGGCTCCTGCACCTTTTGTTATAAAGAAGAACGGTGACGTTTCGATAGCCGGAAACACCCGGACGACTATCTCCCGGTACAATTTTAACGGGCGTCTGCTCAGTCAGGTTTCCGGTGAATACGCCGATCTGGTGAACAGAAAGGTGCATACCTTTCCCGGCAGTTACATTACCGTTCTGCAGGTTGGTAACCGCCAAATCATCAGAAGAACAGTGACTCTTGACCGGTAAAGTAATCCGACAGTCCGGATATGCTTATTGTCGGGGCTCCTCTTTTCAGGGAGCCCTTCGTTTTTCGGGGTTTCCGTACGGTTGGAACTAGATGAAACGTGGAATTCGTGTTCTACACTTACTTGCGGATAACAACCTGATACTATGCGGATTTCAACGGGAAAAAGCATATTGAAGTAATGAGGTTACCGGTTTGAAAATGATAGTTAACGCATTTAAATGCACATTTGCGTAGATTATAGATTAAGTACTTGTTTACACAGACATGGACAGTTCCATCGAGGTGAATTGTTCCGAAACAGTTTCTGTCAGATTCTTACTTTTACGGCAGGTTCCGACGGTGTGCAGACGCCAGTTCTGCGGGAGAGCGTTCACTTTCAGTTCGGTTGAGCAATGACTGCCTGCAGTTCTTCACCCGTCGGGGTGCCATTTCCCGCGTTGAGAAACACGGGGGATATCTGGCTTCAGCACATTCACCCCGGACTTTACAAGGTCGGTGTTCTCTATTATATCCAGGAGGCAATATGAAACCCTCATCGTGGTTTCACCGTTTATGCGTGGCGGGTGTCACGGCATTCATGACGATTTCGGGAACGGTTCATTCCGGTGTGGCTCCATTACAGCTCGATCTGTACGATGCCGCAGATAACGCCCTGATGTTTGTAAAATTCTACTACGATGTCGAGGAACGTAACATCGTCAGAGAAGTTTACATGTCCGACAGTACCTTTATCCGCAAGGTACTGATCGTTTATGATGAAAACGGGAAGCGATCCCAGGAGATATCGTACAATTTCAACGACGATACTTCGTTTGTAACCACCTACAAACATGACGGCACTACAACCGGTTTTTCGGTTGTCGATCAGTTCAAAATTGACCAGGTTGGCGGTATGGTCAATTACGAGACGGCCGACCCGCTCAATTTCGACTTGAAGTATGAAAAAAGCGGTGCTTCGGCGGTAAAGGTGGCCTATCAGGAAGATGAGGAAGGGCAACTGGAGCGGGTCGATGTTACCGATGATGACGGAGCGCTTTTGTATTACGGCAAATTCACCAATGCCGAGGTTGCGGTGAAACAGCGGAGAAAGACGGCGGGAGCCTCGGTTCCGGCGATAGTACAACGCCGCGGCGGAGCCCTTGTTGATGTGTTGTTCAACCTTCCCATACAAAGAACGGTCCGCTGTGAACTGATGGCGGTGAACGGTCGCCGGGTGGCGGAGTTGTTCAATGGCGAAGTGAAGGCAGGAGTATCGACGAAGCGATTCAGGTTAAATGAAGCCGGCGTTCCCGTCGCTGCATCGGGAGTATACCTGCTGATCGTATCGCTTGATGGAGTCACCGTATCGAGCAGTAAATTTCTGTATCAGCATATTGCGGCAGGAGGTGTACGATGAAAACGCCATCAGTAACAGGGATTATCGTGCTGCTGAGCTGTATCGCGATTACCGCAGAGAATAATTTTACTGAAACCGTCGCTCCACCGAGTGTGATATTCGAAGTTCTGGCTCTCAATAAAGATATCGGTACGCCGAAAAAACCAAAGTATCGCTCACCGATCGATCTTGTCGCCTCACACGACAGTACAAAAATTTTCATATGCGAGCAGTCGGCAAAACGTATCGCGGTATTCGATATTGAAAGTGCCGTTATTGAGGACTACATTCAGCTGCCCAATGAAGTAACCGGCTGCGTGGCGGCACCCGACGACGCGACACTGTATGCAACCTGCGGTTCGGAAATCTGGCCGAACGGATTCGTGTGTGTGGTTGACGTTGCATCGGGTAAGGTGACAAGCCGTATCGGGGTGGGGCATTACCCCCGATCTCCGGTACTTACTCCCGACGGGTCGAAACTCTTCGTGATGAACATGTTCAGCAACGACATGTCGGTAATCGACGTGGCGACACTTACCGCCGATCCGAAACGGGTTGCGCTGGTTCGCGAACCGTACAGCGCCGATATCACGCCCGACGGGAAAACGCTGGTCATCGGCAATTCACTTCCCAACGATCGATCCACCGATTCTGAGTTCGTTTCATGCATGATCACCCTCTTCGATGTCGAAGCCAATAAGGTCGATACCAGCCTTCGTCTGACACGGGGCAGCCATTCGGTGTTCGGCCTGACGGTCACTCCTGACGGTAACTACGCCTTTGCGACCCACCTGATCGGAAAATTCAACATGGTCGGCACCAAGGTTGATGCGGGCTGGCTACACACCAACAATATCGCCATGATCGATATTAAAAACCGGAAATTCGTCAATGATATCTGTCTCGATCTGGCGGCGGCGGGCACCGGAAACCCATGGGGAATCAAATGCACCGAAGATGGAAAGTTTCTGGCGATCGTTCATGCCGGCAGTAATGAACTGTCGATTATCCGTCTGCCCGAGCTAATCGATACGGTACTTACGAAAACCGATCAGGAAGAGGATATGCAGAAGGATTTCACCTCGTTGCTGGATATACGGCAGCGCTGTGCGGTGGCCACCAAAGGCCCGCGGGCACTGGCGATTATCGGAGAGTCCATTTTTACGGCGGGATTTTTCGATGATGTCAACGCAAGCATGGAACGGTTCGAGGTTACGCAGACCGTAACACGTTCGCGGGATGTGTACTCCATCGGAGAATCAGTGCCGTGGACCGGTGAGCGCAACGGCGAAAGCAATTTTTACGATGCCGCGCTCTGTTTTCAGAAATGGCAGTCATGTCATTCGTGTCATCCGCTCACCCGGCCGGACGCTCTTAATTGGATTCTCTCTGATGGACCGACGGCATCACAGAAAAATGCGAAAACCATGCTCTATTCCTGGTGGACCCCACCAACCACCTGGACCGGGCGTCGGGCTGATGCCCAGTATTCGATCGTTGCCGGAATCCAGTTGGAACTGTTTCGTGAACCCACCCGTTCAATCGCTGCACCGCTCGATACATTTTTCATGGGACTCAAACCGATGCCGAGCTTCAAGCTTGAGAAAGGAAGGCTCTCCGAAGCGGCGCAGCGTGGTAAGGCCATCTATTACGATGCTAACCGTGTTGACTGTATTGTTTGTCATCCACCACCACTGTTTACCGACAGCCGCGACGGGAAGTATTACAACACCGGCGTACCGGATCCGTGGGACGGGACGGTACAGTGGGTGACACCGCACATTATCGAATGCTGGCGGACCGGTCCGTACGGCCACCTCGGGAGCTACTGGGGAATCCGGGAAATACTGCAGGAGCTGCCGACCCATACCAATGCGGGAAAAAAACTTACCATCGAGGAACTCAACGATCTTGTCGAGTATGTTGAGTCATTGTAAACATTCCGCCGGAGGGTGATCGACACGGAAAACCGTCCGGCATTCCATTGATCGATCCACGCAGATTATTCACGCGGCGAAGATTCTTTTTTCTCATTTCATACGATGTTTTCGACACGAAGACGGATCTCATACAGAAAGGGGTCATAGGATGTTGAAAAAAATAGCGGTGCTGATTGCAGTGCTGGTGATGGGAGTATTGTCGGAGGAGAACGAATTACTGGGTTTAAAGATAAACGGCTGGGGCTGGATCGCATTTGGAAGGGTCGGAAGCGGAATCGATCTTCCCGGTACGGAGTACGACCTGGATTTCAGTAAAATGTGGCTTTCCGATGTCAACGCCGGATTGCGCATCGAAAAGGAGTTCGAAGAAAATTTCAAGGCATGTGTTCATCTGGGTATTTCAACCGCCTATAAACTTACTGACCCGGGTATGCCCAGTCAGGAATTCCAGCTCCGACGGTTTGCACCCTATATCATTGAGGCGTCACTGAGACGAGGATTCTCCTTTGGCGAACGGCATTCACTGAAGCTTGCCATAGGGTATCTGCCGGTCCGGTATAATCCCCAGGCGGCGAATCTTGGTGAGTACCTCTTCAGAAGTACACCGTATCCTTCGGTGTTTGAATCGGGATTCGAACTTGCAGACAAGGAAAAGGTGACCGGACTGCATGCCGGGTATTCGATGAAACTTCTAGATAAAAGCCTGTTGAATATTGATGAGTATTTGTTCAGCAATATGAAAATATTTCCTAATTTTGACATCTCCGAAGCACTTCTGGCATCGTTCAATTTTCAACAATATATCGAGATCGGCGGCGGTGTCTGTGCACACGGTATGATTTCGGTTGATAAACGAAAGACAACGCCGGGTTTTGATCCCCAGAGAATCTCATATTATCCTGAACAGTATATCCTTATTGAGGGTAACGATACGACTTTTTATACCTTCAGAGGAACCAAGCTGATGGGAAGGTTCACGTTAAATCCGCAGGGATTTTTCAAGTCATCATTATTCGGGCCGGAAGATCTGAAAATTTACGGTGAAGTTGCACTGCTCGGGGTGAAGAATTATAAGGGGTGGTTTGAGAATCGCAGGGAACGGGTTCCCCGGATGATCGGTTTTAATTTTCCCGCCTTCAAGGTGTTGGATGTATTGTCACTGCAACTGCAGTATTTCCCCAACCCTTACTATAATACCTGGGATAATGTCTGGAAAAACGGAACGCCGATTCCCTATACCGGTGTCCGGTATTCGCGTCCCTACGAGGAATGGAAGGCGGATACATCTTTGTTAATCGATAATGATGACTGGAAGTGGTCGATATACATGTCGAGAAAAATCGGAAAACGGCTTCGTCTCAGTCTGCTGTTCGCGAATGACGATACGAAGAAGACTTCGTATATGCCGCCACCGCCGGCCCAGAGCAGGTATATCGATATGATGGGTCAAACCTGGATGGAAGATGAAAAGGGAAATGAACGATTCGGTATCGTGAAAGACTGGTACTGGATGGCGAAGATGATGTTCTATTTATAGCGTATATCGGTCATTCCATATTCAGCAAAAATCAAATTTAAAAAAAAAGGCGGTACTTGCAGTACCGCCTTTTTTTTGAAATAGTGGTGTCCGGCAGATTTTTCCGCCTGAATGCGCTACGCAGTAACTAAACCGTACTATCTTTACCAGTCAATGCGTTAAGGGATTTCCCGCCTTCTGCAGTAATTGTGTATGAGCTGTTTCGAGCCGGGGGAGTGTGGTACTGAAAATCCACGAAATAAGCCTCGGGAGGCGATAATTACCTGCTGGTGTTGAAAAATAGACGATATATTATCAATAATTAAATCAGGTACCCGAACATATTGGTTCACCGGTACCGCAACTCCGGGAGTGTGAGGTACCGTGGGTTGAGAAATCCGTGTGTATTTGGAGTAAATGTTAAACGTTTAACAAAATAGTTGCAGTAGGGAATGGGAGTATCTGTACGTGCAACGATTATTCAAAAGTGGTTGTCTGCAGTACGTGTGAGGAATTCCGTTGGAAAAGTAGTGGTGGGGGAAATTTGTTTCCTTAATTATCGTTGTGCCATTACCATGGTTCCGGATGACACGGTACGATACCGCCATCAAACGGTCCCGACGGAGTAAAAGTGATGCATTGAGGCCCATCTTCAGCAAAACAGTAGTGACTGTGTTTTGCAGGTATGGGGGTGTATCGAACTTCTTCGGAAATCCGAGGTATGAATGACAAATATGAATTTAACAAAACAGTCTGTCAAATGCAGCAGTTTTACCACACCATCGGGAGTCACCGAAAGTTTTTTAACCGGTATTTCCCGAGAGGGCGTGCCGCTCAGGGAGGCGTTGGAGGAACTTTCAGCATCGTATCTTGCGGCATTGCAGGAAAATGGACTTGATCTTTCAACACAGCAGTTTATCCGGATTTATCTCAGTGATATTTCCAATGATCAAAAATGGCTGCTTGATTCTGAACTCAACCGGATCGCATCATTCAGTGCATTTTCGGTACTGGAGCAGGCACCGCTGGGAAATGCCGAATTCGGCATATTCGCTTATCATATAAAGTCATCAGACGATTCATTCAAATGTGAACCGGTGTCGGTTGACGGAGAATATAACAACCAGACCATTATATCCCGGGGAAATAACTATTCACTGCTCTGGACCTCAAACTGCATTAGCACCGGTGGTGAATTCGATTCCTATCGGCAGACTCAGGACATTTTCGCAAGCCTGAGTGCATCCCTGCACAATTTCGGAATGACTATCCGCAACAATATGATCCGGACCTGGATTTTCGTGAGGGACGTCGATAACCACTACCGGGGAATGGTGAAAGCACGACGTGAGTACTTCGAGAAAATCGGTCTCACCGCCGAGACCCGTTATATCGCCAGCACCGGCATCCAGGGAAACTGTTTTGATCATTCCACCCTGGTGACCCTTGATGCCTTGTCGGTACAGAATATCAGGGAAGAACAGATCATCAGGATGACTGCGCGTGAAAACCTTTCCGATACCATCGTGTACGGTGTTACGTTCGAACGGGGATTCCGGATCCGTTACGGTGACCGGTCGCATCTCTACATTTCCGGAACCGCCAGTATCGATGCCGACGGCAACACCATCTATCTTTCCGATGTCCGCATGCAGACCGAGCGGACACTTGACAACATCGAGGCACTGCTCAGACCGCATAACGCCACGATCAGCGATATGCAGTATCTTATCGTTTACCTCCGCAATGTGAAACATTGGACGCAGATCCAGGATATTCTGGTTGCCAGAATACCCCAATCGGTTCCGATCCTTCCGGTGATGGCGCCGGTATGCCGCCCGAACTGGCTGGTGGAGATGGAGGGAATCGGTATTATCCCCGATGCCACCTCATTCCCGTCATTTGCCTGATCAGGCACTAAACACCATCCGGTTGTCTCATAAGAGCAGACTACAGTTCCAATTTCTTCGGAGTCGACGAACAGGACACTTCCTGTTCGTTTCCTTTTTGTGGATTTCCAGGGTATCTCGAACATCTCCTTCGGTTGCTTCTTCCTGCCGCTGGTCCTTGTTTGACCGGATACGGCAGGTTTTCGTTTGAACTTCCCGGCAAGCGGTGTTATTTTGGAATGCATATGCAGGGGATTGCAGAATGAAACGCAGCGGCACCGCCGATCTTCCACTTCACACCGGTCGTGTACCTCAATGGTTGTACGAGCGTATGGCTTCCGTGGGAAGAGAGATTATACGGGCAGTCGTGATGGAATACGGGACTTCCGGGGTTCTCTCCAGACTTGCCGATCCGTTCTGGTTCCAGACGCTCGGATGCGTTATGGGAATGGACTGGCACTCTTCGGGGATAACACCGTCGGTACTGGGGTCACTCAAACAGGCTGTCAATCCGCTTTTCGGTGAGCTGGGGTTGTGGATCTGCGGCGGTAAAGGGAAACATTCGCTGCAGACGCCGCGCGAACTTACCGAGTTCGCTTCGCGCACCGGATGTGACGGGGATGCACTGGTGACCGCTTCGCGGCTCAGTGCCAAAGTGGATAACACCTGTATCGACGATGGATTTCAACTGTATCACCATTCCTTCATTGTTTCGCGTACGGGTGAGTGGGCGGTAATACAGCAGGGGATGAACCGTGCTGCCGCATATGCTCGACGCTATCACTGGCACAGTGCGAATGTCGGGTCGTTTATTGACGATCCGCATACCGCGGTTATCGGTGAAAACCGTGGTGTGATTATGAATTTAAGTGATTCGCAGGCGACCGGAAACCGTGAGGGAATAGTCTCGTTTCTCCGGTTGCATCCCGATGCGCAGCGTACTGAACTGCGCCATCTCTCATTCGGCTCATCGCATGCGGTACCGCCCTCACTGGTCGATTCAAAACGTCTCGGCGCCGTGCTGACCCTCGCTTATGACCGGCAGTACACACGGTTCGTCGATGCGCTGCTGCATCCCGGAATCGGGCCGAGAACCGTCCAGGCCCTGGCACTCATCAGTGAGGTGATTTACGGACAGCCTTCCCGGTTCAGCGATCCGGCACGATTTACCTTTGCACACGGCGGGAAGGACGGACACCCTTTCCCGGTGCCGCTTACGGTCTACGATGAGAATATTTCAGTGCTTCGAGATGCGGTCAGTCGCGCCCGACTCGGAAGAACTGAAAAACTGCGGGGGCTCAAGATACTCTCCGCCATGGCGCGTCGGATCGAGGAACAACGGGATCCGTTCGCGAATGTGGAACGGGTAATCGCCCGGGAACGAAACCTGTCGAAATTTTACGGCGGCAGAACGGTTGGAGGGCCGGTTGGTTCCGGCAGAAAAAAATACGGTGTTGAACAGTTATCGCTATTTGCCCCGGAGGGGGAAGCATGAAAGGAGTTGCGGGTGGGAGCATTGTATCGTTTCGGTGTTTCTCTCGAGAAAGAGTTGATCGATGAGTTTGATGCGCATGTCAGGGAAAGGAATTATCCGAATCGCTCGGAAGCGATCCGGGATCTCATACGTCAGGAGCTGACGAAACGTGAGTGGGCGACCGGGGGGGTGGTCGCGGGGGCGGTGGTCATGACGTATGACCATCACAAACGTGAACTCGTCAATAAGCTGCTGGATGTTCAGCATGATTATCAGGATTGCATCATCTCGACGCAGCATGTGCATCTCGATCATCACCACTGTCTTGAAATCATTGCCGTTCGCGGGAATGCACGCGACATTGAGCGGCTCGCCGGTTCGATCAAATCGTATATGGGCGTGAAACAGGTGAGCATGAGTCTTTCAATGGCCGGGGAGTAGCCAACCCTGTTTGGAAGGGCAACTCCTTTCCGCCGTTCCCGGAAACTATTTTTATTACCGGAAAGTGATAATGAACTCCCATCGGCATTCAAACGGCGATGTATCGTACTACCGGTTTTCCGCCGATTTCCGGCAAGGGAGATCAGCACCCTGAAACCGACGGGGTGTCATTTCCTCGTGAGGCTACACGGAATTCAACACGACTGGCGCACTAGATGGGGAAACCATCGGGGAGTATAACCGGAACTGTCGCGCGCCTGGGCAGACGGATCACCTTATCTCAAGGAGAGAGGTATGTCTGCAAATGTACTTACCAGTTACCTGACGGGAAGAGATCCGCAGCAGATCGATTCCGGTTTCGTCGGGTATCTCGCCGGTCTTTCAAAAGTCGCTTCGGTCGCACCGTCGGTTGCCGCAAGCATCGTCAGTGAACTTGCCGACCAGCGTTCCAATCTCAAACTCATCGCAAGTGAAAATTACTGCTCGCTGGCGACACAGCTTGCCATGGGGAACCTGCTTACCGATAAATACGCGGAAGGGTTTCCCGAACACCGTTTTTACGCCGGTTGCGCCAATATTGACGCCGTCGAGGCGTATGCCGCCGAACAAGCCTGCAAACTGTTCGGATGCGACCATGCGTATGTCCAGCCGCACAGTGGTGCCGACGCCAACCTGATCGCCTACTGGGCGATTCTGGCGACCCGGGTGGAAACACCGGCGCTCAATGAACTTGGAGAAACCAATCCGGGAAAACTCTCCCGTGACGACTGGAACCTGATACGCGAAAAGTGCGGCAATCAGAAGCTGCTCGGTATGGACTATTATTCCGGCGGTCATTTGACGCATGGATACCGGCATAATGTTTCGGCGCAGATGTTCGATGCCTATTCGTACGGAGTCGACCGCACCACCGGGCTGCTTGACTATGATGCACTTGAAAAGACCGCCATGGAACTTCGTCCGTTCATTCTGCTCGCCGGGTACAGCGCGTATCCGCGGAAAATCAATTTCGCCCGTATGCGGGAGATCGCCGACAGGGCAGGATCGGTATTCATGGTTGATATGGCCCATTTTGCGGGACTCGTGGCGGGCGGGGCTTTCACGGGTGACTACAACCCGATTCCGCATGCCCATGTGGTGACCACAACGACCCATAAGACACTCCGCGGGCCGCGCGGCGGTATGGTGCTCTGTACCGCGGAATTCGCCGAAAGTGTGGATAAAGGCTGCCCGCTGGTGATCGGCGGACCGCTCGCGCACGTTATCGCGGCCAAGGCGGTTGCCTTTACCGAAGCGAATCAGCCCGCTTTCAGGGCTTACGCGTCGGAAATCGTCGCCAATGCCGCTACATTGGCGCGGTACTGCTCTGATGCGGGAATGAAAGTGGCAACGGGCGGTACCGATAACCATCTCTTTCTCATCGATGTCACTCCCTTCGGTATTACCGGACGTCAGGCGGAGAGCGCCCTGCGGGATTGCGGCGTGACACTCAACCGCAATTCACTCCCGTACGACGCGAACGGCCCATGGTATACCAGTGGTTTACGAGTGGGAACTCCGGCGGTGACGACGCTCGGCATGAAAGAACCGGAGATGAAGGAGATCGCGGAAATCATTCGGCTGGTATTGTCAAATACGACCCCGGCCGAAATCACCTCGGGAAAAAATGCGGGAACGAAAAGCAAGGCGAAATATGCGGTTGATTCGTCGGCCGTCGCTCAGGCGAAAGAGCGGGTTGGCGGACTGCTCGGCCGCTTTCCGGTGTATCCGGAACTGGACCTGGCGTTTCTGAAGGAGGCGTTTCCGGCGGGGTGATATCCGGACCGGTTTCATTTACCGATAAAGAGTACCTTCGGGTACTCTTTTTTTTTGGTGAGAAAAGTGATACAACCGCGGGTTGGAGGCATTGAAAACGCTTTTAAACAGGTGTTTTGTCCGGTACCGGCAGCCGGGACGAAAATGAAAAACGGACACAACGGCGGCACGGAAGTCCGGATGTCCCGCTACGGTGCTTACCGATACGGAGCCGAAAAAAGAGGCTGAAAGCGGGGCTTAAAGTGGGGCTGAATGAAAAAAAGTTAATAATATCAGTGTTTTTGTTACTTTTTTCTGGACAACAGATCAGCACTGATTTATACTTCTTGCATGTTTACTAATTTCTGTTCCACTTTGTCCTAACAGAAGGAGTGCGCATGGCAGCAAAGAGCCTGACGCAATCTCAGATCATTGCGAAGTTAGCGGAAGACAATGAACTTCCGAAAAAGCAGGTGAAGTCTCTTCTCGACAATCTGGCGGCCCTGGCATGCAAAGAAGCCAAAAACGGTTTCACATTGCCCGGTCTCGGCAAGTTGGTTCTGGTGCAGCGTAAGGCCAGAAAAGGACGCAATCCGGCAACGGGTGAGACAATCAAAATTCCCGCAAAGAAAGTTCTGAAGTTCCGGGTTGCAAAAGCTGCGAAAGACGCAGTAGTGGGCGGTGTCGCGAAGAAACCGGCAGCGAAGAAACCGGCAGCGAAAAAGAAGAAAAAGTAAATTTTACCAGTAAAGTCAGTCCGGGGGCGTCATGCCCCCTTTTTTTTTGGAACTTCCCGCATATTCCCTGAGTGACGCCATATCGGCCGGCAGGGGCGCTTCGATACAGCATTCCAGATTCTTCCGCGGATGGTGAAACACGATTTTTGCACAGTGCAACGCATGACGATCAGGTGCGGAGTGCAGATCATTACTTCCACCGCCATCGATTCCGTTGCCGGAAACAGAAACGGTTGAACCGTAGAGACGGTCGCCGACGACAGGGTGACCGATCGCCGCGCAGTGCACCCGGAGCTGATGTGTTCTTCCGGTAAGCGGCTTGAGCAGCAGTTGCGAAAAACCGGGACCGATTACCTCACACTGTTCAACGATGGTAACCGCCTCTTTCCCGGCGGGATCGACCCTGAATCTGGATCTGAAGTCCGGACTCGCATCACGACCGATCGGTGCATCGATGCGGTCGATCGGTTTATTCATAACCCCTTCGACAATCGCATCGTACCATTTGTGCACCGTTCGCATTCTGAACTGGCAATCGATTTCCGACTGCAGCTGCGCGGTCTTCGCAACTAGCACAATCCCTGAGGTATTGCGATCGAGCCGGTGAATACACCGGGCGGTCGCATACGAAGGGGTATGCACCGATCTTAGGTGATACATCAGATTGTTTCTGAAGGAACGACCGGCGCGATGGATTAGTAGATTTCCCGGTTTGTTCACCGCCAGCAGCCACTCGTCTTCGTAGATAATCGCATAGTCAAGATCGGCAGGAGGTTCCTCGAATTCACCTGCATCGTACGCGATGGTCTGATTCCCCCGCACGGTATCATGCACGGTGGCGGTTCTGCCGTCAATGCGGATACTGCCGCTTGCGACTAGACCGGTCCAGGTGTCGTGGGAGTGGTACGTAAATCGACCGGCGAGGTAATCGACCACCGGTTGTGGAGTGGTGATGTTGACGGGTATGCGGGTAGTGAAAATCATAACGACAATATGGTTATCTGCGGATAACGAACATACGGTTTTTCATGAAATATATGTCGGATCATACCTGATGTGCCGTCCGTCGGGTCGGGTGAAATGAAATACGTTTTCGTTGCGCAATAGACGGGTACGAGTTATAATTCGTTGATGTAGAGCGGCTTGTAGCCGAGGTACGTATTGCGGTAATAGTTCATGATGATCATTTCGGTGCGGTGGGTTTTGTCGATATTGATAATCAGACGGTCGATATATTTACGGGTAATGAAGAGACCTCTGCCGTGTGAGTCAAAAAGACCGAGGGGGAGCCCGTCGGCATCATGGGCGATCTGCCGGTTGAGCCAGTAAAGGACGTCCTTTTTCTGAAGACGTCCTCCGACATCGCTGATTGAAATGGCGAATTTATCATCGTCCCTGGCGACATCGACGTCCACCGCCTGATCGTCCGGCAGGGTGAAGTCATGAACCCAGAGATCCTTTTTTTCGGCGGATTCTCTGCGGATGCCGTAAAAAATGGCGTTGGTCAGAAGCTCGGTGATAACCAGTTCGAGTTTCTTGGCGTAAGAGATTTCTCCGACGAACGAAACCAGCTGTCCCGCATGCTGTTCGAGTTTCCGCGAGCTGTTGATCTTGATTTTCATACGATCGGTCGGTGCGGTGAAATACCGGTCGAGACCGAATATGTCGTTCGCGAGAAGATTGGTCAGAACGGTGGAAAGTTCCTCGAAGTTAAAGGGAATCGTTTTAACGAAAATATTTCCGATATCATATTTGAGTGCCAGTTCAAGATAGTCTTCGACATTATAGGCGGTGATAAGTATTCGTTTGATGTCGGGATAACGGTTCCGGATCTCTTTGAGCAGATCGAACCCTTTCATTCCCGGCATATTGATATCCGATAAAACAAGATCGACCTGCTGCTGTTCCAGCAGTTCAAGTGCGGCTGCAGCATCAGAAGCCTGAAATACGGCATATCCTTCGATGTCGTGCAGGTATTCCACAATCAGGGAACGGATCTCGAGTTCATCATCGACTACCAGCAGTTTTATCTGATTGCGGTCCATGTTTCGTTTTCTTTCAATTACGGTTTCGTGTCATGATTTAATTTTTTACAACCTCACCACGATGCGATACGTGCTGGTGCCGTCGGTCGACACATGTATTTCCGCGAAGGTTTATCCGGCAACAGTGGTATCGGTTTCGGAGTCTTTCGATTGTGGTTTAAAAATAGTTGTTTTTACGGTTGTGTATGAAGATACGTTCAATAATCGATTCGGTACTGCGGAATTTTCCCGGTAGTGCACACTGGTGGAATCTTCCGGCGTTCTGCGGAGCGGTAGCGTTCGCGGCGGGTATTTCCGTCGCGAACTGCATCCCGGTTCCGCATACTGTCCTAACAGGTACATTGTACTTTTTTTTACCGGTTCTGGCAACAGGTGTCTGTACGGCAGCACTTTTCTGTGGTAAGGCACCGGTTCGCCTGTCGGCATTTCTGGTTGCCGGGGCGGCAGTGACGTTGCTGCATCTGGGAAAATGGGAACGGTGCAGCGCTGTGCTACAGACGCTGCAGTCCGATCAAATAACCGTTTCCGGTATTCTGTGCAATGCTCCCGCTCCGCAACGTGACCGGTTCGTATGGTTGCTCAGACTTCAGACGGTAAACGGAAACACCGAATCCCCGCTCTGCGGTCGTACGTTCATGTGCGTGAGTTCCGTGATGCCGGATGCCGCAGGAGCAGTTTCTGCAAGGGGATACATTTCTGCGGGAAGGTCACGAACTAACCGGTATGATTTTGACGAAAAAGCGTTATTGCGGGTGAACGGAATTTCCGGAAAAATCAACGTCACCGGATTGCTTGGCGGTGCACCGCCGAAATCCTGGCATGCGAAGTGTTCCGCATGGTTCAGAACACGGGTGATCGGGGTATTGAAGACCTATCCGGATCCGGATCACCGTGCGGTGATACGGGCCTCCTTTCTTGATGAGAAAGCTTATCTCGCTCCGGAGATAAAGAATGCATTCAGAACATCGGGGCTCTATCACCTGCTTTCCCTTTCGGGACTGCACGCGGGAATACTTCTGACCGCCGTCTATCTCCTGCTCTCGATGGTTCCGGTACCGGCGCGGGTACGTCATCTGTGCGCGCTGAGCGTTCTGTGGTTCTATTATCTCTATATCGGTCCGGTACCCTCCCTCGCTCGCGCAACGGTAATGGCGACCGTGGTGATTGTTTCTCTGCTCCTGCAACGGAAGAGCTATCCGCTCCAGTCACTCGGACTCGCCGCCATCATCTGGCTTGCCTGGTCACCCGCATCACTCTTTCAGGCGGGATTCCAGTTCTCCTTTCTTGCAACATTCGGCATTCTCACCCTGCATCCGGTAATTATGAAAGCGTTTCCCGGGCACTCCAATCCGGTGGTTGACTACGGGATACGGCTCGTGCTCATCCCGTTTTCCGTTTCGTTTTCAGCATTCTGCGCAACACTGCCGGCGATGCTGTGGCACTTCGGTACGGTTTCATTATACGGATTTGTCGCCAATATCGTCGGCGCGGGGTTGATGACCGGAGGTATGTGGCTGTTTTTCATCGGGCTGCTCAGTGCACCGCTGGCGCCGTTTATCAGTCATCTGGCGGTCTACTACTCATCACTCTTCCTTGACGGGTTGATGTCGGTCGCGAATTTCTCTGTTTCGATGCCGTTGAGTTCCGTCGAGCTGCCGGCGCCGTATCCCGAACAGATCGCCGCATGGTATCTGCTGTTTGCCGCACTGGTCACCGTTTCAACCACAGCGCGCCGGACCGTTTTAAAATGGGGAATACCGGTTCTCTGCTGTTTCATTCCGGCCGGGTATCTTGTCCGCCGGGCGACCGCCGGTACGCAGGTGGTCGGATTCACCGGCGGGACTCCCGGTGTCGAGGTGACGGCGGTTCGTTCTCCGAGCGGCAGTACCGTACTTTTCTGCAATGGCGGTGAAGAAACCGTGGATCGTTTCATTCACTACAGTGTGACGCCGTGGATCCGGCATATGCCCGGTACCAGGGTTTGCCGGAGAGTTACGGTGACACCGGAGAATGATTACCATACGGGAGTTGCGGAGAATGACGGTCACTACCGGTTCACGGAAAAAAAAGTTATCGTCGTTACGGGAGGAGACCGGAGCGCACCGCCGTGCACCTGCAGTTACGATGCGACCGGGCAGGTTCCGCAACTTGAGGTCGTGTGCGGAGACGTTATGCTTTCCCGCCGGAAGAACCGGTTCTCCTGGTTCCGGAGTGCTGATAAAACGCGGACCGCCGGACGTTCCGATGTACCCACGATGATCGAACTGAAAGACGGGGTATGCAGGGTGCTGCCGTTTGACTGATCTTGCGGGACCACGGCGGCAAAAATACTTGCGTAGCCTCACTCCTCTTTTTATTTATGTAGAGAATGGCGGGGGTGCGTTTCTGCACTATCGTTGTTGTTCATCACTGCAACTATGGAACGTGAATGGTTATTACCGAATCGGTATCTCAAGGATGGCATATTATCCAGCTCGAAGGTAAATTCATCGTCAGGAATCTTACGGTGATTCGCAAGGCGTTCGAACGGGCGGAACGGGAATCAATTCCGGGGATTGCCATTGATTTGAGCGGCGTATCGCAGGTCGATTCCAGCGCAATTACCATCCTTATGAATTTCCAGCGGCGGGTTATACAGAAAGACGGCCTGCTGGTACTGTTCGGACTAAGGTCCGATATCACCGAGATTTTTTCCATCGTTGGAATCGACAAGCTGTTTCGTATCTGCAGGGATAGAGAGGATTTCGAGACATTATATGTTCACCAGTGACGCTCGGCGGCAACTGTGGGTAAAAGTGCTGTGGAATATTCTGTCCATCGTTCTGTTGTCGGGTATACTGACATGCGGAAAAAAAGCCGGTGAACCTGTAACGGCCTCGCTTTTCGAACAATGGTTCGTATCGGCCGGCGGTGAACCGCCCGCCGCACTGAAGCGGGCGCGGCGCACTGCCGTGGATTCCCTGCGCGATGCCGTCAGGAGATCCCGCAGCGCGGGTAACGGCAGCGTTATACTCACCGACACCTTCGGTGTTTCCTATACGACGGGATTCGGTACGCCGATGCATTATCGCAACGATTCGGTCTATCCGCTGATCATTTACCTGCATGGCGGTACCGGTGCGGCACGGAACGACAAAGGGGAACATGCCTGGGAGATGCTCGGCATGCTTTCCGACAGTATGGATCTGTTCTTTGCCAGTCCGTCGGCGGGAAGAAGCGCACCCTGGTGGAGTCCGGCAGGACTTTCACGCATACTGCAGACGCTCAGATACATGTCGCTGCGCTATCCGGTCAATCCGGCAAAAATCTTTCTGGCCGGCGTATCGGACGGTGCGACCGGCTGCTGGGCTGCCGCCAATACGATTGCCGCACCGTTCGCCGGGTTTATCTCGATCTCCGGGTACGGTGGGATGCTGCCGCAGCTCGGTATGGAACTTCACCCCGGAAATCTGATGCAGCGGCCGATATACAACGTCAATGCCGGTCGCGACCGTCTCTATCCGCTTGCGTCGGTCAATTCCTTTCTCGACTACCTCGAACAGCGGGGAGTCGGGATACGCCGCAGGGAATATCCCGACGAAGAGCACGGTTTTGATTATCGCGACCGTGAACGGGGTATGCTCTGTTCACTGGTGCGAACCTGGTCGCTGCCTGCAGCGGGACCGGTCAACTGGTACGCGCCGGGTACCTATCCGTTCAGTATCACCGGGGTGGCAGCGGTGGAACGTTCCGCAACCGACTCCTTTTCTTTGCGGGTATATCATCGTAACGATACCATTTTTCTTGAGACTGGCGGACTGACCGGGTTACAGATGTATTTTGAGGATGACCGTTCACATGAAGCGGACCGTGTGTTTTCAATCAACGGTATCTGTTCAAGGCGGCTTAAAAAGAAAACTCCGGAAATGGGTGCTTTGATTGAGTACATGAAACAACGTTGCTGTCCCATAATTACTGACGGGGTGGTCTACACCATTTCGTTATAGGAGGTGCCGGTATGGCTCATCTGGTTGTACTGCTTGCTGATGGTTTCGAAGAGGTGGAGGCGATTACGGTCATCGACCTGCTCCGGAGAGGCAGTGTTACCGTAACCGCTGCGGGAATCCGGAAAAGTGAAGTGACCGGTGGTCACGGTATTACCGTTACGGCCGATACGACAATCAAGCATCTGCCCGGTTCCTTTGACGGGATTGTTCTGCCGGGCGGCGCAAAAGGAACACAGATGCTGGCGGAGAGTTCCGTCGTTCTCGACCTGGTGAAAAAGTCCTTCTCCGAAGGTCTTCTCTGTGCCGCCATATGTGCGGCACCGTCAGTATTAGGTAAAGCGGGAATTCTGCTCAATATACGGGCGACCTGTTACCCGGGATACGAGGAGCAGTTGACCGGTGCACGTTTTATCGAAGCTGCCGTGGTGCGGGATAAAAATGTTATTACCGGAAGAGGGGTCGCTGCGGCGATACCGTTTGCTCTCGAACTGATCACGCAGACTGCGGGAATATCGGCAGCCGAACGGGTAAAAGAGGATATCCTCTATCCGTAATTTTCCGGTGGTGAACCTTGAAGTACAGGAGGGTGAATCCTCCGGAACTCAATTCGTGTAAATCGATTGGATGAGCATGATTAAATATGTAGTACTAGCGGTTACAGTAATGGCGATCGGGGCGGCGGGTGGTATCGGTGAGGATACAATGGCCGTCCGGTATATTCTTGACCGGAACGGTCTCACCGGAACCGCGGTGTCGAGCGTGGCAGATACTGCCGGCGGAAGAGTCGTCGGACTGTTCCTGATGCAGAAGGGAATCACCGAATGTCCCGATACGATCGGATCACTTGACGGGCTGATAACGCTGAATGTCGATAATAATGCGCTGCCGGTTCTTCCCGAGGAAATCGGCAGGCTCCGTAACCTCAAAGTCATCAAGGCATCGAACAACAAACTGACCGCACTGCCCGCCGCACTGGTCAGCTGTTCCCTTCTCACCCGATGTGAGGCCGACGGGAATACTATTGCCGCCTTTCCCGACGGGATGTCGTCCCTCGACAGGCTGGAATATCTCTCACTGAGATCAAACCGTCTCCGGGTTGTCCCGCGCACTGTCTCCGAGCTTCGCGCACTACGGTTTCTGTACGCCGACCATAACGAAATCACTGCGATCGACGAGCGGGTCGACACGCTGCCGGAACTGGAGGTACTGTCACTCAATAACAATGCACTGACGAACTATCCGGCAACCTGGTGTCAACTGCCGAAACTGCGCAAGCTTGATCTGACCTCGAACAAACTCCTTTCACTCCCCGATGAAATCGGCGATCTGACAGCGCTGACGGATCTTTATTTGAGCGGAAACCGGCTGACCGGCCTGCCGGAAACCATGATGTATCTGAAAAATCTGCAGTGGCTGTATGTCGACAACAACCGGATCGGGCATCTCGGTAACGAAATCGCTTCACTTCCGAAGCTCCAATGGTTGTCGGTTGCCGGAAATGAACTTGCCGAGCTTCCCGAAAATCTCGGAGACCTTGAGCACCTTGCAGTGCTGTCGGTTTCCTACAATAAACTTACGGTGCTTCCTGAAAGTATCGGTAGTCTCGGAGAACTCCGTGTTTTCAGGTGTAACAGCAATCTGCTCCATTCCCTTCCCGCATCGATAATCAATCTTGAGCGGCTCGATTTCAAACGCGGGGGCGAAGAATACGGAACGCTGCAGATCATGAACAACCGCCTCTGCTCGCTTTCCGAAAAAACCGTCGAGTGGGCCGATCGCTACTGTCCGGGCTGGCGTGAGAGTCAGCAGTGCGACAGCCGTTAACCGACCTCCTCTGAAGCGGCAATATCAGGCTCCTCCAAAAACCGTATTCCGGACGGATGGAGACCGTATGAGCAGGCTTCTTCCCTTCTTACTCTGGGTGCTTTTTCTACTGCAGTTTCCGGCTGACAATTGGCAGCCGGTTCACCTGAACATCGGTTGCAGTCGTTCTCCCGGAACCGATACCTTGTATGCAGGTGTTCTCCGGGAGGATAACGAATCCCGAGAATCCTTCAACAATCCGTTCCCCGGTCAGACGGGATCATGCTGCGGCTTCCTGCACCCCCGTATAGGGACCTGCGTAGTCCACGTTAGTCATCCCGCCCGTATCTACTTGCCCGGTCGCTCCGCACTGTTCTCTCCACTGCGCATTTAGCTTTACTTTCCATCACTGTCGACGAATCCTGCTTGTTTTCTGATTCGTGAACGATTCATTCTGTCGGTGCCCCGTGGTACCGTTGAATTGAAATGGTTTAAAAGGAGGCTTTCGTGACGATCCTGTCATTTATTTCGGTATTCAGCGCGGCACCGGTAAAAAACAACAGCAGGGTCATTATCGGCGTCGTGGTGGTATTCCGAGACGTGACGCAGAAGGAACGTATGGAAGAGGAACTCTTTCGTGCCAAGCGTCTTGAATCGGTAGCGATGCTGGCCGGAGGAATCGCGCACGACTTCAACAACCTGCTCACCGGAATCGGTAATAACCTGTTCATGTGCAAAATAGCCGCACCGGAAAATACCGAGGTAGCGGCGGTTGTCAACGAAGCCGAACGGGAACTGTTGCGGGCACAGAGACTGGCGGTGCAGCTGCTCACGTTCGCGCAGGGAGGAGAACCCGTCCTTTCGGTCTGTTCGCCCCGGACCATCATCGAGGAGTCGATCGGTTTCCTGATGAGCGGTTCGCACTGTTCCTGCGATCTGCGGTTCGATCCCGACCTGATGAATATCGCGATATGGATAGGTGAGTTTATCCGATCCTGTCTTCCTGCATCGAATACAGGGCAATTTGTATATTCTCTTAAATAAGGAGGCGCAAGATGCTCACTCGACTTCAGGTAGACGGATTCAAAAATCTTCTTAAAATTGACATCCGGTTCGGTCCTTTTACCTGTATCGCCGGTTGTAACGGTGTCGGCAAATCAAATCTTTTTGATGCCATCAGTTTTTTAGGGGCTCTCGCCCGGGTTCCACTGCTGGAAGCTGCATTGTTGATTCGGGGGGAACGTGGACGTTCCGGAGATATTCGTCGTATTTTTCATCATTATGGAGCTCAATTTGATCCTGAAATGGAGTTTATTGCTGATCTGATCATTCCCCAGAGTGCCATAGATGACCTTGGACAACATGCAAAAGCCAGCTATACATTTCTTCGATATACTTTAAAACTGCAGTATAGAACGGAAGAAATCCATGATCGATCAGTTAATCCTATAAGAATCACGAAAGAAGAATTGACCTATCTTCCTAAAAAGGAAATACCAGAGAACCTTCTTTTCAAATTTTCCAGTCGCTGGCGTGACAGTATAATCAGTGGTAAAAAAACTACAAAACTTATATCGACTGAAAGCCGTGAAGGAAAGACAATCATCAAGCTTCATCAGGATGGCAAAAGAGGGGGGAAAACACAATCCTTACTTGCATCGAGTCTTCCTAGAACCGTGTTGTCGAGTACCAATGCCGCCGAAAGTCCAACAGCGCTTTGTGCTCGACGAGAAATGGAATCGTGGATGCTTTTGCAACTCGAACCGAGTGCACTACGCAAACCTGATGACTTTACTGCCCCCGCCATTCTGACCAATAACGGTGAGCATCTTCCGGCAACCTTACATCGCCTGGCATCAACTGATCCCGAGAGAATTTATCAGCAGGTAAGCAACGATCTGTCTGAACTGATTTCAGATGTAAAAGAAATTAGGGTGGATGCAGATGAAAAACGGCAAATCTATACTCTTTTTGTAAAAGACAGGGCTGGTACGGGGCATCCGGCTCATGCACTTTCCGATGGAACCTTGCGATTTCTTGCACTGAGTATTATTGGTCGGGACCCCCAGGTACAGGGGCTTATTTGTCTGGAGGAGCCGGAGAATGGTATCCACCCCGAACGGATTCCCGCGATGCTTGAGCTGCTAAGGAATATGGCCGTTGATCCAAAGGAACCTGTCGATGAGACAAATCCTTTACGTCAAGTTATTGTCAATACTCATTCACCCGGTTTCGTCGGTGAGGTTCCGGATGATGCATTGGTTGCAGTTGAAAAAAAAGAAATCAAGTATCAGGGAAATTTGATAAATGGAATAGTTCTCTCTGCCATGAAGGGTACCTGGCGATTATCTGGCACACAAAATCTGATACAAACAATCACTAAGAATGTTCTTCTATCCTATTTACAGCCTTTTCTTCCAAAAAATGATAACGCGTCATCTGCTGTTAAACAAAAAAATGATGATGTCGAAAAGAGAGTTTTCGATAGATATGTGGAACAGATGGATTTCTTAAAGGAACACAAGGTTGCAGAACCCAATGCCGATTATGGAAAAAATTGATTTTGCTCTGCTCTGCGATGGAACGTCTGATCGATGTCTTGTTCCGATCTTGAAATGGTTATTGCGCCGATATTTCGCTGATATTCCCATTAACGGAATATGGGCGGATGTATCGCGGTCTCGGTTGGAGCAGTATACTCTCGTGAACCGTATACGTTTGGCTGCGGATCTCTATGAGCCTGATGTGTTGTTTATACACCGGGATGCGGAGGCACAGGATCAAGAGTCCCGTTATGAGGAAATCAGGGACGCTGTTTCCAGGATTAGAGAACGCCTTCCCCGGCTTATCTGTGTTGTACCGGTTCGCATGACTGAATCATGGTTATTGTTTAATGAGCGGGCGATGAAAGTTGCTGCCGGTAACCCAAATTGCAGAACTCATATCGAATTACCGCCTCTATCAACCATTGAATCACTTCCTGATCCCAAACAAAGACTGATTGATATCCTGATTATTGCCTCAGAGTTGAGGGGAAGACATCTGAAGAGGTTCAAACCTTTGCAATGCAGACATTTAATAACGGAGAATATTGAGGATTTTTCACCGCTATTTGAACTGGAAGCATTTCAAAGATTGAGTCGGGATATCGAACAGCTGTCAATGACTGCCCAAAGATAATGTCCGGTAAGAATTCGTTTATACAGAATTGGTACAGCCGGATCCAAAGATGTTCGGCTTTAAAATTTATTCCTTCAACTACCTTATTTTCCATCCTTGCGCCCCCGGCCTGCAACGACCATTTTTATACTTCTTTTACCCGACGGGATCTACTCCATGAAAAAGACTCCTTTTTACGAAAAACATATTGCTCTCGGTGCGAAAATGGCCCCTTTCGGCGGGTATGAGATGCCCATTCAATACAAGGGTATCATCGCCGAGCACAACGCCACCCGCGAGAGCGCTACACTGTTCGATACCTGCCACATGGGAGAATTTTCATTTCGCGGGCCGGGGGTAGTGGAAAGCCTTGAGCGGATTGTCTCGTGTCCGGTCGAAACGATGACGATGGGCCAGTGCCGGTACGGATTTATCTGCAATGAAGCGGGTGGTGTCATTGACGATCAGATTCTCTACCGTATCGGTATAGATGAATTTTTCATGGTGGTGAATGCGGCAACCGAGCCGACCGATTACGATTGGATTCTCGACCACCTCGATGACGACACCGAGGCGGAAAATCTATCCGAGCAGACGGCAAAAATCGACCTTCAGGGACCGGACTCGCCGGAAATCTGTCGTAAACTACTGGATGAGTCGATTCGTGAACTGAAATACTACCGTTTCATACACAACCGGTACCGCGGTGAACAGTTGCTCATGAGCCGGACGGGGTACACGGGGGAAGTCGGATTTGAATTTTACGGATCGCATGACCTGATCAAACAGCTCTGGGATGACTGCATGAATTGCGGTGCCCAGCCTGCCGGGCTGGGGGCACGCGACACGCTTCGTCTTGAGATGGGGTATCCCCTCTACGGTCACGAACTTGATACCGAAATGAATGCCGGATGGAGCGGTTTTGTGCGGGCTCTCGGTGATAAACCGTTCATCGGCTCGGATGCCGTTTTCTCGGAGAACGGCAGATCGCGGCGTCTCTGCGCGATTTCTCTGGAAGGCCGCCGGACGGCGCATCCCGGCAATCCTGTTACCGATGCGGCGGGAACAGTCATCGGGAGACTGACCAGTGCGAGTTTTTCTCCTTCACTCGGTCGGGCGATCGCACTCGGCTATATCGACAGCGACCGGGCCGAAACCGGTTCGGTCGTGGCAATCAGTACGGAACGGGGAACGCTCGATGGTAACGTGGCGACCATGCCGCTTTATACCGGTGCGACCGGTCGGGCGCCGCTCGAAACTTTTCTGAAAAATTGACTGCATACTTTCTATCTATTACCTCGAGGAGTGTATAATGGACAATCGTCGGTACGCGAAAACTCATGAATGGGTACTTGTCGAAGGTGCCACCGCCACGGTGGGTATTTCCGATCATGCGCAGGACGCACTGGGTGATATCACGTTTGTCGAGTTGCCGAAAGCGGGAACGGAACTTACCCAGAACAAGGAGTGCGGCGTTATCGAGTCGGTCAAGGCTGCGAGCGATCTCTATTCACCGGTCAACGGGAAGGTCATCGAAGTCAACGATGCGCTCGAAACCGCTCCCGAAGCGATCAACAGCGACCCGTACGGTAACGGCTGGCTTTTCAAGGTGGATCTCGCCGGTGACGGCGGCGTGAGCGCGCTGATGGACGGCGAGGCGTACGCGGCGTTTCTGGAGAGTGAAGCGTGAGCTATATCGCCCATACCGATACACAGCGTGAGGAAATGCTGCGGCAGTGCGGGGTAGCCACCGTTGCGGAGCTTTTTTCGGCAATCCCCGAGTCGCTCACCCCGTTATCGTTCAATATCCCGGACGGAAAATCCGAATTCGAAGTCATGTCGTTTTTCGAACATCTGGCGCAGCAGAACTATGTTCACCTCACCAATTTCGTGGGCGGCGGTTTTTACGATCATTTCATTCCCGCCGCCATCGATGCGCTCGCCTCCCGCAGCGAGTTCTACACCGCCTATACACCGTATCAGCCGGAACTCTCGCAGGGAACGCTGCAGGCAATTTACGAATACCAGACGGCAATATGCCGCCTGACGGATCTCGACGTTTCCAACGCATCGGTATATGACGGCGGTACGGCGCTCTACGAAGCATGCCAGATGGCGATTCACGCCACCGGCCGTCGCCGGGTGGTCATTGACGGAGGGGTCAACCCGATCTATCGGAAGATGCTTTACTCCTACACCGCCAATCTCTCGATTGAATTCGAGGAGATCGCTGTTTCGCACGGTCGGAGCGACCGTGAAGCGGTGTTCGAAACGCTTGACGGTTCCACTGCCGCGGTGATTCTGCAGAACCCCAATTTCTTCGGTGCGGTCGATGATCACAGCGATATCGTTAAAAAATGTCACGAGCACGGCATTATAGCGATCCAGTCGGTGTACCCGATCGCGATGTCGGTACTGAAAACTCCCGGAGAACAGGGCTTTGATATCGCCACCGGCGAGGGACAGTCGCTGGGGATACCGCTTTCATTCGGTGGTCCGTATCTTGGATTCATGGCGGCCCGTAAGGAGCTGGTGCGTAAAATGCCGGGCCGGATGGTCGCCCGGACGGTGGATACCTCCGGCAGGGAAGGGTTCGTCCTTTCTCTGCAGGCGCGGGAACAGCATATCCGGCGCGAGAAGGCGACTTCGAATATCTGTTCCAATCAGGCACTGTGCGCTTTGCGTGCGCATATGTATATGAGTCTGGTCGGAAAAGAGGGGCTCAGGGAAGTGGCATCCCTCTGTGTGAACAAGGCACATTACGCCCGCAAACGTATCGCCGCCATTCCCGGTGTGGCGGTGATGGACAAATCTCCCACCTTCAATGAATTTACCGTACGGCTTCCGATTGACGCCGGAGAGTGTGTCGGCAGAATGGTCGACCACGGTATCGCCGCGGGATTTCCGCTCGGCAGGTACTATCCGGGAATGGAGAATTACCTTCTCGTCGCGGTAACCGAAAAAAGAACGAAATTCGAGATTGGGCAGCTTGCCGAAACCATGGAGCGTGTCGTATGTCAGTAATCTACGGTAAATCGGTTCCCGGGCGGAAAGGAGTATCGCTGCCGTCGTGCGACGTGCCGGAAGACCACTCCATCCCGGAACATTTCAGGCGGACTACCGAACTTCGTCTCGGTGAACTCTCCGAACTCGACGTGGTCCGGCACTTCACCGGATTATCGCGAAGGAATTTCGGGCTCGATACCAACTTCTATCCGCTCGGTTCCTGTACCATGAAGTACAATCCCAAAGTGACCGAAAAGATCTCGGTACTCGAAGGCTTCAGCGCGTTGCATCCACTGCTGCCGCAGTTGCGTCGGTGTGGCATGCTCACGCAGGGAGCGCTCGCGGTGGTGTATGAGCTCGAGCAACTGCTCTGTGAGATCACCGGAATGGATGCGTTCACTACTCATCCGATGGCCGGAGCGCATGGCGAACTGACCGGGATGATGCTTATTGCCGCCTATCACAAAGACAAAGGCAACCGGCGGACCGAGGTGCTTATTCCCGACGAGGCGCACGGTACCAATCCGTCGAGCGCGGCAATTGCCGGCTACGATATCGTGACGATTCCCACCGGTGACGATGGAATGCTCGATATCGATTCCCTCAAGTCGAAATTGAGTGAAAAAACTGCGGCGATCATGCTGACCAATCCCAACACGTTGGGTCTTTTCAACTCCAGGATCGAAAAAGTCGCCGCTCTGGCGCATAAATTCGATGCCCAGCTTTATTACGATGGGGCGAACCTCAATGCCATTCTGGGAAAATTCCGTCCCGGGGATGCGCAGTTCGACGTAATGCATGTGAATCTGCATAAAACGTTTGCAACTCCGCATGGCGGTGGGGGGCCGGGGGCCGGTCCGGTGGGAGTCAAAAAGCATCTCTCCCCGTTTCTTCCGGTTTCCCGCATTGCAAAACGTACCGACGGGACGTATGCACTCGATTATGATTTCCCGAAATCGATCGGCTACATCGCACCGTTTTACGGAAACTTTGCGGTTTGTCTGCGTGCGTATGCATATATCCTTCTTCAGGGAAAACAGGGGCTTATCGATGTCAGTGAGCATGCGGTACTCAATGCCAATTACGTGCTATCTTCTCTGAAGGATCATTTTCATGCTCCGTATCCTGACGGGTGTATGCATGAATGTGTCCTGAGTACGAGAAAGCAGCTGCCGGGCGGTATTCATGCCATAGATATCGCAAAAGGGCTTATTGATCGCGGTTTTCATCCTCCAACGGTCTATTTTCCACTGATCGTGAAGGAGGCGATCATGATCGAACCGACCGAGACCGAAAGCAAGGAGACGCTTGATGATTTCATCGCGGCGATGAAAGAGGTCGCTTCGGTTGCCGAAGAGAGCCCTGATTCACTGAAAAAAGCACCGGTTTCCACTCCGGTCGGCAGATTGGACGAAACAAAAGCGGCGCGAGAAATGGATTTTAGTTATATTGAGTAATAATTGAAAGTTGCACCAAAATAAGGACAACTATTGCTGTTGCTTTCAGGAACAAAATTTATTATACTATGATTGTAGAGTTGCCTGTGGAACGAATGTTGCAGGCTTTAATTTAAAAGGAGCTTTTTTATGCGTTTAAGCAAAATGTTGGTAGTTTTGACCATTTCTGCAGCATTTTTTGTTCTTTTCGCAGCCGAAAAATTCGTCACTCCCACAAAAGACGGTATTGGACTTTATAAAAATGAGACCCGCGAAGTGTACGAAGAACCGATCATGAAGGTGGGTACTACCGATCGTCTTACCGTTCTCAAGAAAAAAGGTCGTCATTATCAGGTGAAAACTCCCAGTGGAGAGACCGGATGGATTGAATCCCGTCTTGTGGTCGCCACCGGAAAAAGTAAAACTTTCGTGTTTGATAATGCCGATGTTATCGGATACCTCGACAATCCGACACCGGTGTACATTATCGATACCGATGATCCGAATGCCGACCCGATCAACCTCAACCGTTCCTTCAAAGACGCGCTTCGCGAGAACGTCGATAAAGAGACGGTTGAACGGCAGATCAAATAGTAATCTGACAGTAATTTGACACTATGAAGAGCCGCTCCGCTGGAGCGGTTTTTTTTTACTATCCCGTGACGCTGGTACGAGAAATGGAAACAATCAAGTGTCACCTGCATTTCAATGCAGGATCAGTTACCTATCCGACATTCAATACAAACACACATTTCCGGAATCACCGCTACTCAGACTAAAATATGAAATATAGTATAGGAGGTCCATACCATGAAACTTAGCGAATCAGTTCAACCGATCAGTCAGGTGAAGGCCCATATGTCGGAAATTGTGGAGGGCATTGCAAAGACCCATAAGAAAGTGATCATCACCCACAATGGAGAGGCACGGGCGGTTCTGCAGGATATTGAAAGTTATGAGGAGATGCAGGAGAGTCTGGCCATGCTCAAGCTTCTTGCCATGAGTACGAAAAGTATGCTTGAAGGCAAGGGAAAGCCGGAGAAAGAGGCTTTCAACGGAATCAGGCATCGGGTTGCGGCATCGGGTCAATCATGAAATATGAGGTGCTGATGCTTCCCGAAGCGGAAGGTGATCCGGTTGCCATCTATCGCTATGTCGCCGAGCATGACTCTGTCGGGCCGAGCATGACTCTGTCGGGAAAGCCGAAAAGCTGCTTGCCGTGCTGGAACAGAAATGCTCTGCCCTGAAGGGTAATCCTGAACGGAGTCACGGCGTACCCGAACTTCGGCGCATTTAGGTTACCGGGTTCAGGGCGATGTATTACAAGCCGTATCGCATTATCTATCAGATAGTCGACGATAAAGTGTACATTCACGCGGTACTCGACGGAAGGCGGGAGTTGCAGGAATCACTGGAAAAGAGATTGATGCTTTTTGACGGGTGATAAGTAACTGTTGGGTAATTGTGTATGTTCCGGTTCAAGCAGGACGTTTACCCCATAACGGTACCAATGAGGCACAAATCAACCCCGACTGCGATATACTACCCCTAACGATGATCTGATCAAACGCTATTTATAACAGACAAAAACATCCTCATTCCTGTCGAGACTGTAGCGTTCAAGGTCATCCGCCCAGTTATCAGCAAAAGGATTGTCCCGAACGACTCTGAATCCAATACTCGAAAGCTTGTCAAAATAGTCAACGCCATACAATCGCAGGTGGTCGGTCTGTCCGAATACGATTTTGCGTTCTTTTCGTCCGGTAATGGTTTCATCTTCAAGAGTTTTTTCCAGATCAAGGGCCAGGGGAACCTGGAGTACCGCGAAACCACCCGGTTTCAGGACGCGAAAAATCTCTCGCATGGCCGTTGCATCGTCGGGGACATGTTCAAGCACATGGTTGCAGACAATTACATCGAAACTGTTCTCATCAAAGGTCATTTTTGAAACGTCAACCTTAACGGCATTGAAAGGAGAGAAACACTCCGGTGTAAGGGCGCCGCACGTGTATTCAACTGTCGGTATACTCTGCAGTTCCCGGGCGAGAAGCATGTTGGGAGATATGTGCAGAAGCCTGGTTTTATTCCGGTAGATATCGGTTCGAAGCTTGAAAAAAAGATAGAGCAGTCGTGTCCGGTCCGTTGACTGGCAATGAGGGCATTTGACATTCTTTTTATAGCCGCCTCCGGCTACTGTATACTTTTTAAAAACAGGTGATTTGACACCTTCATGCATGAACTTACGGTAACTTTTACCACAGAATGCGTAAAATTGTCCCATCCGGCACCTGAGAATTTTTTCATTCGGCACCCTAAAATTTCATAGTCCGGCACCTGCGGATTGTCTGATTCGGCACTTTTTCTGTTGAAACGATTCTGGGGTGCCGAACGGTGCGATTTTGTTATCCACACTACAAATAGCGACGCGTTAACCATTCACCAAAGCATATTCTCTCCTTTTTCATCACCAGAAACAGGAGAGTAAAAATGCCGGAAAGGAAGACTATGCGTCGCATCAAGGAGTGCCTTCGTCTTTACTTCGAACTAAAAGTGAGCCAGGCAGCCATCGCACGGGCATCGCAGATTGCCCGCTCAACCGTCGGGGACTACATTGAGAGAGCCCGAAAATGCGGTAAACCATGGGCTGATTTGAATGCCATGAATGAGGAGCAGATGGAGACGCTGCTCTTTACCGGATTACAGCAGAAAACTGATGAGCAAAGGCCGCTGCCGGATTGGAACGAGGTTCACAAAGATTTGCATTCAAAATCCTACATAACCTTGCGGGTACTCTGGGAGGAGTACATCAAAACGCATCCCGACGGGTACTCCTATCCACGCTGCATTGTCTTGTATCGGCAGTGGGCACAGCGACTAAAAGTGTACATGCGCCAACGCCACATCGGCGGGGAAAAGCTCTTCGTTGATTATTCCGGTAAAAAACCGAAGATCCGTGATTTCCGTACCGGTGAAGAACGGGAAGCGGAGCTGCTGGTAATGGCTTGGGGCGCATCGCAGTACACCTATGCTGAAGCGCAGGAGAGTCAACAGCTTCCCTGCTGGATTATGGGCCACCGCCGGGGATACGAATACTTCGGATGTGCACCTCATATCGAGGTGGACGACAACCTTAAAAGCGCAGTAACCAAGGCGTGCCGGTATGATCCTGATGTCAACCTCACCTTCACGGAGTTCGCTACGCATTACGGTGTAGCCGTTATTCCTGCACGCCCCCGAAAACCCAAAGATAAACCGAAAGCCGAAAATGCCGTACTTCTTGTTCAGCGATGGATACTGGCATGTTTACGCCACCGCGTATTCTACTCGTTAGCAGAACTCAACAGGGCGATTATTGAGCTCCTTGAGGTCTTCAACGATAAACAGATGCAACGCCTGCCGAAAAGCCGCCGTCAACTTTTCGAAGAACTCGACAAACCCAATGCCCTGCCGCTTCCGGCAGAGCCCTTTGTATACCGCGAATGGTCATTTCCCACCGTTGCGTTCGACTACCACATCGAAGTCGATCACCACTTTTACAGCGTACCGTGGACACTGGCCAAACAGAAAGTGTCTGTCCGCACTACGGAGAATGCCGTTGAAGTCTTTCACCATCAGGACCGGGTCGCGTTACATGAACGTAGCCGTGCCGAATATCAGTACACGACGCTTACCGAGCATATGCCACCCGCGCACCAGAAGTATGCCGAGTGGACGCCTGCCAGAATTTTCAAATGGGCGCAAGAAATAGGACCGGCAACTCATAAACTGATCGAGAAAGTGATCAAGACAAAATTCCACCCGCAGCAGGGCTTTCGACCGTCAATGGGCATTTTACGTCTGGGAAAAACGTATGGCAATGACCGTCTTGAGGCCGCAGCAGTAATATCCCTCACCTTCGGTTTTGTGCGCGTTCAGCAGATAACGGATCTGCTCAGGAACGGTAGGGACAAGCAGGCAAAACAGGGCCCGACGGTGACGGTTGAGAATCGGGAGAATATACGCGGCCGCAGCTACTACACCGAACAGCAGACCACACTTCCCTTATAACAACATGCTGCATAAACCAACAAAAGTACCGGTGGAAATCGCACACCGACACACCGGGACTTCACAAATTGAAAGGTTTACCATAATGATAAAAGCAACCATAGAAAAACTTGTCGATATGAAGCTCTTTGCCATGGCGCAGAAGGCTGAAGAACTTGCAGCGAGTCCCGCTGCCGCAAACCTCGGCCCAATGGAACATCTGTCGTTTTGTGTTGATGCGGAATACGACAAGCGCAGATCCACCCGATTGACCAGGCTGCTTAGAGATGCCAGAATCAAACTCTCCTCAGCCTGCGTTGAAGAGATAGATTTCAAGCACCACCGCAATCTCACCAAGGATGCTATGGCCGATATACTTTCCGGAACTGCACTGGAACACAAGGTCAATATCCTCATCAGCGGGCCTACCGGTGTGGGAAAGAGCTATCTGGCATGCGCTATTGCCAATCTGGCGTGCAGAAAAAATCTCACCACCAATTACTTCAGGGTATCCCGCTTCCTCGAACACATGGCTGCACAGAAAGCGTTAGGACACTACCTCAAAGCTATAGATAAAATCGGGGCCGTCAAACTGCTTGTACTCGATGACTTTGGTCCGGATGTGATGACTGCCGAACAGAGGAACATCTTTATGGAAATCATTGAGGAACGGTATTTATGCTGGCCTACCATTATCGCCAGCCAGCTTCCCTTCGAACAGTGGTATGATGTCTTCGGCGATCAGACCACCGCCGATGCAATCTGCGACCGGATATTCCATAATGCCAGAAAAATTCAGCTAAAGGGGGAATCCATGCGTAAAAAGTAACACTCATTCGGCAGGGGTATGTATTTTATCCATGCGTCGCCATTTTAGCGTGGTGTCAAGCCGAATGAAACGATTTTAGGGTGCCGGACCGGCAATCCTCAGCAACAGAACATGCAGGTGTATTTATTGCCGGTAAAGAGGCATATGAATAACCGGTTTCGTAATTTTTTTATTGAACTCATAGGGTTCCTTTTCTTCTGCTTCTGAGGGTAAACGGGGAACAGGTTGATACGTATTTTATTTTTCGGCTCAGTCAAAAAGTTGCCGGAAAATCTGAGTTATCGCATTTCCCGCCGATAGCCATTTATGAGCCAGTATCAAAATAGGTGTCCAGAAAGTTAAAATACAAGAAAATGATGGGCAACGGTGACAAAACTCATAATAAACGGCAAGCTCGTTGTTACCGTGTGAACGATTTTTTAACAGCTCACGACGATGCACTGCTGTACGCCCGCAACCCTCTTCTCCGGAATAGAAACACCGCTCCGGACAGAACAACCATCACTGCGGAGATATGCAGCAGTATTTGTGACTGCACCCGCCGAACGGAATGCGCACCGGAAACGAGACCATTTGTCCGTGAATGTTCAGTTGATCTTTGATGCAGGCGGCTTATAACCATACAACGTCTCGATTCGGGTGAACTCGGGGCTGTCGATTCCCGTTTCACGCATCAGTTTGAAATCATTCAGTACTGCGTTCGAAAAAGAGATTTTTCCGTTAGATACCAGGGTATCCTTGTAGTGCGTGTATATTCGGTCGGCTTCTACTTTACGGCCTGAAAGTAAAAGCCCGTGTGCAAGGTTTGTCGCAATCCATACCTGTGTGGGATCAAGGTCCAATCCCTCCCGGGAAAAACGAACTGCATCCTCAAAGCGACCACACATGAGCGAAATGAAACCGCGTTGTCCGTATTTTTCGGCAAGTGATGACGTTGGTATTTCAACACCGGATTCGGAGGTCTCCTCAAAAAACACCTCCAGTGCGCAACGGGCGGGTTCCCACTCATTTCTTTTCAGGTGGTATTCGCTTTTGTCCCAAAATGACCAGATGAAAAGAGTGTCCCGGTTGGTTGCTTCTTTTAGTGCCGCATCAGCACTGTCCGTCAGGTTCATTTTACGGAACAGTACGTTTTTCCAGTACCACCCCTGCGGGAAGGGACGGTCGATGGCGCGGGCCCGGTCGCAGGCGGCCCGGATTTCCCGCAGGGCACCTGCGGTATCTCCCGCATCATTGAGGGTCCTGCACCGCAGATAGCCGATCAGTGGCTGGTACTGTGTTTTCAATGTGTCGGTGTTGATCAATGTCGCCGTATTTTTTCCGGACATCCTGTCAAGCTGAAACCGGCACATGTTGAAATAGTCGCCGGATTCCCGTCCTTTTCTGAACGACCGCCCGGCGATAGCCGGCTTGCCTTCGCGAAGAGCGTTTACACCTCTGAGGTAATAAATCCGGGCATGGTAGGCGGTGTCGAAATCGGCAATTTTCGGGTTTATGGTATCAGTACCGAGCAGTAATTCCTGGCAGTACTTACTTTCTTTTGAGAGAGAGAGTCCCGCTGACCAACGGGTCATGAGCGAGTCGCCATCCACGTCATTACCGGGAACCAGAGTAGACAGGAAACGGTTGAAGACAGCTGAAATGTAGAATAAAAGACTGTCCTGTCTGGTTGATGGCGTATGGTTCCGGAGAAAGTACAGAAGTGCCGTTGAAGAATGCTGACTTGTAATATAATCACCCGCATCGGCGAAATGAGATTGAAGAAACTGATGTTCGGCGATAGTCGATGCAAGATTTTCATCAGGCTCATCGAAATTGAAATACAGCGAATTAATGAACGATGTAATGGCATTCTTCAGGTAGGTGGTATCACCGGTCTTCCGCCAAGCGATGGAATTGAGAGACGATTGATTCCCATGATAAGTAGATCGGAGAGTATTGAATTGTACCTTATGGTAAAGATGCGTATTCTTTTTTTTCAGATAGGCCAGTTCTGCAGCTCTGCTTTTCTCAAGTATCCTGAACGCGTCGGAATACATTCCTGCATTCCAGTACACCGAAAGCGCTTCATTCAAAAAGGCGGATTGTTTTACTTTACTGCCGCCGGTCAGCTTTTCGTAAAGACGGGCAGCTTTCTTCAGGTCTCCCTTCTGTTCAAACTCCTGTGCCCGTTGCTGACGTTCCTCGTCGTATTCGAGCGGTGCAGCATTAATAAGATGTAGAAGCGTATCAGTATTGAGCGTAAATTTCCAGCTCCACACCTGCCTGCCTGCGCCGATGATTACTCGGTTATTCTGCTGATCGGGGAGGATCGTGCAGACCGGTTCTCCGCAGGGGTCGGTTTCATAAAGAACTTCCCTGGTAACCGGATTGATGAACCTGACGGTCCCCCCCCCGTCACCTGCAGCTATGATCTCTTTACCGTCAATTGCTACGGTAGTGAGGCTGAATACCGGGAGGGTGCCTGCCTGTATACTGGCTTCGAACTTTTTTGTCGCGCTGTTGTAGAACGTTATCGTTCCCGCTGCATTTCCTATAATGAATAGTGTTGAATCGGAAAGAGGATGAATTGCACGTACCATTCCACCGGTCAGGTCGATGGCACGAGAAACCTTTTTATCGGTAATATCGAAGTGGACTATCCTTGTCCTCGATTCGATTCCAGGTAACAAATAGGGGGAAAAGGCCATCACCGCTTTCGTGCCGGTTGCCGATATGGCTCCTGCGGTCGCATTCAATGATGCACCTAACCCGGCTTCAAGGGGAAGCAGAGCCGGTGCCAGTGATGAATCGGAAAATAAATACAGACCGGAATGGAGATCGTGCCCCTTTTCCTCATGTACCCCGATCAATACAAGACTGTCGTTATTGACGTAAAGGAAGGTCGGCATATTGTGCAGCGAGAGGAGTGGATCTGATATGCTGTCGAGTCGGGTATTCAGTAATCGGATGTCCCCGTTTTTCATTCCAACTAAAAGTCTGTTGGAGTCCATTGCTGTAAAGGTGGTTGCATCCTTTGCCGTCCATTCGCTTTGCACCCTCAGATTGTTCGTAGTATGCTCAAAAGAACTATGGCAGGTCAAATACCTGGTAAATTCAGTCAGATGGTTACCTGACAATTGTGATAATGGGTGAAAAATAGCGCGGGAATAACCTGTAGTGTCGCTATTGCAGCGTCGCAGCACATGAAAACTCCTGTCGGCACTGCAGAGCGTAATCCCCCTGATCACGCCATCATGTCTGCCGCGATGCCAGAGTTCGGGGCGTTGCAACAGTGTCGCGATACCGCCGGAAAAAAGCATGATCCGGTCATCATCTACATAAGTAAACGATGAGAAGCTCTCTGGCGACTCAAAAACCAGAGTCGGAATACCACTATAGGTATCATATTCCACCCAGCTTGGTCGGCGTTGTACTCCCGCGCCCCAAACACCCGCTATGGACAGGTGTTCACCATCAGGGGAAAACTTGAAGCTGCTCATCCTGCAGCGGGTGGGGATTGACAGCAGATGGTCGCCGGAAGCGGCATCGGCAATGGTTATGGTTCCGTCTTTTTCACCAAAGGCGACACGATCACCTGTTGGTGAGAATGCAATGCCGTTATAAGTACCGTTGGCGGAAGAAGACCAGAGTCGGTGATGTTTGTGACGGTCATATACTGCAATCTCCTCATCCCCCAGAATTCCCAGCAGATGTCCATTCCCGGAAAATGAAATACCGATGATTTTATCGTTGATGCCCTCAATACGGTCGATACGATGAGGTGGATTACCGGCGGCATAATTATAAATATCGGCAACACCCTCGGAATTCGAAACTGCCAGCAGGCAGGGGTTGCAGGATGCTATTCCGGGTGATTTCGAGTGTGGCCGGAACCAGGGAAGCGTTTTCATTTTTTCCGTATTGAAAAGACTTACGGCACCGCTGTAGGAGCGGACTGCAACAATCGGAGTGCCATATACCAAGGTTGCTATGTTGGAATTATCAAGTGGTTGCGGAATGGAGCCGATTTCATTTCCGGAGGTGTCGATGATCACCAGTGCATTATCGCCGGTGTAGGCTATTCGACCGTCGGGGAGCAGGACTGCAGCATTCGAATTGTTGGCGGAAAGAAAAAAACGTTTCAGAACGATGGGCGTCCGTGCCAGCATTTCCCATACCGCAAGTCGGGAGGCTATGGATGCTTCCGCCTGCAAAGCCTTAAACGCATACCTGCGTGCCGGAATATAACGCAGGTTGTTACGCTCAAGTCGGGATGACTGGATACAGGCATTTGAAAGATTATGCTGCGCGAGCTGCCGTGCCTTGCGCTCCTCCTGTTTTCCCCGTTCGGCACGCCTCCACTGGATACTGCTGAAAACCGTCAGCGATGCTACCGTCAATGCGGTGGCAAGCAGGATGGTGTTCCGCCGCCTCCGGCGTTTTTCCCGTTGCCACAATGCGTTGAAATCGATGCCGAGCATACCGGCGATGATCTTCACAACCGCCCGCCGGCGACCGTCACCGGTTTCCCGTGCGTCCGCGCTGACCGGTTCAACCGGCTGATTCGTCAGGACTCCCGATTCGTCAACGGCAAACCGCAGCGCTTCGGGGAAACACTCCTGCTGAGAGCCGTCGGTTTTCCGCATTCCTGCATTCGGTTCACCGCTGATGATTACCGGCAGTACGGTATCCGCTCCTTTGAGCTGTTTGAATATGCGTACTTCTTCGTTGACCCATTGCGACTGTTCCGCATCCGGAGAACAGATGACGATAAGAAAACGGGATTGCTCCAGTGCCGCACGGATATTATCCGACAGTCGTGACGATACCGGGAGTTCCTCACGATCGCGGAATACGGGAAAGAGTTTTTTCGGAACGCAAGGGAACGTCGCTGTTGCAGTACCGACGAATTGTCTGGGAATGACATACCCTTCGATTTTCCGGTGCAGCCACTCGGCAAACCTTGTCCCGTTTTCTACAGTTTACAAGCAATAAATGGCGAAACTGAGCGAATTTGCCCATATTTTCAGTCCAGAACTCGAAATGTAGTGGA
>JAFGHA010000045.1 GCA_016930275.1 Chitinispirillaceae bacterium
TGCAGGATAATCACCTCGCCCATCGATCTGGTGGCCGACCGGATTTCCGGGTTGAGTGATGCGGAAAAAAACGGGTTTCGCGGGCGTCTGACCTTTCTGGTGTACCTTAAACTTCGCGGTGCACTGCTCCATCCGGACATCACATTTGAACTGCAACTCCCACCCGAGGATAAAGGGGCTTTGGGCGGAGCGGTTGATGCGAAACTCATGCAATTGAATGCAGACCCGTCATCACTAGACAAACAGGTGTTCGCGCTCCTGGTTTTAGGAAGGTTTTTACAGGAAAATCCGATTGAATCATCAAGCGGTCCCGGTTCTGTTTCTTCGGTTGCCCGCAGTGGGGTGAGCAGTTTTTTAAGTGGGCAACTACAACAATGGGGGGCTGCCGCACTGCCGGGCCTGGAACTGAACCTCGGCATTCAATCCTACGATGATTTCACCTCGGGGGAAGGATCGGGAAGAACACAGGTTGAAATCGGCGTGCGCAAGCAACTTTTCAACGACCGCCTGAGTGTACAAGTAGGAGGGGCAGTCGATGTCGAGGGTGCGCGGGCACAACGGAATACGGCAAATGATATAATCGGCGATGTAGTCGTGGAATATAAACTGACATCCGATGGACGCTATCGTCTGAAAGGATTTCGAAAAAACATCTACGAAGACCCGCTTGACGGTCAATTGATTAAAACCGCCGTGGGTATCTCAATGACACGGATATTCAATAAGTGGAAAAATCTATTCCGGAAGTCCCGAAATGGTGAAACAACGAAAAATGTACCCTGATAAAACCGTCAGATTCTACGTTCTGGCAACGCTTTTATCGGCTGCATCCTGCACCGCAACCCGCTTTGTACAGAAGGGCGATAAACTCTATACCGGCGCGGACATTACCGTAACAACATCCGATGCTGCAGTGGATAAAAGAAACGTTAAAAAAACCGCAAAACAGTCATTGCGCCCCAGGCCGAACCATGCTTTTTTATGGATGCGCCCAAGGCTCTGGCTCTATTACCGCGCGGGAGATTCGACCGGAACGCGTTTTGGTGCATGGATACGAAACACTCTGGGTGAGCCACCGGTTGTAATGAGCAGCGTCAAGCCGGATAAAACCGCTGCACAGATAGACACCGACCTGTTCAATATCGGTTATTTCAGGAGCGCCACCTCCTATTCTCTTACCGAACAGGAAAAAACCGCCCGGGTGAGCTACGAATGCGAGGTGCATTCACCATACACCATCAGCAAAATTACCCACTCTCTCTCCGACTCGTTGCTGCAACAGATAATTGATTCATCGAAAACACATTCGCTGCTGAAGGTCGGCGATGTCTATACTCTGGAAGCAGCCAAAAAAGAGCGTGAGCGGATTGACGCTCTTTTAAAAGACCGGGGGTATTTTTATTTTAATCCGGATTATCTGCTCTTTAAAGCGTATGTCGGCGAAGATACTCCAACCGTCAATCTTGATCTGTCGATGAAAGATGCAACGCCTGCCAGGGCCTTTATTCCCTGCAGGATCGGAACGGTGTATGTGGACCCGGGTTATTCTTTGAGAAGAGACACCTCCCGCGCAACAAATGATACATCGATCGTTGACGGTGTCGTTTTTCTGCGGGCCTCAAAAATACACCGGAAGGTTATTCTCGGTTCGATTTTCATCAGAACAAATGATCTTTATTCCCGGACACGACATTCCGTCTCCCTCAACCGACTCATGACCATGGGCAGTTACAACTATGCCGAAATAAAATATTTCCCGTCGGATACAAGCCATCCGGGAGTTTTAAATGCACATGTCCTGCTCACCCCCATGGCCAGGCGACTTTTCGGTTCGGAGCTGGTGCTTGTCCATAAATCGAATGATTTCGCGGGGCCGGAACTCACTGTCGGCTATCAGGAAAGAAACATATTCGGCGGGGCCGAGCTTTTCAAGATAGATCTGAACGGTTCCCTCGAAACACAATTTTCGGGCATCTATAAAAACAGATATTCGTTTAAAGTCAATCCGACAACAAAACTGGAAATGCCCCGATTGATCATTCCCTTTATACGACAACCGTCCGGATATTTCATTCCGAAAACAGCGATATCTCTGGGGTACAGCTTTATTAAACGAATCGATTTCTTTGATCTTCAATCGCTGCAGGCAGCGTTCGGGTATACATGGAAAGAGGATATACGAAAAGAACATACCCTGAATCCACTTAATGTCAATTTCTCCTCTATTTCCAATGCCTCGGTACGATTTAACGGTCTCCTGGATTCCATTCCTTTTTTAAAAAGGAGTTATGAAGAGCAATTCATTGCCGGTACCAAGTATTCCTTTACCTACAATGAGCGGATGATCCCCGAGCGGAAAAACCGGTTGTATGTGAACATCACCACGGAATCATCCGGAAATGCATTGTGGCTGACAGATAAAATCGTTACGAAAATAAACGATTCACCGGAAAACCAGCACGGTATTGCAGGTTTCGATTATTCGCAGTTTGTCCGTGCAACCGTTGACGCTCGATACTATTTCACGTTTCCCGACAACAACAAACTGGTATTCAGATTGTATTGCGGTATCGGCAAAGCGTATGGAAATTCTTCAACACTCCCCTACACCCGTCAATTTTTCAGCGGTGGCACTTCGGGAGTGAGGGCGTTTCCCGTTACTACCCTCGGGCCGGGAACGTATGTACATGACGGTTCGTCATATATTGAATTGGGGGGTGATGTAAAAGTGGAAGCGAACGTGGAGTACCGGTGGAATGTAATCAGCATCGTTAAAGGCGCGATATTTGTCGATGCCGGAAACAACTGGCTGCTACAACCGGTTTCGTCAATCGATTCGCGTCCTTTCGCCCTCAACCGGTTCTACCGTGAACTGGGCGTCGGCGCGGGAATCGGACTGCGTCTGGACGCCTCGTTTTTTGTGGTGCGGTGCGATTTGGCGATGCCCTTACGTAAACCCTGGCTAAATGAAAACGAGCGTTGGGTACTTACGGCGATCGATTTCGGCAGGTACGGTTGGCGACGCGACAATCTTATCGTAAACATTGCAATCGGTTACCCGTTTTAACCAAACAACAAGCGCTTGCTGGTCGTTAATTTCTACCATTGATATACTCCGTCACGAACGACCTGAAACGTGGATTGGCATACTGTTCAAGCATTTTGTAGATACAATAATGTTAGCGGGGTATCCCTTTGACGCACCAATGCACAATACATTGGTATCATCTACATACCGTTTTAACGCCCCCTGCTACGCGCCCCCCCCCGCAGTGGGGGCGTGGTGAGTCAAGTGGATACCCCGCTAATGTTAAATAAATGTCTATATGAAATAAATCGCGTTCCTTTGCCCTCAACCGGCAGCACCGTGCCTACGGCACTTGGCGCGAATGAAATCTTTCATATAAATACCCTGTATTGGTGAGGATATAGCTGGTGCATCAGACCGGAAACCGCGCAGGGAAAGGTTAGGTGGATTTAATTGGATACCCCACTTCTCACTTTCAAGAAAACAATTCTTAAAAAAGAACTGCACTTTTACCGGGGCGTTAAGCGACCTTAATTCACCGGCACCATATCGACTATCAGCCAACAGTTGATATGGTGTGGTAATTGCTATACTACCAGTAAATTGCGTTTCATAGCCCTTACCGTAAAGGAAAATTCATTTGCATACCACTAACATGCACATCGAACTTCAATCAGGTCGCATGGCAAACCGGTTCCCCCAAAACAGGAGTCAATGGTGACCGATACTCACGTGACGGACCGGATACCCAGCGCTACGTCTTACGACACGATAAAGCGTATCGCCTTTGTCGGTAATTACCTGCCGCGTCAGTGCGGCATTGCCACTTTCACCACCGATTTATGTGAATCCTTCTCTTCTGCTTATGGCGACACAACCTGTATTGCCCTGCCCGTTAACGATCGTGAATCCGGGTATGCATATCCGCCCCGCGTCCGATTTGAACTGACCGAAAAAGATATCCGCTCTTATCGCCGCGCCGCGGACTTTCTGAACATCAACAATATCGACATGGTATGCCTGCAGCATGAGTTCGGAATTTTCGGCGGACGGGCGGGCAGCCATGTGCTTGCACTTTTACAGGAACTGCGCATGCCGATCGTCACTACCCTGCATACGATACTGCGCGATCCGAATCCCGATCAACTGCACGTTCTCAAAGAAATCGCCCGGCTTTCCGACCGGGTGGTGGTCATGAGTGAACGCGGCGTCACCTTCCTGCGCGAAATCTACGGCCTGTCGATTGACAAAATTGATTTCATCCCGCACGGCATTCCCGATGTGCCTTTCGTCGATTCAAGTTTTCACAAAGATCTGTTCGGTGTCGAGGGGAAAACCGTTCTGCTCAGTTTCGGATTCCTTTCGGCGAGCAAGGGAATCGAAAACGTGATCAGCGCCCTTCCCTCCATCCTCACGGCACATCCGAACGTGGTCTACATCATTCTGGGTGCAACCCATCCGCAGGTCCTCCTCCACGACGGCGAGAGCTACCGGTTGTCGCTCCAATGGCTTGCACAGGAGAAAGGCGTGGAAGGTCAGGTGATTTTTTACAACCGTTTTGTTACTCTTGACGAACTCCTCGAATTTATCAGTGCCGCCGACATTTACATCACCCCCTACCTGAACGAGACACAGATCACCTCGGGTACGCTGGCGTATACACTGGGCGCGGGCAAGGCCGTAATCTCGACGCCCTACTGGTACGCCGAAGAGATGCTCGCCGGCGACCGGGGCGTTCTCGTACCGTTTCACGACCCGGATGCCATAGCCGTACAGGTCAACCGCCTGCTCGACAATGAAGCCGAACGTCACGCCATGCGCAAAAGGGCATACCTGTTCGGACGGTCGATGATATGGCCGCGGGTGGCGGAACGCTACCGCGAAACATTCGAACGCGCCCGGGCCGAACGCCGGAACTTCACCGCCCCGGTCCTTACGGCGAAATCGCTTGACAATAGTTTCGGCGACCTTCCTCCGCTCAAACTCGACCATCTGCGTCGCATGACCGATGAGACCGGCATGCTGCAGCATGCGGTTTTTACAATTTCCAATTATCGCGAGGGGTACACGACCGATGACAATGCCCGTGCGCTCATGGTGTGCGCCCTCCTCGAAGAGGCCGGCAGTAACGGTACGGTGTTCAATCTTGCATCCCGCTATCTGGCCTTTGTCTGGTATGCCTTTAATACCGACAACGGACGGTTCCGCAATGTTATGGATTTCCAGCGCCGCTGGGTCAGGGAAGTTCTTTCCGACGACAGCCACGGCCGGACGTTATGGTCGCTCGGCACTGTACTTGGCCGTTCCTCCTCAACAGCCCTTCATAATATGGCCGGGTGGATGTTCGAGCAGGCGTTACCGGCAATTTCAAGCACCACCAGTCCTCGGGCCTGGGCCTTCACCCTTATCGGAATTCATGAATATCTGCGGCGTTTTGCCGGTGACAGCACGGCGAACCAGGTGCGGGGGGAGCTGGCTGGTCGATTACTTACCATGTATTCAAATAACCGGTCCGATGAATGGCGCTGGTTCGAAGACCGGCTTACCTATTGCAATGCCGCACTGTCGCATGCCCTGATCATGTCGGGCAGGTGGATTCCGAACGCCGCCATGGTTAACGCAGGATTGGAATCACTCCGCTGGCTCGCCGATCTGCAACGGGCGGACACCGACGGAGGGCACTTTGTTCCCATCGGGTCAAACGGTTTTTATAAAAAGGGCGGGGAACACGCCCGTTTCGATCAACAGCCGGTGGAGGCGCAGGCCATGGTCTCCGCCTGTCTCGAA
>JAFGHA010000046.1 GCA_016930275.1 Chitinispirillaceae bacterium
GGAAAGAATCGATGCTGAGCGGGCTGAAGGATTAGCACTAGTCGCTTAACAGGTGATTAGTGAAAACTCGGGACTCTTGAGTACCTTTCAGTAAGCATATTCCAAACAGCTTTTACTGCAACATGTATCCTCCTTTCAATGATATTATTTCTTGAGTAGCTTCCCAAAGATGCCGCCTGGCTTAATGAATCCTATAGGTTTAAAAAAAGTATAGTGCCAATATTTCCCTTTTTAACTACGCAAGTGATCATAATTTTTCTGTTTAAAAAACCTGGCATCATACCTCCCGGTATCTACGTTCAGAAGTGTGTACGATTAGTTTTCAAAATCCTAAATTGATATGCTATCAAACTGCCTATAAATTACTGCTCGTCGAGCAGCAAGTTTTTAGACTGAACTGACCATAAAGACAACCAGACGATCTTAAATCTTAAATGACTCGTCGAATGTTGGAGATTATCTGGAGATTGAAAAAGGATAGTAGGATAGGCAATGTGACATTGTGTAAAACAGGTGGATTTTACCCCCACCGTCAGTCTATCTAAGCAATATCACAACAGTTCAGGTACCTGAAGATGTTGCGCCCTCATGTAAGTCACTATCGTAAAGGATATGCCTATTCTCCGTTTTGCGAGGGATCATCGCACCGTGCCCCTCACCAGCGATACCACCACCCCGACGACACAGAGACCACCAAACAGCAGACTGGCACTCCGCATCACGCCGAGAAAATCACCGGCACGTTCCGGGGTAATTCTGCCAGTCTCGATAGTAATTGACATAAGCAGCAT
The DNA here is from genome assembly GCA_016930275.1 of Chitinispirillaceae bacterium. Classification (GTDB taxonomy): domain Bacteria; phylum Fibrobacterota; class Chitinivibrionia; order Chitinivibrionales; family Chitinispirillaceae; genus JAFGNB01. Next base: position 792 of record JAFGHA010000046.1, read on the forward strand.
CGTGATGCCCATGCTGAGTACCTGTCCGAGAAGACGCATCGTACCGACCGTTGCGGACGCGATACCGTAGCGGGTTCTATCGACCGAACCCATGACCGCACTGGTGTTGGGCGACGAAAAGAGTGCGAACCCGAGCCCGAGCAGCATCAGATTGACGATGATCCGCAGTATCGACGAAGCCGGTCCCAGAAACGACAACAGGACCAACCCGACAACAATGAGTCCCATCCCCGCCGAAGCGGGCACCCGGGGTTCCATTCGATCGGACAGGCGACCGGCGAACGGAGAAAAGAGTACCATGACCGCCGGTTGCACCACCATCAGCATCCCGGCCCTGTCGGGGGGCAGGCCCTTTACGTACTGCAGAAAGAGACTCATCATGAATCCGACCGCATAAGTGGCGCTGTAATTGATTAGCGCGGCAAGGTTGGAGAACGCGAATACACGGTTGTTTCTGAAAAGATGTACGGGGAGCACCGGCGATGCGACACGCTGTTCAAAAACGATAAAAATGATTGTACCGATCACCCCGGCAGCCGTGCACAGGACACCAATCTGGGTATTGAGTCGTGAAAAACCGCTAAGCAGCAGTGCTATGGAGCTTCCGTAAAGTACCGCACCCGCGACATCGAAGGTACCCTGGTTTTCTTCCCGCCACTCGGTTCGAATAGCAGTCCGTACCAGAATGAGCACTGCAATGCCGATGGGAATATTCACCAGAAACAGGCTGCGCCATCCGAAATGTCGGGTAATGATACCGCCGATGACCGGTCCGAGCATGAGCCCCGTGTAGGTGCTGCTTACGTTGATACCCAGCATTTTTCCGCGCTGGTGTGGAGGGTAGACCGAGGTGAGCATCGCCATCGAGGTACCGAAAATCATCGCGGCACCGACACCATGCAGGATTCTCGTGACAATGAGTTGTCCACCGCTCGTGGAAAATGCCGAAAAAAGAGCCGACAGGGTGATGATGAACATTCCCCAGAAGAATACCCGTTTTCTTCCGCAGGTGTCGGCTATTTTACCGAGGGGAATAAGAAATACGGCACTGCAGAGGAGATACGCGGTCGTGACCCAGCTCAGTGCGACCGCCCCCATTGAGAGTTCGGCGCCGATCGTCGGCAGCGCGATATTGACCGACGATACCATGAAGGGAGTCAGGAACGCCGCTGCGAGAGAAATGGCCAGAACCGCGCGGCGAGCCTGCTGCTGTTCGTTCCCGTTATGCACTATACGTGAATCGCCCACCCTTCAGACGCACGTGCAGCCTCCATGACCGCTTCGGAAAGCGTCGGATGAGCATGAATCATTGATGCGATATCCTCCGGAAGCAGCTCCGCTTTTTTCGCCAGAAGTACCTCGTGGAGCAGTTCCGTCGCCTGCGTGCCTATGATGTGAGCACCGAGCAATTCACGGGTTCCCGGAGCCACAAGCAGTTTCACGAATCCTTCCTGAGCCTGCACCGCGACCGATTTTCCGGCCCCGCGATAGGGGAAAACCGCTTTTTCGACGGCAATACCTTTTTCCGCAGCGGTCCGTTCATTGAGGCCGAAGCTGGCGATCTGCGGCTCGCAGTAAATGGCCCCCGGAATACACATCGGATCGATCCGCGAAGTTCCCGTATGTCCGGCGATATGTTCCACGGCAATCTCACCCTCTTTTGAAGCGACGTGTGCGAGCAGAGGCGTCGCAACCACATCTCCGATCGCATACACTCCCTGCACCTGCGTCTCGTTGTAGTCGCCAACAGGAATGAAACCCCGTTCGGTAGTGATTCCGGTATTTTCAATGCCGATCGCATCGGTGTTGGGAGTCCGCCCCACCACGACCAGTATCTTGTCGAACGTCTCGGTTTTCTTTGCTCCGCCGGCGTCTTCAAGTTCCACCTCAGCACCGGAACCGTCAAGCAGACGCATGGAAACCGCTTTTGTTCCCGTCGCGATCGTTATGCCCCGCTTCTGAAACGATTTGCGCAGCAGTGCGGTTACTTCATCGTCTTCGAGCGGAAGGATACGATCCATCATCTCCACCAGATGAACGTCAACCCCGAAACTGTTCATGATATGTGCGAATTCGATGCCGATGGCGCCACCACCCATAACAAGCAGCCGTCGCGGCAGTTCGGTGAGCATGAGCGCTCCGGTCGACGAGAGCACCGTTTTCTCATCAAAAGTAAAACCCGGAATTTCACGCGGACGGGAACCCGTAGCAATGATCAGAGTCCGCCCGGTAACGGTCCGACCGCCGTCGATTTTCACTTCATGCGGTGACTGCAGTACGCCGGTCCCGGTAATAATCTCCACACCATTTTTCTTAAGGAGAAACGCTACCCCTTTCGAAAGGGTATCAGCTGCCTTCCGGGAAGCCGCTTGCACTCCGGCATACTCAAAACCGGTAGCATCAACCTTTACACCCATCTTTTCGAGCGCCGATGCGGAATGAAACACTTCAGCCTGGTGGATAAGCGATTTTGATGGAATACACCCTACATTGAGACAGACGCCACCGAGTTTCTCCTTTTCAATAATCGCAACGGAAAGCTTGAGCTGTGCCGCCCGGATCGCCGCTACGTATCCACCCGGCCCCGCGCCCAGTATTACAACATCATAATCGAATGACGACATGGATTTCCTTTCATAAACAGCATGACTTTCCACACAGCATGTTTCCGGAATTTGACCCGTGTTTACGGTACACCCCGTATCCGGATCATTCAAAATAACATTCGCACCGTATCTTCGTTCATCAACAGGCCCCTTTCCCTTACAGAAGGGCGGTGACCGGCTGTTCGATACAATTTTTAAGATCCCGCGCGAATTCCCCCGCGACCGCCCCGTCGATGATACGGTGATCGCAGGAAAGCGTCATGAGCATCGCGCTGCGGAACGCCACGGAACCATCGGCCGCCTCATACGGCTCCCGGAAAATCTCTCCGACAGAGAGAATGGCTGCATTGGGCGGATTGATGATTGCCGCGAACTGATGAACACCGTAGGAACCGAGGTTACTGATCGTGAACGTGGATCCGGAGTATTCCTCCGGTGCGAGTTTTCCCTCCCGCGCACGGGAGATGAGATCGCGAAGTTCTCCGTCAATTTCAAAAATTCCTTTGTGATGTGCATCCCGCACAACGGGAGTAACCAGACCGTCGGGCTGGGCAACCGCAAGCGCCACATCGACACTGCCGTGACGGATCATCGCATCATCCGTCATGGAGGCATTCACCTCCGGATGGCGATGGAGCGCGGCGGCAACCAGTTTTATGATAAACGCATTGAGCGAAAGATGCGGTTCAGCGGTCCGGTTGATCTCAGCTCGGGCAGCGGCGAGCCCATCGACCACAACCCTGACGGTCAGATAAAAATGAGGTGAAACCAGTTTCGACTCCGTCAATCGCGAAGCAATGATCCTGCGTTTGTCGGAAAGCGGGATCAACGTATCCGAAGCGGCTGACTGCTGCGGTCGTGCGTCTCCGCCTGGCAGGATTGCCGCATTTTCAAGATCCGCCTTGATGATTCTTCCCCCCGGCCCGCTCCCGTGTACCGACCGCAAAGGTATACTGCGTTCGCGCGCGATACGCCGGGCGAGCGGCGATGCACGCACTCCTTCGGGAAGATGCCCCTCAGCATCGACACGGTTTGTTTCCATTGCGACTGCGGCTGTACCGGCAGCAACATTCTCTGTCGGTAACGATAGGGTTGTTCCTGCAGAAGCTGAGGAATCGGTTGCCGCGAGTAACTCCGAGATATCCTCATCGGGTGCAGCGCTTATGGCAATGACATCGCCGACCTTTACTTTAGTACCCTCCGCAACGACTATTTTCCGGAGCGTCCCGTCTGACGACGCCTCATATTCCATGGTTGCTTTATCGGTTTCGACTTCACAGAGCACCTCTCCCGATGTAAACGAATCACCCTCCACCCGATTCCACCGGACAATCGTTCCGGTCTCCATGGTAGGAGAAAGAGCGAGCATAAGTAATCTCTCTGCCATGCATCCTCCTGATTCAGCGGTTTAGCGCCCGTTTGACCGCATCGCACACCGCACCGACCGATGGCTGCGCGGCAAGTTCGAGCGTATGATTGTAAGGCATCGGCACGTCCGCAGCGGCAACCAGTTCAACCGGCGCATCGAGGTAATCGAAACAGTGCTTCGATACCTCCCAGGCAACGTGTGAACCGACACTGGCGAACGGCCATGCATCATCCACCACAACGCACCGGTTCGTTTTCCTGACCGAGCCGAACACCGTATCCCGGTCAAGCGGCCGCAGACTGCGTAAATCAATCACCTCCGCATCAATCCCCTGCTGCGACAATACACCGGCAGCCTCCTCGATCATCGCCATCGGTTTTGAAAATCCGACTATCGTTACATCATTACCCCGCCGACGGATTGCTGCGACACCGAACGGTACCAGATGTTCCCCTGCGGGAACGTCACCTTTCCATCCGTACATCAGTTCCGATTCGAGCACCACCACCGGGTTATCATCCCGTATCGCCGTTTTCAGAAGCCCTTTACCATCGGCCGGTATGGAAGCTGCGACGACCTTCAAACCGGGACAATGTGCGTAGATCGACTGAAGCGCCTGGGAATGTTGAGCACCCAGAAACTCCGCGGGACCGTTCGGTCCTCTGAAAACAACCGGTACCGAAAACTGCCCGCCCGACATATAGCGCATCTTCGCCGCATTGTTGTACACCTGATCGAGGGCCTGCAATGAAAAATTGAACGTCATCCATTCGACAACCGGTCGCAGACCGGCAAGTGCCGCACCAATCCCGATACCGGTAAACCCCTCTTCCGAAATAGGAGTGTCGATTACCCGCTCGGGCCCGAAGGTATCGAGCAGGCCCTGACTCACCTTGTACGCGCCATTGTACTGTGCCACCTCCTCACCAAGCAGCACCACCGAACCGTCACGCGCCATTTCCTCTTCGAGCGCCTGTCGCAGCGCCTCGCGCATCGTCAGTTCCGCCATGTCAACCTCCTGCTCCACCGGGTGCGCACAATACATCTTCCGTAAGTGCCGACACCGCCGGTTCGCTCGCGGCTTCGGCAAACGCTACAGCATCATCGGCCAGCCGCTTTGCTCGCCCGTCAATTTCCCTATACTGCTCGTCGGCAAGTATCCCCATACCCGTCATCTGTGCCTTGAGCAGCAGAATCGGATCCTGTTGCCGGTAGGCATCCAGCTCCTCTTTGGTCCGGTACTTCGCCGGATCGCTCATCGAGTGCCCCTTATAGCGATAGGTCCTGATTTCAATAAAACCGGGTTTACTCTCCCCACGGATTCGTTCAACTTCCTCATGAACCGCTTCGTACACCGCAAGCACATCCATCCCGTCCACCTGTTTCCCCGGTATGCCGTACGAGGCCCCCATCCGGAACAACTCGGACACGGCACTAACCCTGCGGAAATCGGTACCCATTCCGTACTGATTATTTTCGCATATGTATAGAACTGGTAGTTTCCATATTGCAGCCATATTAAGTGCTTCATGAAACGAGCCCTGATGAATCGCCCCATCTCCGAAAAAACAGAGTACGACTCCTTTTTCGTGGCGGTTGCGAATGGCGAGTGCGGTCCCGGCTGCCAGTGGAATGTGCGCACCGACAATCCCGTTTCCTCCCATGAAATGGCGTTTTACATCAAAAAAATGCATCGATCCGCCTTTTCCGCGGGAACACCCTGCCTCCTTGCCAAAGAGTTCAGCCATTAGCGGCCCAGGCTCCATCCCGCAGGCCAATGCGAGACCATGATCACGATAGGCGGTATACACATAATCGGTAGCGGTATCGATCGCCGCTGCGGCGCCAACCCCCGAAGCTTCCTGGCCGATATACAGATGACAGAATCCGCCGATTTTCCGCAATCCGTACATGTGCGCCGCCTTCTCCTCAAAACGTCGAATCAGGAGCATCCGCTCCATGAGCCCGCCAAGAAATGCGACTTCGTATTCTTTTGATTCCACGGGTGCGGTGCTCATTTTGTCTCCCCATCAAACAATAGTTTTTCCTTTTCCCCGCTCATCGGCCGGTAGAATACCGCTTCGGTGATTCTGAATTCCAGTACGACAAGCTCCCGGTCCTTCGAACCGGTTTTCCAGAAAGCGTTCAGCATGTGACTTATCCGTTCAAGGGTGGCATTGCGGATGACGGGATTTTCAAGAACGGTGAGTACTCCCTGCAGTTGGAGCACCCGGTCCAGTTGACGGGATTGCAGGAGTATTGATGCATCCGGGTGTTCTTTCGCCTGTACGACCTTTTCAAAATCATGCGCGGTAATCATATAGAGAAATCCCGGCCGGTCGGCAATACTTCCGGGTGTGATCCATCTGAGGCGAGGCGCCCCCTTTTTATCCACGGTCGCCAGTACGGCAGCCCTGGCGTCATCGATCAGTGAATCGATCAGTGTCATCAGGCGGTTTATTGACATGATAGCATACCTCTCTCTATTACGAATACCCCGCTTTAAAAGTAATTTCCATTCCCCTATGAAGCACTCCGTTTCCGACAGCAACTTCATTACGGTAGAATCATGGAATAGTCAGGAAGTGCAAAGAACATGCCCGGACCGGAGATACTCTAAAGATATGATATGGCGGTTATTTTAAAAAACTGCAGCGTCTTTGAATACAGAACTGTACAGGTGAGATGGATTGAAACCGGAGTGGTTTCGAAAAACGGATCAGGAGATAGCCGGTGGAAAAGAATGGCTATCTCCCGGAAATTGGAATTATTCAGGCTGAATAGCCTCAGCGGGACACGCTTCCGCACATGCACCGCAATCAGTACACTTCGCCGCGTCGATCACGTAAATCGGATCACCTTCGCTGATTGCATCAACCGGACATTCCGGTACACAGGTACCACATGCGAGACAAGCATCGTTGATTTTATGAGCCACGGAAAACCTCCTCTTGAATTGAAACTTTGGTTGTAATTTAACTAAATAATTCCGCCATACCGCTGCAACCGTACGTTAGACGACAGCACAGCGGACCGGGAAAATCGACGACAGAAATATACTACTGTGTACCCCGGAATATTGTGCGTCTCTTTTTCCAACGAAACAAAAAAACTGCATTATCGGAAAAAGATCCTTTCCACGACGAATCGGTATGATCTATCTGAAAAATTTCCGGTCTTCATTGAATGGATTTTTCGACTGCGTCACGAAAACTCTGATCGGCAAATACATTGTGCAATGTAACCATTACGGTATTGCTCAGACATTCGGATATACCATCGGAATCGGTACCGTGCACATAGAGATCCGATGTTCCATTGATTCTCCCCTCCCAGATCAGCATACCATCGCCGGTCAGAGCGTTGATCCTTAATGAAGCCGTTCCGGTCTGGGTGTAATCATCATTGATCGAAAAATCGGTAATTTCGATCTCAAGCCGCAGGCTGCCTTTTTTATTATCATTCTTCACCGCTATAGTATGGCAGGTACTTTCAAATGCCGATTTGCACCACCTGGCGATATTAACTTTTGTTGCGATCGGAACCATTGTCTTCCGAATTTTAAGGTCTTCGAATGTTTTACCGATAATCCTCGGATCTTGTCGGATATCTGAGATAGAAAAAAATGACACACCGATAGATTTATAAATTCCCAGAGGCTCCAGATCGAAATCCTGTACCGACAATGTCGGTTTCCAAACCAGATTAACCATCCGTGCATTCTCAGGCAAATCCCCATCTCCACCCGTTCCACCGGTAACCGTACGGGAACAATTCGATACTAATAGACCGATTCCGATCATTACCACAACTGAGCCAGACAACTTCTTCATACAACCATCCCTGAGATCGGGCAAAAAGTCACCTTTTTGCAAATTTCTCTCTACCCGGAAAATCTCACCAATCATAGTTAAACGCTAAAATAGCAAATATTGTTTAATTAAATGCCTTTAATACTATAAAAATAAGCAATTTCAAATCCAAAAAATAGTTCACTTGGATTCAGGGCCAGATCAAATTTCTATGGCACACCTGTTGCTTTATTACTTTGCAGAGACAAAATGAAGGAGTACCGCATGATCTCAAAAGTGACACCTGAAAAAGTTTTAAGAGCCGATTCCGCCAACGTATCGTGGATTGGAAAATCAATTCCCTTCATGGGCGGAAGACCGCAACGTGATTCGATTATCGCAAACGATGATATCATGAATTTAATAATTGCGTGCAATACCTGCAGCAGTTTGGATGAATTTTTCAAGGTAACCTGAACAAGCCGCATTTGACAACAGCACAGAGTTGTTACCTGGCGTCCTTGATCTGAGCATCAAGGACGCGATTTTTTTCTATGAATGCATCAAGCTGTTTCTGAAGATCGAATGACTCGGTCGAGAATTTTCCATCAGCCCGAACCCTGATTCTCTGCCCTGCAACGATTGTCCGCCATTGGTCAAGGGTCACTTCGTAAGGGCCTGGGACCTCCTGCGGCCCCGGAACCTCCTGCGGCGGCCCACTGAACTTCTTTGCAGACGTGGCAACCCGTTTTTTCCCATTATCAGAAAGTCCGACTGCAACTTTTCCGTCGAAAACAGCGACATTTGCGGATGAATCCGGCAATGCCTGCATTTGAAATATGGTTCCTCTGATCGCTGCAACTGCAGTCGGCGTGGAAACATCGAATTTTTTGCCGACCGACGAGAGTTTTTTCATGTTCACCCAGACGTTTCCACGGGGAACCGATGTTGATACAGCCGTCTCTTCAGATTTCATAATACTGCAGGTCGACAATTCACCAATACGCATAATCGCGCCATGGCGATAGGTAATTTCAACAAGCGATTCCTCGCCGGTTGAAAGGTTGTCTCCGGTCTGCAACGGCATATTGAGTTTTGCCTCCCGCAAAGAGGTACTTCCCTTCTTTTCGATAGTCGCACTTCCTTCAATACGGGTGATTTTCGCTTCGGCGGCCGGAAATATTCTCATGACGACACCCACAAGTATGAGGGTGAAAAGATGCAGTTTCATACGATCCGATCCTTTTGTATAGTAAAAGCCACGTCTCCCCTCCCGCATACACCAAAAATACGGTTTTTGAGGATACTTTTTATACAGCTGAAAATCATCACACCATCCATCGCCGGTCTGAGGTACCGGAAACACCCCGTACCTGCAGATCAAAATCATCGGGATTGCTGGCATATTGCTTGGCAATCTGCAGGGAGATCAGATCCTCCTGATAGAGTCTGATGAGCGACTGGTCGAACGTCTGCGATCCGTACTGATTAAGCCCTTCACTGATTGCTTCGATAATCATATGGGACTGATCGGGTTTTAAAATCAGTTCGGCGATATTGGCCGTATTGATAAGAATCTCCGCAGCCGGAACTCGTCCGTTCCCGTCTTTACGGGGAAGAAGCCGCAGCGAGACAATTGACACGAGAACACTCGAAAGCACCAGCCGGATCTGTTCGTGCTGATGCGGAGGAAAAAAAGAAATGATACGTGAAATCGTCTCTGCGGTATTCATGGTATGCAGCGTGCTCATTACCAGATGCCCGGTATCCGCCGCACTCAATGCTGTTTCCATAGTCTCCCGGTCACGGATTTCACCGATCAGAATGATGTCCGGGTCCTGTCGGAAAGAAGCGCGCAGCGCATTGGCGAAATTATGCGTGTCAGGTCCGATTTCACGTTGCGCAATAATACTTCTTTTATCTTTGTAGAGAAATTCGATCGGGTCTTCGATGGTAACGATATTCGCCGGAGAATTATTGTTGATATGTTCAATCATCGAAGCGAGCAGTGTTGATTTGCCGCTTCCGGTAGTGCCGGTGACGAGAATGAGCCCCCGCTTGCGCATGGCAATATCGAGAATAACCTCAGGAAGTCCCAGCTCGGTGAATTCCGGTGCGGATGTTTTTATTGATCGTACCGCGATCGCAGGAGTGCCGCGCTGGCGGAATGCATTGATGCGGAAACGTCCGACATCCTTGAGTCCGTAAGCGAAATCCATTTCATTGCTCTGCAGGTAGGCTTCGTACTGTTGCGGTTTCATGAGCTCCCTGAGAACCTGTTCCATATCCTGCGGGGTTATCCGCTCCGTCTGCAGCTTGAAAAGTCCTCCGTTTACACGCAACACCGGAAATACACCGACCCGCATGTGAAGATCGGAGGCACCTTTTTCAATCATCAGTTTCAGCAGCGTCTGAATGGGTATCATAATTCCACAAGCTCCCGTGATGTATGAGTCAGCAGCGTCGCTCCTTCCGGACGCATCACTACCATATCTTCAATGCGAACTCCTCCGAATCCGGGCAGATAGATTCCCGGTTCGATCGTCACGACGGCTCCTGCCGGAATACGGGCAGTCACCGTCGCACTCAGTCGCGGCGCTTCATGAATACGACGTCCGACGCCGTGTCCCAGTGCATGACCGAACTGATCACCGTATCCTGCTTTCATAATAGGAATTCTGGCAAGCGCATCGAGGGCACTGCCGGTCATACCCGAACGGGCCTGTTCTCTGGTCCGGCGCTGCGCGGCATATACCGTCCGGTAGAGCTCACGCTGCCGCGCCGATGCCTTTCCGCACACCACGGTACGGGTCATATCCGAAGCGAATCCTTCAACCGTACAACCGAAATCGATCAGCACGAACATTCCCCGTTTGAGACGTACCGGATCAGGTTTTCCATGCGGCAGAGCCGATCGTTCACCGAAAAGAACAATCGTATCAAACGACGGTTTCTGTGATCCGAGTTCACTGCAGTAGCTCTCGAGCCGCTTAACCAGATCCAGCTCAGTCACCCCCGGGACGATATGCGGCAGAAGCATCTTGAATGCCCGGTCTCCGATACGGGCGGCATTTCTCATGGCTGCAAGCTCATCATCCCGCTTTACCATAAAGAGCGGCTCAATATGCTCCGCACATCCTGAAAACCGCACGCGACGCAACCGTTTTTTCATGCGGGAAAACGTATCCACCGTCATGTAATCCGACTGGAAACCTACATGACTGCCTGCGGGAACATACGGCGCAAGTTCCTCTCCGACACTTCTTTTAACAATTACGAATCCCCACTCTTTTGATCGCCGGCAGAACTGTTCAACAGACTGCTGATAACGGAAATCAGTAAAAAGAATCCGCGTTTTCGCTCCGATAAGCAGCACCACACTGGAAGAAATGAAACCGCATGCATAGGCGATATCAGTAGGATCGGAAAGCAGCAGAAAGTCATACCCGGCCTTCTTCCGGACCCGATTCAGTGATGCGATCCGATCACTGCTCTTCCGGGTAACTGCCCGCGTCATACTGTCTGCGCCTTCGGAGAAAAATCATCAGGGAGATACCACTCCGTCTGACCGGTAAAAGAAGCGAAACTACGCATCGGCAGTGTTATATTCACCGAAATTTTCATGAACGTTTTCGGGTGTTTTTCCGCGCATTTTTAATCCGTTTTTTAATTCGGACTCCCGCGAGAGGACGGGGATCCTCCACTGCTCCAGGTAAAGCACTCTTTTTTTTCTGCTTCGACGCAGCCGTGTTTTTTTTTAGTGCCGGAAGAGTCTCCTTTCGTGACGCGTTGTCATGCGGATCGTCACCCCCTTCATTGTCCGCAATCTCCCGCCGGATTTCCTCAATCCGCGTCGTAATTTTTTCATTGTCGGGATCACGATTCGCGAGACGGGAATAGATCTCGAGAGCCAGCTGAAGCTGTCCCTGCTGGTAATAAATATCAGCCAGTGTCGGTGTCAGCACATGATCCGGGATATCGAATGGAGTATCTCTTTTATCGAGAATCACCGTTTCTTCCGCAAAGGCACGATCTTCCGACTCGACTTCCTCGAACAACTCGACCTCAGGAAGTACCGCTTCCGTTTCCATGGAAAACGGTTCCCCGGCGGAAACGGAACCCTGCACTACATCGAGCGGTATCTCAACAGTGGCAGCACTTTCGATTGACTTTTCAACATTAAATTCCACATCACTGATCGAATCGGGTACCGATGCTGCGGTATCCCGCTCGGCATCTTCCCCGGAAATGGTGTAGAAATCGGCGACCCGGTCCATCACCTCTTCCTGATCATCTTCAGGCGGCAGCAATTCTTCGGAGGAAAGACTCATAAGGTCATCACCCTGAAACATCGCACTCAACCGCTCTTCGACATCATTGCCTGAAATCGGTGGTAGTTCGTCGTCATCTTCTTCTCCGCCGACGACAACGGCAGAACCGGCTGCAGTGGTTACCGACAGGTCCGACGACGGATCAACCGCCGTTGGAGGAAGTTCCATTTCCACCACTTCCGGTTCGTTACTGTCGACCAGCACCACACCGGCAAAGGTATCGTCGGCAACGGGAGTTTCGCCGGAAGCAACCGGTTCTTGACTTCCCGACAGATCAGTCGTCTCGACGGAGGCAACCGCTTTTTCAAAAAAATCGACAGCACTGGTATGATCATCCACTGCGGCATCGAGCGGTACATCAAGATTGATTGAAGGTACAACATCCCCGTTGAGTTCCGACTCTTCCTGAGATACCGATTCATCCGCATCAAGAACAAGATCCGTTTGCGTTTCCGAAATATTCACCTCGAAAACCGCGGTTTTATCAAGACGGTTTTCAAGGGGAACAGCTTCTTCGATCAGATCGGTAACGCCGTCTCCGAATTGCTCGGTCGTTACCTCGAAAGCAATATCCTCATCCTGATGCGATACCGCCTGATCAAATCCGATTTCATCGTCGACATTGAGTGTCTGGTCGTTTTCAAGCAGAAGTTCCGGTCCTTCGGATTCCTCAAATACCCTCTCGACCGCCCCACCGTTCTCGTCGATATGCTGCAATTCCTGAATGGAACCGATCTGTTCATCCGACGATACCGAAGTATCCTCCTTGACAAGACTATCAGAGGTATCAAGCGTCGGAATCCGGTTTTCCGCCTCATCCTGCATGAAAGGAGCGTCCTGCTCAGAAGGATTGAGCATCTGTTCAAAAAGTGCGCTGTCGAACTGCATGGTCTCTTCAAAATCCGGTTCGATGAAATCCTCATCCGGTCCGTCTTCACCCCCGGCGTTTTTCCCGCCGAACCTCTGTGTGAAGAGTGTATCGGCAGCTTCAGCCATCGACGCGGTTGCATTCTCCATTCCAGCCGAAAGTTCAGCATCGTCAATCGACATATCGGTAACCGTCATTTCATCAATTTCATCCGACACCGATTCCACGGGAGGCTCCATCTTCTCTGCTGTGACATCTGAAGAACCCTCCTCCTGAAACACCATGGCAATCCGGTCTGAAACATCATCACCCGTAACACCAGCCTGGTCTTCATACTGTTCCACACCGGTAACTTCTTCCAAAGCTGACGGTGTCGCGGTTTCCTCTTCCGGTTGAGAATCGGCTTCCGAAAAAAGTGTAGCGATGCGCTCTTCCATATCACTACCGGTAACCATCGCGTCGTCACTTAACACTTCTTCCGCATCTTCCGTCCGGAGGCCCTCCGCCGATTCCATAAAAGTCTGTTCAAGCGGTTCCTCGTCCGGAAATGACATCACGGGCATCTCGGTTTCCTGAACAGCTGCTTTGTCATCCTGTTGAATCACCGGGTCCGATAGTTTTTCGGTTACCATGTTGTCATCAGGGAAAAGAGCGCCGATGCGTTCCTCCATATCACTGCCGGTAACCATCTCCTCATCGGTGTCGATTTCATTTCCAGTCTCTTCCGCCTGAATACCGGCACCCGATTCCATCAATTCCAGATCCAACGGCTCTTCATCAGGAAACGCCATTGCCGGAATCTCCGCGTCAGGAGCAATCTCATATTCCGCCAATGGTTCCTTAGCGATGCTTTCTACGACCGGTTCTGAAGATTCGTCTGAGAAAAGCGTTGAAATACGTTCTTCCATATCGGAACCGGTAACCATCTCCTCGTCGGTGGTCTCCTGCGACAATGATGGAACTTTTGGTTCAGTCATGGTTTCTTCAAATGCCGCATCCGTATCAGAAAAGGGTTCCTGTTCGTCAAAATCCTCGGCAGCATCGTCAGTTTTCTCTTCGAAAACCATTTCAAGCCGGTCGGCAACATCTTCTCCGGTTATAACAGATCCTGAAGTGTCCGGTTCCATGACGACCGGATCTGCGGTTTCACCTTCAAAGGTGGTACTGATCCGATCGGCAATATCCTCACCGGTCACCACCGGCTCAGATACCTCGGGTAAATCAGATTCCACAACAGCCTGATCGCCGGAAGATATCGGAGTCGATGTTTCACCATCATCGAGCCCGCTTATCATGTCAAGATCATCTGTCCCCGGGAGAACCGCCTCGTCGGAAAGTTCTTCTGTCAGAAGATCTGATGGTTCCTGGTCGGTTACATCAACACCCGTTTCCGCAACTTCAGGTACTTCAAAAGCGGTACTGATCCGATCCGAGATATCATCTCCGGAAACGATATCTTCAGATGCATCCTGCGAAAAGGCTTTCTCTGCAACATCAGAAACCGCCTCAGCGTCTTCCGGCGACTTCATAAATTCGTCAAGTTGCAATTCCGGAACCGCTTCCGATACACCCGCCGATTCATTAACCACCGGTTCCTCCGCACCATCGAGAGGAAGCACCTCAGGAACGGATTCGGAAAAATCCGAAAGATCGAGATCTGGAAGATCCGGCGTGATATCATCCGCTACACCGGCTGCCGGTGAATCAGATGCATCAGTTGAAAGGAAATCAAAGGTGGATCCTTCTTCTTCGGCGGATACGGGCCCCTCATCAGAATCGGGGAAGAATACCTGATTCACACCCGAAACGCCGTTCCCGTCGCTGAAACGCAGATCGCCGAAGTCCGCTTCCCCGCCGGCTGCTTCAAAAGTATCTGCAACCGCACCGGCTGCGAACGGTTCCGAAGTCGCAACGGACTGCGGTTCTTCACCGAAAAGTTCACCGAGGCGACTGGATATATCAGAGCCCGTGATATCCTCTTCGGCGGAATTCTCCATGGCTCCGCCATCATCCTGCGGATATGCCGCATCATCGACGACAGCGCCAAATCCGCCTTCATCACCCCCGGATGCATACTCTTCCGCTATCGAAGCACCTGCCGTTCCGGATTCGATCCCGCCGGTTCCATCACTGAAGAGTTCCTCGATCCGGTCCGATATATCCGCGCCACTGACATCATGACCCTCCGGGATGAGAACACCTTCAGATTTCGCTTCTTCGGGAGTAATCGTTTGCGGTTCACCTGAGGGCGATTCCCCGCTTCCCTGCTCCGGCTGTTCTCCGAAAAGCATTGACATGCGGTCTGATATATCACTTCCGGAAATATCCGTTTCCGGCGACTGATCCGTCACTTCTTCGGACGGAAGTACGCTTTCCTCCTCAGTAAAGGGATAATCAGCGATCCCTGCAGATGGTGCGGCATCGGGAATACTGTCGGATATCGAAGCCTGCGGCTCGATATAGGTTCCCTCGGGTACCGGAGCGCTGTCTTCAAAAGAAACTTCGGACACAACCGTTCCTCCCCCAGGCGGTTGAAGTCCTAAGATGTCGAACAGGTCGGTAGTCCCAGAGGAAACATAACGGGAGCATAATTGCCTGAGCGTCGGTTGTCCGGGATCCATGCTATGCAATAGTGCGTAAAGGTCACCGGCTTTCCCGTCCATCCCCTGCTGAGCGAAGATATCCGCAAGCATTTTTATCGCGACCTGATTCCGTCGGTCGGTAGAGCATACCATCGTGAATGCCTGAATCGCTTCTCCGGTTTTCTGCTGCTCAAGATAACATCTGCCGAGAAGAATTCTTCCTGTAGTATAATAAGGATAGCTGTTCAACCCGTTGACACACAGCTCGATCGCCTGATCAATATTACCCTCTTTCCGGTACACATCGGCAAGACGGGCGAACAGAAGCGAATCCGGTCGCTCTTTCATGACGGATTTCAAATAACGGGTCTCTTTATCCCCGGCTGGTGATGCCATTTCATACCTCCAATAACTGTAAGCTTATCACTGGAACACCAAAAGTTCAAGCACGGCAACGGTGTCCACACCACGGGAACGCTCTATTTGGTCTGAATCGCGGCAATCAGCCGCGTGGTTGAGTACCCTTCGGTAAACGGAACGATTACCACACGCCCACCGTACCGTTCAACCACCGCTGTTTCAGGAAGATCCGCCGGTGAGTAGTCTCCACCCTTGACATGTATATCGGGTTGCAGAACACCGAGAAAAGCACATGGATCAGGTTCATTGAAAACAAACGCGTAATCAACCGTTTTCAGGGAACCGATAAGCAGTATCCTGTCCCGTTCATTCCGTATCGGTCGTGACGGTCCCTTAAGACGGGAGACACTCCGGTCGGAATTGATACCAACCACCAGAATATCACCAAGCCGGGACGCGTCATGGAGGTATTTCACATGACCGGTATGCAGCAGGTCAAAACAACCGTTTGTGGTAACCAGCGTTTTTCCCATTTTCCGGAGAGGTTCAACAATCTTCCGGATATCCTCCACACCAAGATCGGTCGGTACTTCCATCATTTTCATAGTTCAACCTTCCCGGAATTGTTTTCCTTTGGTACCATCTCACGGTTATTACCTGCGTGAAAAATTAAAAACCGACAGCAGCTGTTCATGATTTGTATTGATTCACGTCTGAAACGCTTCGGGTCTCCAGAATGCCGGTTATTTCCCATTGCCCCCCCCCCGGTGTCAACAAAACAGTCCGGGTTGAATTCAAGCATACTTAAAA
>JAFGHA010000047.1 GCA_016930275.1 Chitinispirillaceae bacterium
CGGCGATACATTCGCAGATGCTGTCGGCGCCTTTGAGCCCGGCACCCGGACCCGTATGACCGAACCGCAGGTCGCCGCCGAAACCGTTTTCACTCCCCGAGAGGTCCTGCAGTGCAGCCAGACTGGTAACGAAGAAACTGAATTTATCGAGGTTCTGTATCTGCTGCATAGTATCAAGCGTGATGTTGACCTCACCTTCAAGTGTCTCGACGGCAACGGATTTTGTTGTATAACCGGTCGCTTCCACCCTGATCGAATCAACCGTCGCCTGTATTTTCGCCAGGGTGTTCAGTTCACCCGCCGCAGTTCCGTGACCTTTAAACGCAGTCGCGTAACCGTTTCCTAAAGGCAGGTAGCGGAAGGTGGTGGAATGCTGCCCGACCTTAACACGTACCGCAAGAATCTGTCGCGCGAACGGATTGGATGCTATGACATATCGGTACGAACCTGCAGGAAGGGTATGGTTGATTATCCGACGGATGAGGTTGCCCCGTAAATCAAACAGCTCCAACTTCACCGGTGTTTTTTCCGTGATGCTGAGGTGAACCATGCCTTTTTTCATGGTCAGCGCTTCAACGGAGGGAACCATCTGTTTCGGAATCACCCCCACCACGCCGTCGGTCAGCGTGAAATTGCCGTTTCGATCGGTGGTATCTTTCAGTTCGTTGGTTACCAGAGAGACAATCGCATTCCGGATAGCGCTACCGCTGTTGTTGGTGACTTTTCCCGTAATATTGATAGCATGGACGGATGCAACACCCGTTAACAGTACCATGCTATACCACCATACCCGTCGATTCATGTCCAGGTTCCTTCCTGTTCGGACACCCGCGAGGTGCCGTTTACTGCGAATGGGTTACATTTCAATTCTTCTGCTAATATAAGAGGCAAATTCCTCAATACAGCCTGAAAGTGAACCCGTTCAACAGTTTGCATTCTCTTGAGAGAATGTACACATACCGGCATTGAACCCTTCAACGCATTTAAGAACAGTCTGTTGCGTACGATGTTCATACTTCCGATATAGAGGTACCTGCATCGTTATCGTGATAGTGGGAGAATGAAAGTGGATTCTTTACCGCTGGACGCTGAACAGATAATTCCGTTCTGTCAGATCGGAAAAACGGGCAGTAAGCACCCAGATCCCCGATGGAATTGCATCGGGGAGGCGAAGTTCACGATCCTCGACAGCAATGTTAAAAGTGGAAATACGACGTCCGCTCACCGAGTAAAGCGTACCATGAACGGGTCCTGAGAAAGGCAACCGGATACGGACGGCGCCACCACCCGATCTGATGGTTACCTCCCGTTCACCGTTATATCGCTTTATCGGCATTGAAACATCGATACCGTCCAGCTCTCTATCGATTCCAAGCGAGGTAATTTCAGGACGTGCCGATGTTCCGGATGGAATTGAAATTCCGGTTTCCGGATACGGGGTTCGGATGAGAGTATCGGCGGCATAATCCATGAGTATCAAAGAATCAACGGTTGCGGTGCCACCCTTTGAAGTAACGATAAGGAAGAATTTTCCGTCACCGTTTCCCCCGATCGAATCGATCAGATCCGAGATATCGAGTCCGATTTCGATTGAGGATGATGCGCCTGATCCCTGCATGGGGTATGAACCGCCTGAATAAGTGAACTGCCGTTCGAACCGTCTGATGACGGTGGGCTCCCCGGCGTCGTGGTCGGGCGCGGCACCCACCGAAAGACTGAGATTTTCCCGACTGCTGCAGGTAATACCGGCTTTGAAGGTGAGTACGGGGGTGTATTCCTTTTTCACCGTCATGAAATAGAGATAATTGTCATTACGGGTTCCGCCCTCTTCCATCGGAAGAGCCAGGGTACGATACCCTGCCCATATGAATCCGTTGTCCCATGCCCCCGTTCCCCACGAATTGACGACCCTGACCGCACCGGTTTCCCACTCCGCCACCGATGGGCCATTGGTATACTTCCCGTCGCCGTTGTAATCATAACGCATGCTGTCGTTATAGCCGATGATTGTCAGTGCATGCGGTGATGTCCGGCATCGCATTTCATCTGTCGGATCGGAACTCCATCCCCATGCCTTCAGGTAGCTGTCACCCGCCTGCGGAGTACCCGACGGCACCACTGCTTCCGCGCAGCAGTAAATATTCGCCGTTAATATCATGACCCCGCCGTCCGGCGAGCCGTCTCCGTGGTCCACAAGCCACTGCTTCATGGTATTCAGCGATGCGGCATCGGTGATCTGCAGAGAATCGATCTCGACGACACGATTGCACATTGCCCGGTAATACTTGTCGTAACCGTGAAGCCATCGGGTCGCTCCCAGATTGGAAGTACCGTAATCGGCAATCGTGGGAATACCGTTTTCCCGGGCTATTTTCCATGCCGCCAGAAAGTGCCGGTAGTAAAATTCAACAGCCTCTTCACCGCCGTTGAGAAATGCATAGGTGTAAAAATAGGGATACTGATTTTCCTCCGTCAGCACCCGGACGCCGCGTGCGGCACTCATTTCATAATTGAAAACGTATCCTATGCCCACCGCATTGCCGCAGCTCTCCCCCTCCTGCCTGACGACCGCGGGAAAACTTTCCGACTCTGAATTGTCGACCGAGGCGGGAAGCGGCTGACGTACGGTAATTGTTATCCCGGCATGAAGAATCGAACAGACCGAAATGACAACGGCAGCGCCGATCCGTACCTGTCGCGGTATACCTTTACTCATGCTCCCCTCCGCGAAGGTATGGCGTCTCATTGCATCGTGACGATGATAAAATCAGAAAATACACGTGCACCCTGATTCTGCTGGTAGTCGGCAACCAGAATACGTATCGGATCCGCGAAGTTATCGCCTTCCTTTTCATTGACTTCATCAAGAAAATCTCCCGGTACGAATTTCGTCTGATAGTACCGCAACGGCAGATCTCTGAGTACCTGTTCGGTTCCCGTCGTCACCGTCACCCAGTCAGTCATCCCGTCGGATTTGAACAGAACGGTGAAAAATCCCGAAATATCAACATTCTGCCCATATGCCACGAGTATCGTATCGTCTTCCGCAAATGAAGTGCGTGTGAGCGGTGTCACCAGCACGGGATGCGTCCCGATCAAGGTGAATGTATCCGATACCGCCTGTGCGTCGGTATTCTGATCCAGAAGTTTAATACGTCCCTCTTTTTTCCCGAAAAAACTGATATTCGAGGTATCGGCGGCCTTCGGAATCCAGATGAAACTACCCGTTCCGGATCCATCCAGCTCCGCACTCCCGGCGGAAAACCATGATGTACCTGAATCCATGGTGATCCATACCTTCACAGGGCCTTTTACCGAATTGGTATAATCGAATGAAAAAGAGACCGTATCGGGTCGCTCCATCCGGTCGGGAGATGTATACGCCACGTAGACCGGGCTCAAGGAAGAAATGTTACTGATTTCAGGGGGGGGATCGGTCCTGTTGACCGGATTGCAGTGCAGGTGTGCCATAATTGCCAGGCCCGCGATTATCATATTGGGTAACTTCATCCCTGAAGGTGCTGTATCTGATATGAAAATTGTCCTCATGTCCGTCCGTTTCCTATATCTTGGTTAACCCGGCAATATCGACTGTTCAGGTTCGGTTGCGACCGTACTTGTTTAGTTTCCGTTGAGGACAATATTGTCTCAGCTCAAACGGCAATTGAGGTCCTCAAAATAACACGTCTCCAGGAAAAACCGGTCCCGCTTCGATCAGCCCGATGCATCGCTCCGAAAACCTCCGCATGCGATTTTCACCGGTTCTGAAAAGGAATTAACCGCTACCCCATTCCTCAATATACCCCACAATTGCAGTTAAAAGAAATCATCGGGGGAATTGTAACAAATAAGTTAAGTATTGAAAAGAATTTCAACACCGGACGGATCGTGATACGGGAACAACCTGTGGTGAGAGCAGACGAAGTCGGAACTCAGGATTCAGAAGTCTTTTTTCCGCCACTCGTTCGGCCCTTCAACGAAGCGATTGTCACCCTTTGTATCGATCGCGACAATGAGCGGAAAATCGGCGACTTCAAGTTCAAACACCGCCTCAGCCCCGAGGTCTTCGTAACAGACCACCCGTGCTCTGGTGATGCATCGGCCGAGCAGGGCTCCGGCGCCCCCGGTAGCCGCACAGTACACGCATGAATGTTCTACGAGCGCATCAATGACTGCAGGACTGCGGTTTCCTTTTCCGATAATGCCGCAAAGTCCCGTCGCGGCAAGCAACCGGGGAGTATACCGGTCCATTCGTGAACTGGTGGTCGGGCCGGCGCTTCCGATAACCTCTCCCGGTTTCGCCGGGGCCGGTCCGGTATAATAGAGGAACTGACCGTTAAGGTCGACGGGAAGCGGTTTGCCCTGTTCGATCAATTCGATAAACCGTTTATGGGCCGCGTCACGTGCGGTATAGATAGTACCGCTCAGCAGAACGTGGTCTCCCTGGACGAGGGATGCGATCGTTTCCGGCCGAACAGGTGTTGTCAGATTGACCATCGCCATACCCTTCCTACAGCACCACCGTGGCCTGCCGGGCCGCATGACAGTTCAGGTTGACCGCCACCGGCATCGAGGCGATGTGACAGGGAAAGGTTTCAATGTGCACCGCGAGAGCGGTTACCGTACCGCCGAGTCCCTGCGGACCGTTTCCCGTCCCGTTTACCCGTGTCAGCAACTCCGTTTCGAGATCTGCATAGCGCGGATCGGGATGTCGTGAACCTATTTTACGCAGCAACGCTTTTTTCGCGCATGATGAAGCCTTGTCGGCATTACCGCCGATACCCACCCCCACGATCACCGGCGGACACGCATTTCCTCCGGCGGCATCAACCGTCTTCACCACGAAATCAATGATACCCTCTCTGCCGTCGGCAGGTTTGAGCATGGCGAGCGCGCTCATGTTTTCGCAGCCGCCTCCTTTGGGAAGGATCGTGATCGACAACGAATCACCTGCAACGAAATCGTAGTGAATAAGTGCCGGTATATTGTCACGGGTATTCACCCGTTCAAACAGCGGATCGTTCACGATCGATGCCCGGAGATACCCCTCGCGGTACCCACACGCACAGCCTTCATTGATCGCCTCGGTGAACGTTCCCCGGTCGATGCCGCATTCACTACCGACGGCGACGAAAAAGACGGCGCTGCCGGTATCCTGACAGATGGGCATCCGTCGTGCTGAAGCTATCGAGGCGTTTGTGATAAGCTGTTCGAGTATCGCGGTTCCCTGGGGAGATTGTTCGGTATCTCGAGCCCGTTGAAGTCCTTCAAGGACATCGGCCGGAAGATCGCAGGCCGCTTTCATGCAGAGCTGTCGAACCGCCTCGACGATCATGCTGAATTCCACTATCCGCATGCCGGTCAGGCACCCAGCCGTTCAGCCAGAGTTACAAGATGGTTCCGGTACGCATCGATATCGACCGGTTTCCGCGCGACGCCCGAATCCATGGCCGCACGCGCTACCGCCACACTTTCTTCAACCAGTACCCGCGGGTCAAGCGGTTTCGGAATCACATATTCAGGACCGAATTCGAGTGATTCGATATTGTACGCTTTCAGAATCGCTTCCGGCACGTCACCTTTTTTGGCCAGATCGGCCAGAGCGTGAGTGGCCGCCTTCTTCATCTCCTCGTTGATCGCGGATGCCCGGACATCAAGTGCACCCCTGAAAATAAAAGGAAATCCGAGCACATTATTGACCTGATTGGGATAGTCGCTCCGTCCGGTCGCCATAACGATATCACCGCGTACCGCCTTCGCCTCATGGTACCCGATTTCGGGATCGGGATTCGCCATGGCGAACACGATCGGTTTATCGGCCATGCTCTTGACCATTGCATCGGAAACCAAGCCGCCGACACTCAATCCCGCGAACAGGTCCGCCCCCTCCATCGCTTCGGCAAGCGTGCGACGGTTCGTTTCGACGGCAAGCATTTCCTTGTAGGTGCTCATTCCTTCGGTACGTCCTTTGTATACCACCCCTTTGCTGTCGACCAGCAGCAGGTTTTCCTTTCGGATACCCAGATTGATATAGTGCAGCGCGCAGGAGACCGCCGCGGCGCCCGCACCCGAGAACACCACCTTTACTTCGGCAATGTCTTTTCCCTGCAGTTCCACCGCATTGAGCAGCGCGGCGCCCGAAATAATCGCGGTTCCATGCTGATCGTCGTGAAATACGGGAATCCCCATCCGTTTCTTCAGTTCTTCTTCTATGTAAAAGCACTCGGGTGCCTTGATATCTTCAAGGTTGATGCCGCCGAACGTCGGTTCCATACTCGCCACAATTTCGACCAGTTTTCCGGGATCCTTGCAGTCAATTTCAAGATCGAACACATCGATATCCGCAAACCGTTTGAAAAGAATACCCTTCCCCTCCATTACCGGTTTTCCCGCGAGCGGTCCGATGTCTCCCAATCCAAGTACCGCGGTGCCGTTGGAAATAACCGCCACCAGATTTCCCCGCGCGGTGTATCGAAAAGCTTCATCCGGATTTTTCTGGATATGACGACATGGTTCGGCAACGCCGGGTGTGTAGGCGAGCGAGAGGTCCTTCTGGGTACGACACGACTTTGTTGATATTACCTCGATCTTACCGGGCCGTCCTGTCTCGTGGTAGACAAGCGCTTCCTGTTGCAATGTGCTCATTTAGTCCTCAATACTGTTTGCATTGTGCGAATACATTATCGGTCTCAGTTATCAGCACCATCCCGTTCAAAATCATGGGGGTCGCTGTCGGTATCGGATTCTACCTGAAAAAAAGGATTTCGATACCGATGACGAAAATACAACAACCGCAGGCGACTACTAGGCAACGATTGCTACCTATGCGCACCGGTTATTGACTGCGATGCGATTTCACTAGTACGAAGTACTGTATACCATACGGATTGCAGGTACCGGTCAGACGGTAACCATCCAGCCGTGACGGTCTTCGATTTCTCCGTACTGGATACCCTGTATCTCCTTGAAGAGTCTGGTCAGGGTAGCCCCGGCCTCCTTCTCGCTCCCGAAGGTATACACGGTGTCGCCACGGGTAACCGAATACACCGGGGTGATCACCGCGGCGGTACCGCAGGCGCCGACTTCCTTCAATTCCGACAATTCACCGACCTGAATCCGCCGGCGCTCGACTTTCATGCCGAAATCACCGGCGATCTGCTGCAGACTGTCGTTGGTGATTGACGGAAGCACCGATGAGGAATCGGGGGTCACGTAGGTATCGTCGGCGGTGATACCGAGGAAATTCGACGTGCCGAATTCATCGATATACGAATGCGTCGCCGAATCGAGGTAGAGACAGATCGGATACCCTTTATTCTTGCCGTCGATATCGCCGAGCATTCCGGCGGCATAATTTCCCGACGCCTTGACATTTCCAACACCGTGCGGCGCGGCGCGATCGTATTGTTCCTGAATAAACGCGCGAACCGGGAAAAAACCGTCTTTGTAATAGGGCCCCACCGGCATGCAGAGCACGGCCAGAAGATAATCGTCGGCGGGTTTCACTCCCACCCGGGGAGTCAGACCGATCAGCAGCGGACGCACATACAGACTCGCACCGGTGCCGTACGGCGGTACCCATGAACGGTTCCGTTCGATGAGCAGACGGATGGACTCCATGAAGATCGCATCCGTCGGCGGTTCCATCACGAGCCGACGCGCCGTCGCCGCTATACGCGCCTGGTTTTCGAGCGGACGGAACAGTGCAACCGAGCCGTCGCGGCGCGAAAACGCTTTCAGCCCTTCGAACGCCGCCTGTCCGTAGTGCAGGCATGAGGCCGCGATATGCAACGGAACCATGACATCGGTCTGTACCTGCGGAGCGCCCCATGTCCCGTTTCGAAACTCCGCGGTAACGAAACAGTCGGTCTGCATGTAGGTGAAACCGAGTTCTTTCCAATTGATTGTAGGTGCCATAACATGGTTCCTGTCGGTTGGGATTTCAAACACTGCGCGGACTTGGTCGTTTTCTCTTCCGCTTTTTACTGCTGCCCGTGAGCGTTTCTTTCATGAGTTTGTATTTCATACTGTCAATCAGTGCCTTCCACGACGCTTCGATAATATTGGTCGATACCCCGATCGTCCCCCAGCGGCTCTCACCGTCGGATGATTCAATCAGTACCCGCACTTTTGATTCCGTACCGTCTCTGCCGTCGAGCACACGGACTTTGAAATCATCCAGTTTGACGCTTCCGAGGCTCGGATAGAGTTTGACCAGCGCTTTACGCAACGCATTGTCAAGAGCGTTGACCGGACCGTCACCCTCCGCAGCCGTGTGCTCGAACAGCTCGTCCTCCTGGATTTTTATCGTCGCCTCTGAAAAGACGCATCCGTTTTCCCGTTTTTCCTCGATGACACGGAATCCTTTGACGGAAAACGGTTCCCTGAACTGCCCGAGTACCTCCCGGGCGATGATCTCGAAAGATCCGTCGGCCGCCTCAAACTGATATCCTTCACCTTCAAGGTTCTTGATGGTATGCAGCAGTTTTTTCACCAACGGATCTTTTTTATCAAGATCCGGCTGAATATCCGAGAGCTTTTCGAGTATCGTGCTCGCACCCGCCTGATCGGAAACAATGAAACTGCGGCTGTTGCCGACCGTTTCCGGAGCGATGTGTTCAAATGACTGCCGTACTTTTCGTACACCGTCGGCATGAGCGCCCGCCTTGTGCGAAAATGCCGCTTCGCCCACATAGGGTAACCGGTAATTCGGTGTCACGTTCGCCAGCTCGGTGATGAAAACCGAAGCGGAAGTCAGGAGCGAAAGCTGATGATCGCTGAGTATTCTGAATCCCCGTTTCAGTTGCAGATTGGGAATGATGGTGCAGAGATTCGCGTTGCCGCACCGCTCTCCGAGCCCGTTGATGGTCCCCTGAACCTGCACGGCTCCGGCAATCGCGCCCAGGCATGAATTCGCCTCGGCGCAACCGGTATCGTTATGCATATGTACCCCCAGGGGTACGCCGATACGTTCCTTCACCTCGTTGAATATGGTCAGAAACTCATCGGGCAGCATACCGCCGTTCGTATCGCACAGGACTATACAATCGGCACCGCCTTCGGCGGCGGCTTCGAGTGTTCTGAGCGCATATTCGGGATCCGCCTTGTACCCGTCGAAAAAATGCTCGGCATCGTAGATTACCTCATCGAGACGCCGCTTGAGATAAGCGACCGAATCGGCGATCATGGCGCAGTTTTCTTCGAGTGAGGTCTGTATCACCTTTTCGACATGCAGAGTCCAGCTTTTGCCGAAAATCGTCGCGACCGGTACTCCCGCCCGGCACAACTGCGGCAGAAACAGATCCTTGTCGGCTTTCACTCCGGGCCGCCGGGTACTGCCGAATGCCGCGACCCGGGCATGCAGCCTCAGGGATTTCACCTCCCGATAATAGTCGATGTCAACGGTACTGGTCGGGTTCGGCCATCCGCCCTCGATATAATGCATGCCCAGTTCATCGAGTTTTTCGGTGATACGCAGTTTATCACGAAGCGACAGACTCACCCCCAGCGCCTGATTCCCGTCACGCAGGGTCGTATCGTATATCGCGACTGTCGCACTTTTTTTCATACTTTTTTCCCGATCCGGCACTTCTGCGATGGTAAAGCGCAGACAGCGTTGGTAATGGAATGCACCCCGGATTATCCTGCCGGGGTACAGTAACTGCTATTTGATCATTGAGGCGATCAGGTCTCCCACTTCGGTGGTACCCATCCCCATATGACCGGCCGAAAGACTCTTTATTTTTCCCGAGGCGAGCGCGTCGTGCACCGCGGTATCAACCGCTTTCGCCGCCGCAGATTCACCGAGCGTATCGAGCATCATACCACCCGCGCAGATCGAGGCGAGCGGATTGATCACGTTTTTACCGGTGTACTTCGGTGCGCTGCCGCCGATCGGCTCGAACATCGAAACTCCCTCGGGATTGATGTTGCCGCCGGCCGCTATTCCCATACCGCCCTGAATCATCGCGCCGAGATCGGTGATGATATCGCCGAACAGATTGGAGGTGACGATGACATCGTAGAATTCCGGGCTCTTGACCATCCACATGGTGCATGCGTCAACATGATTGTAATCCTGGCTGATATCGGCATAATCCGCGTCACCCACCTCCTTGTGCGTCCGCACCCAGAGATCACCCACATGGGTGAGCACATTGCATTTGTGCACCAGGGTCAGGAGTTTTTTACCGTTGCGTTTGCGGGTATAATCGTAGGCGTACCGCACGCAGCGTTCAACGACCGGCCGGCTGTACACCATGAGCTGTGTCGCGATCTCATTCCCGGTTCCCACCATGCTCGCACCGCCCATCCCGGTGTAGATACCGCCGGTGTTCTCGCGGACGATCACGAAATCAATATGCTCGGGACCCTTGTCCTTGAGCGGTGTCGGCACGTTCGGGTAGAGTTTCACCGGCCGCAGGTTGATGTACTGATCGAGCGCGAACCGCAGTTTCAGCAGAATACCCAGTTCCAGAATACCGGGCTTGACATCGGGATGACCGATAGCACCGAGGAAGATCGCGTCGTTTTTCTTCAGTTCACCGATGGCGCTGTCGGGTAGCGTCTCGCCGGTACGCATGTACCGCTCGCCACCGAAATCATAGTCGGTATAATTGAATTTCAGGTCGTATTTCGCGGCAACCGCGTCGAGCACCTTGACACCTTCCCTGAGTACTTCGGGACCGGTACCGTCACCGCCCATCAGAGCGATATTGAATGACTTCATACTATATACATCCTTCTTTTGAAATGTGAGCTGCTGTTTAGTCGCCCTTCTGCCGCGGCAGTTTACGCCTGAACCGCTTCATACGGGCGATCTTATTGACAATATCCATATAGGCGAATGCCGACGCCTCGACGATATCGGTGCTGGTGCCGGTGCCGGTGAAAACTCCTTCGTCACACCGGCCGACAATGAGCACGCGCCCCTGCGCTTCCCTTCCGCCGGTGATCGAATCGAGACGATAGTTCTCGATCGTCAGTTTATAGCCGGTGATCCGGTCGATCGCGTTGGTCGCCGCATCCACCGCGCCGTCACCGCATGCCGCTTCCTGGTGCACCTTTCCGTCGACCAGAATCCGCGCGGTCGCCGTGGGAACCGTTCCGGTGCCGCTCGACACGTTGAGATACTCGAGAACGAACCGGTCACCGAGATCCTCATGGCTTTTCGCCTCGACGAGCGTAATGAGATCGTCGTCGTACACGGTGCCTTTCTTGTCGGCAAGTGCTTTGAAACGGGCATACAGTTCGTCGAGATCGAATTCCTCTTCCCGGTATCCGAGATCGAGCAGTCGGGTTTTCACCATATGACTTCCCGAGCGGCTGGTGAGATTCATCCGCGTCTCCTTGAGACCGATCGACTGCGGTGTCATGATCTCGTAGGTGTTTTTCGCCTTGAGCATTCCGTCCTGATGGATACCGGAGGAATGAGCGAACGCGTTCGCACCGACAACCGCCTTGTTGGCCTGTACCGGCATCGCGCAGATATCACGCACCAGTTTGCTGGTCCGCATGATCTCCTTGGTATTGATTCCGGTCGCGATCCTGAAGAGATCCTTCCGCACCTTTATCGCCATGACCACCTCTTCGAGCGCGGCATTTCCCGCACGCTCACCCAGGCCGTTGACCGCACACTCCACCTGCCGTGCCCCGTGGGAAACGGCGGTAAGTGAATTCGCGGTCGCCATGCCGAGATCGTTGTGACAATGCACCGAAATCACCGCCTTGTCGATATTCGGGACACGATTGAAAAGATCGTCGAATATCTTCGCGAAGTGCTCAGGAGTGGTATATCCTACCGTATCGGGAATATTGACCGTTGTGGCCCCCGCCGCAATGGCGGTCTCGACCACCCTGCAGAGAAAGTCGGGGCCGGTTCGCCCGGCATCTTCGGCCGAAAACTCGACATCACCGCACAAGCGGCGTGCGAGTTTCACACTGCGGGTGACACGGTCAAGAATGTCATTCTCACTCATACGGAGTTTCTTTTCGGTATGAATGGCCGATGTGCCGATGAATGTATGTATCCTCGCACGCTCCGCCGGTTTTACCGCCTTGCCGCAGGTGACAATATCCTTTTCGATCAGACGGGCGAGACCGCAGATTACCGGGCCTTTCACCTCCCGGGCGATCGTGGTCACCGATTCGAAATCACCGGGCGAGGACAGGGGAAAACCCGCTTCGATAACATCGACATTCAGGCGTGCCAGCTGCCGTGCGATCCGCAGTTTCTGTTCCACCGTCAGACTGGCCATAAGGGCCTGCTCACCGTCACGCAATGTCGTATCGAATATTATCACGCGGTTTTTCATTGTAGACCATCCGTTCTTGCATGCGTGTCCCGGATTATTCCGGACACTTCTATGCGGTTTGACTGCAGCCTCCCGTCAGACCTTCCGGCCTGACGGGAAACGCACGTCTTTTTAATTCGATTTTCTTCCGGCAATTCCTTTGGTTGCCTTGGTGATTTCCTTCGCTTTTTCTTTCGGGCGAAGACTTCTCACCGCTTTACCGGCCTGCCACATCTCAGAGTTACCCATCACGGCGAGTTCCGCATCGAGCAACTGTTTGTAATTCTCTTTTTTGCCGGTCGCAAGCACCCGTTTCGTCTCCTTGCCGTTCTTTACCGACTTGTACAGATCGGCAAACACCGGTAATACCGCCTTTTTGAATTTCGGTTTCCAGTCGAGCGCTCCGCGCTGCGCGGTGAAACTGCAGTTCGCATACATCCAGTCCATACCGTTCTCGTCAACCAGCCGGATAAGGCTCTGCGTGAGTTCCTCGACCGTTTCGTTGAAAGCTTCACTCGGTGAATGACCGTTTTTTCGCAGCACATCGTACTGTGCTTCCATAATTCCGGCCAGCGCACCCATCAGTACCCCGCGCTCACCGGTGAGATCGCTGCACACCTCTTTTTCAAACGTCGTCGGGAAAAGGTATCCCGAACCGACACCGATACCCAGTGCGACACAGCGCTCCCAGGCGCTGCCGGTCGCATCCTGAAACACGGCGAAACTGGAATTGATGCCGGCGCCCGAAAGAAAATTCCGGCGTACCGAGGTACCGCTTCCCTTGGGAGCGACCATGATGACATCGATGTCCTTCGACGGAATGACCTTTGTCTGTTCCTTGTAAACAATCGAAAAACCGTGTGAAAAATAGAGCGTTTTACCCGGAGTCAGATATTTTTTCACCGTGGGCCAGATCATGCGCTGAGCCGCGTCGGAAACCAGCAGCTGAATGATCGTCCCCTTTTCGCATGCTTCTTCGATATCGAACAGTGTTTTACCGGGAACCCATCCGTCCTTCACCGCACGGTTCCAGTCTTTTTTGAACTTTTTTGACTGACCGATAATTACGTTGAATCCGTTATCCTTGAGATTGAGAGACTGGGCAGGTCCCTGCACGCCATAACCGATTACAGCGATAACTTCATTTTTAAGTGTTTTTCTCGCTTTCGCAAGAGTAAACTCCCTGCGGGTAATGATATCTTCCTTAACACCGCCAAAATCGATAGTGGCCATAACGGCAACTCCTTCCATATAAGTTAAAAACATCTGTGCGCCATGACGGTCACCTCCCTTGCGGGTGTGTCGTCATGCGTCAGTTACTTTCGTGTCTGTGCGATCGCTATCGCTCCCGACCTGACGATCTCTTTGATCCCGTACGGTTTCACCAGTGCGAGAAAATCGTCGATATTGCGACGGGTTCCCATCATCTCGGTAGTTATTGACGAATGAGCCACCGCCGCGATCTTCGCGCCGAAAATGTTCGCGAGTTCAATAATCTCGTGCCGGTTTGATTTCGAGGCGTCGATGATCACCATGACCATTTCCCGTTCAATCGTCTCCTCGCCCGGCAGATCGATCACTTTGATAACGTCGATCAACCGGTTGAGCTGCTTGACGATCTGTTCCAGGATTTCCTCTTCGCCGCTGACAACGATCGTCATCCGTGAAACGGAAGAGTCATCGGTTTCGGCGACCGTCAGGCTCGTGATATTGTATCCCCTGCTCGAAAACAGTCCGGCAATGCTGGAAAGCGCACCGCTGTGGTTCTCCACCAGTACCGATATGGTATGCGTACTCATTATCCCTCCAGTATCTCGTCAATCGGTTTTCCGGCGGGCACCATCGGAAAGACGTTTTCTTCCTTGGTAACAATAAATTCCATCAGCGCCGGTCCGTCGACGGCAAGGCCCTTCCGGAGCGTTTCCTCCACCTCTTCGGGTCGGGTGGCACGAAACGCGGGAATCGCATAACTTTCTGCCAGCGCAACGAAATCGGGCACATACGCTTTTCTGCACTCCCCGGGCCCCGCACACTCCTCACAGAGCGATCCGCCACGCAGGCAGGTCGAACTGTACCGTTTATTATAAAAAAGCTCCTGCCACTGCCGTACCATTCCCAGATACTCATTGTTGAGAATAACGATTTTCACCGGAATCCGGTTGAGGGACAGTGTCGCAAGTTCCTGAATATTCATCTGTATGGACCCGTCACCTGCTATATCGATCACCGGTTTATCGGTACCCGTCATCGCGGCACCCATCGCCGCCGGCATACCGAATCCCATTGTCCCGAGACCGCCGGAGGTCAGAAGCCGGCGCGGCTGCGAAAACAGATAGTACTGGGCGGTCCACATCTGGTGCTGCCCCACTTCGGTGGCGATCACCGCATCACCGCCGGTAATCCGGTAGAGCGCGGTAATAACCGACTGCGGTTTGATGTCGCTGGTCGACTCGGGGTATGAAAAAAGACTATCACCACGCCAGTCGTTGATCTGTTCATTCCACCCGTCGGTCTGCCGCCCGTTCACCAGGGGCACCAGCGAGGTCAGGATATTTTTCGCATCCCCGACCACCGGTATGTCAACCTTGATGATTTTCGAGATCGCCGCAGGATCGATATCCATATGAATGATCGATGCATTCGGGGCGAACTTCGCCACGTACCCGGTAACACGGTCATCGAAGCGTGCCCCGACGGAAATCAGCAGGTCGCATTCCTGCAGCGCATAGTTGGCGGTTTTTGAACCGTGCATTCCCGGCATACCGATAAAGAGCGGATGGGTACCCGGGAAACCGCCAAGCCCCATAAGCGTCGTGGTAACGGGAATATTCGTCTTTTCGGCAAGTTCAAGAAGTTCCCTGTGCGCCGCACTGTGAATAATTCCGCCGCCCGTGAACAACAGCGGTTTTTTCGCGCCGTTGATCGCCTCCGCGGCACGTTTGATCTGACGCATGTGTCCGACGACATTCGGTTTGTAGCTGCGGATCGACACGGTTTCCGGATACGAATAATTTTCCATGACGGCACGGGAAACATCCACCGGAATATCGATGAGAACCGGACCGGGTCTTCCCGTCCGGGCGATATGAAACGCCTGCTTGAGCAACCCCGGAAGCTCATCGATCGTCTTCACCAGAAAATTATGCTTGGTGATTGGTCGGGTGATTCCCACGATATCCGCTTCCTGAAACGCATCGGTACCGAGAAGCGGCGACGCCACCTGTCCGGAGATGGCCACCATCGGAATCGAATCGAGGTACGCGGTGGCGATACCCGTCACCAGATTGGTCGCACCGGGCCCCGAGGTCGCCAGACAGACACCGACCTCACCGGTGGCACGTGCATACCCGTCAGCCGCATGAGCGGCCGCCTGTTCGTGCCGTGTCAGAATGAATGAAAGCTCTTTTGTATCGTAAAGAACATCAAATATCGGAATGACCACACCGCCGGGGTACCCGAAAACGACCTTCACCCCTTCCTGAATGAGCGCATCAATAAGGATCTGTGCACCGGTTTTTCTCAAACGAACCTCCACCCCATTGACAAAGAGTTTTCCTTGTCATAAATAGCTGTAAAAAATACGACGTTTTTCCCGTTTCCGCAAGGTACGGGCTAAAAAAGATAAGGCCCGCTTCCTTTCGGAGGAAACGGGCCTTATTGTAATTCCTATCAACTGCGCTTCAGGTCCCCGTTTCCTCCCCTGATAAAATAATGACACCGACGACTACACCTAGCACTCGAACGAGGATAGTGGATACCGAAGCTGTTCCAGAGAATCTGTACATGACCTAAAGATACTACTTTTCGGGAAGGTGTGCAACTACTTTCATTTCAAACAAGGGAACGGACCGACCCCGCGTCCCGGATCTCCGGCCCCCGGATCATGCCGCCCATTTGCGATCCGCTTCATCACGGAGTTGCCTCTGTTCATGAAATGACATAATTTATAGTATAGATCCGCTTTCGGGAATTTTTTCCATCCAGGAGTTCCTATGCACCACGTGTTCATCAGCTTTCTTCTATTGCTTTTGTTAACCGTTTGCGGTGATGCCGCAACCCGTATCGTTCCTGACAACTACCACACCGTTCAGGCGGCAATCGATGATTCTGAAGAAGGCGACACGGTTCTGGTGCGGATCGGGCGTCGAAAGGAGTCAGTCGTTCTCAGGGACGGCATCTGTCTTATCGGTGAATCGATGCTTGAAACGGTTCTGCAGGGAACCCGGCGTAAACCGGTAATAACGGCGGCGAACAAATCACTGATTAAAAACCTCACCGTTACCCGAGGCAGAAAAGGCATACTCTGTGAAAATGTCGATGCGATAATTGAACAGGTATACGTGACCGACAACCGCGAAACCGGGATTCACTGTCTGGTCACCCTGCCCGATATCTACAACAGTGTCATTTACCGCAACCGCGGAACCGGTATCTTCTGCCAGACGACCCGAAGCATTAAAACCGCCATCATACACAACATTATCGCTGAAAACGGTTACTGCGGCATTTTACTGCAGGGACTAAGTGAAGTGCTTATCCAGAACAACGTGATCCTTGAAAACAAACAGTACGGTGTATGGGGGGTGGAGGAATCCCGCCGTTCACGAATCGTGTATAACGTGTTTTTCAACAACCGCGAACCGGTGAACGTCTACCTGAGAAAAGATCCCACAAATATTACTGATGATCCCGGTTACCCGGTGGTTTCCGGACGGTACGATTTCTTTTCCACTTCCAGTATCATTCTTAAAGGAAGGGGAAAAGACGGTTCGACCATCGGACTTATCGGTGGTGAAGTGCTGTCACAGAAACTCAAT
The DNA here is from genome assembly GCA_016930275.1 of Chitinispirillaceae bacterium. GTDB lineage: Bacteria > Fibrobacterota > Chitinivibrionia > Chitinivibrionales > Chitinispirillaceae > JAFGNB01. Next base: position 17,111 of record JAFGHA010000047.1, read on the forward strand.
GATCCCGATGAAGACGGTATTACCGGTGACAACGACAAATGCCCCGGTATCCCCGAGGATCTGGATGAATTTGAGGATACCGACGGATGTCCCGATTTTGACAATGATAAAGACGGTATCTACGATACGCAGGATGCCTGCCCCAACGACGCCGAAGACTACGACGGATTCAGAGACGATGACGGATGCAACGATACTGACAACGACAAGGACGGTGTTCCCGACATCATCGATGTCTGTAAAGAAAACCCGGAAACCGTCAACGGTTACAAGGATACCGACGGCTGCCCCGACGAAATCCCCCCCGGTATAACTCCTGACAAACCGGAAACATCCGCCCCCGGGCCTGCGGCACCGGATTCCACCGGAACCGCTGCAGCATCGCCCCCGACGGGTGATTCCACCCCCGCAAAAAAAGGTAATGCATCGGTAACCGCCCCTGCCGACACTTCCCGGTAGCCCCCGTCCGGTATTCCCGGGAGCCCCGTCACCTGCATGTTTATACAGGTGATTGATTTTACTGGCGGAAAACCATATAATCACGGTTAGTTCGTTTTGGAATTCCGCCAATGGGTTTCAGGGGAATCGTTTCATGAGATGTATATTCTTCCTGTTCGTTGTGACAACCGGCACCCTGCTCTGCGCTGCCGACCAAACCGCGACAACTGCGGACGGCAGAACCGTGCTTCTGAAAGATGACGGCACCTGGCAATATGTTGCTCATCAAGAAAAAAATTCTGTTGTGGAGAACGGAGAAAACAACACCACGGAAGGTTCCCTCTTCGAGGTGATCAAAAACAGCGCTGAATTCGATTTCCGTTCGGTCAGGTGGGGTATGGATAAAAAGGAGGTACTCGCCGCCGAAGACGCGAAACTGGTTAAAAATGAACCGGAAGCCCTCCGTTACGAAATGACACTCTTCGGGTACCGGTGCGTGGTACTCTATAATTTTTCGGGCAACAGGTTGACGGATGCGGTTCTGCACATCCGGCAGGAACATATCGACCCGGAACTCTTTTATCAGGACTACGAGAATCTCAAGAAACATCTGGAACCGATATTCGGAAGCAGTTTATCCGACAAATACGAATGGAAAAACGACATGTACCGCAGTCAACGGGGAAAATGGGGATTCGCGGTCAGCCTCGGTTTTCTCACCTGCCGCACCCTCTGGAAAACGCCCCGCACGGTCATCACTCTCACTATAAAGGGAAGCAACCATGAAATCACAACGACCATGGAATATGCGTCACAGCTGAAATAGCCTCTTCTGCTTCTGCTCTACTCGTCTGGTAGTGTGGTATATGGTAGAGGTCACCACACACCAGCGGTGCAAGAAGCAGAACCGCCGCAAAAGGCCGCTCTCCCGTTTCATGCAGGTACTCAAGCCCCACCGCACAACCCGTACTGTGACCTATGAAAACGAACGGCTGCGGTAGGTGCGGAGAACATATGCCGAAAAACCTTTTAAAAACCCTGGAATATTCCGAGTAATCGTTGATGCCCCGCGTTCGCCGCTCGACAACCCGTGTCCGGGGAGATCCAGGGTGCATGCAACCTCGGCCGGTTGGTTTTCCGATGTCATCAGCGGGCGCATCAACCTTACCGATACCTATATTCCCCGGCTGGTTTCCGTACTGAAACTCTCCACCGCCGAAGCCGAATTCTTCCGTACGCTCGTTCACTGCAACCCGACGAAAAATCTTGAGGAACAAAACCGTTTTCTCACCATGCTGATCGAACACCGTTCGACCGGTGCGGTAACGGTAAGCAAAGAGCGCTTCCTGTACTATTCCACCTGGTATATACCGGTGATCCGAGAACTGCTGTTTTTCTCCTGTAATGTAACCGACTGGCCGGGCTACACTGTTGCCGACAGTTTTCTATATAGATCCGGTGCCGCCGGATACGACCGATACCACAGGCACGCCGGACTCGATCTCCTGTATGCTCTACATGGACACTGCGGACCCCGATTCCGCCCAGCTCGCCGACGGCATTCGGATAACCTGTTCGGCATGTAACTGGAACGAACAGGAGGTCGCCGACAGTGTACTCTGCCTGTTTCGAACGGAGGAGTAGGGCGACCAAGCGCCCTGCAGAGCATGAGGTGGATGCGTTTCGGGAAACGCATCTACCTTACATGGACAACCTGTTCCACAAAAAGGTGTTTATTAAACGCCATAACTATTGAGCTTTTTATGATTGTCTGCCATGAATTTTGTGACATCGGCGTGGGGGTCGGAAGCAGTATCCAAAAAGCCGGGATCAACGACGATTCCGAGGCCGATTCCGACTCCGAGATTGTGCAACTCATTTCAATGTAAATAAAAATGAGACAGTTGCTAGTTGGGGCGGGATAACGATTTAACTCCGCAGCAGCATCTTCGCCTTCTCGATCTGTGCCGCGACACTCGATCTGCCGGTGCCTCCCTGTACGCTCCGGCCGTCGATCGCCCCTTCCCATGAGAAAAGCGATGTGACCGATTCGTCGAACAGCTCGGAGAACCCGCGAAGTGTTTCGACACCGAGTGACGTGAGGGCGACCTCCTTTTCAACGCAATGACCGACAATTTTCCCGATCACCTGGTGTGCCTGTCGGAAAGGCATCCCTTTCCGGACGAGATAATCGGCGAGATCGGTGGCGAGCAGAAACGGATGGAGATCCGTTTCGATTCTGTTTTTCCGTACTGAAAGCGTGGCGATCACCTGCGTGAACACCTGCAGCACCATCTCCATTTGTATAACCGCGTCAAAGAGCGGTTCCTTGTCTTCCTGAAGATCCTTATAGTAGGTAAGACCCACTCCCTTGAGCGTGGTCGCGAAGCGGGTGTAGTTGCCGATGAACCGTCCGCATTTTCCCCGGATCAGTTCCAGCGAGTCGGGATTTTTCTTCTGCGGCATCATGCTCGATCCGGTTGACCAGGCGTCGTCGAGTTCGATAAACCCGAACTCGTGCGACGAGTAGATGATGAGATCTTCCGCGTACCGGCTCAGACTGATACCGAGTGACGCGCAGGCGGCGAGTGCCTCGAGCACGTAATCGCGCGCAGCCACGCCGTCGATGCTGTTGTCGCTGACCGACGAGAATCCGAGTTCTCCGGCGAGGTACGCGCGGTCGACCGCGAAGCCGCTGCCGGCAATCGCCCCGCTGCCGAGCGGCATGCCGTCGGCGGTGGCAGCGGCATGAGAAAACCTGCTCTTCTCCCGTTCCAGCAGAAAAAACAGCGACAGCCAGTAGTGGGCCATAAGTACCGGCTGCGCCTGCTGCAGATGGGTATATCCCGGCATGATGATCCCGGAATCCTGTTCCGCCCGGTCGAAGAGCACCTGCTGCAGAGCGGCAATCTCCTTCTGCAACCCGTTCATCATTTTCTTTACGTAAAGTTTGAAATCGGTGGTTACCTGATCGTTGCGCGACCGTCCGGTGTGAAGCCGTTGACCGATCTCCCCCACCTTCTCGACCAGCAGCCGTTCAACCGCCATGTGAATGTCTTCATCCTGCTGCGTGAAGGTGACGGTTCCCGCATGATACTCCGCGGCAATC
>JAFGHA010000048.1 GCA_016930275.1 Chitinispirillaceae bacterium
TATAAATTTCTTCTGGAAGGCTGTATTACCTCTCTTTTCTAAAGTGAACATTCACCTTATATTCACCTTGTCATAGTTACTCTATATCCCCCAAAACCTGGATATCAGTGAACATAGTTCCCTTATAACTCCAAAATCGGGTTGTTATCAGGAACCGGTAACTTTATTCATGGTACAGCAAAACGGACTTCTTTTATAATCTAAATATCCCCCTCAGCCTTGTGCAATTCTATTCCGTTTTAAGGATAGAAATAATCATATTCGGTTTGAAGCTGACGATTTTTGTGAACATGGTTTTTGGTTTCAAGTCTTTAAGCTGAATACCGGTAACATCAAACGCTGAATATTTGTTCAATAATAACAGTCCTCCTGCCGGTAATTCAAGCTATGTGGTAAACAGGGCATAATTGTAAAGCTTGAATGGATGTAATAAATAAAAAAAGGAGCGATCCCTTCCGGTGGAACCGCCCCTTTCAACAAATGACTCCACCTTCAAGAAGGAGTAAAAAAAGTTTTATGCCGCGATATCAACCTCCTTACTTGCGGTCTCGGCACTGTCCGCACTTCTGCGGTGCGAACCGCCGAGATCCTTGATACCGCGTACCGCGCGGTACTGATCGTACAGTTCGCGGTCCTTGTCTTTCACCAGCTCGATAAGCGTATCAAGTTCCGTTTTCAGAATGCCCCGGGCGGTATCCATCACTTCGGTCAACCGCAAACGTGCAGTCTTTTTTCCGCCGTGCTTTTCACCTGCTCGGCCACTGCGGTTTTCACCTCTTCGATCACCGAACCGAGTTCTTCAATGACCTCGGCTGTCACGTCATTCGTTGCCAGCGCTTCGGTATATTCACGGGCGATTTCGCATATCCGGATACACCGCTGGATTGTCGAACTTTCGCGTTGCTGACAAAGCCCGGTTCTGCTCAGATGCGTTTCCGCCTTGAGCGGTTCGTCACCGGTTTTCACCGCGAGCAGATTGAGCGCCCGGCCGATATTCAGCATCTATTCGACCATCGCCGCCTCGGCGTTCTTTTTGGCTACCGTGATACCGGTGGCAATTTCCGTATATTCACGATCGCGTTCCTCGATGGTTCCGACCGCCTGCTCAAACCGCTGAGCCGTTTCATTGATTGGGCCGTTCGAGCTGACCGTTTCCTGATGTCCGTGCAGTACCGTTACCACCGACCGCATCATGGTGACCTGATTGATTTCTCTGCGTTGCTTTATAACCTCCCTGCTGTTTTGTGTATGGTTCAGTTGTTAACGACATACGTACACTGTCAGGTAAATCAAGAACCATACCAAGGATAAATCGGCCAAATTCGGCTGGAATCGCCACCACACCTCAGTCCAACAGTCGCATTTTTGCGACTCCGTTTCCCGTTACACTGATGCAACTTCCCGTTCTGCCGGTGTCATCTTCCATTCACCTGAGGTCAGTTCCGTTTTTCCGGTTGCAACTTCCATTTCATGTATGCTGGCCCCTGTTTTGTGGAAAGCATATTCTATTATAGAGGCGCCGCGCTCCGTTATGGACGCGCCGTTCCCCGTTTTGCTGGTGTGAAGTTTTATTATGGCGATGTTGCAGATTATTATGAAACATCACAGACTACTGCCGAAGAGCATTATATTTCTCCGCCCCTACCGCTCGTCACGTCCGTTCCATCGAATCACCGGTATGAAATCATTTAATGGATTCTATCCCCGTTAATCTGTGGGAACTGCAGTGACACGGTTACAGTGCTATTGCCTTTCGCCGGATTGGCGCCGCACGCCAGACAAACTGTCAAGCCGCCAGCCGATGGTTCACGCAACAACGCTACCCGTCTCAAAAGAACTCTCCCGCCACCAAGGGGCGACTGCGGCTCGCCCGGCGCTTGTTAAAGCGCGCGGAGTGCAGAGGTTCACGCGCAAAGGAACCTCTGCCCGGGTGTGGGGTCGGCACCCCACTCCCTAGTATGCGAAATGGTGAACTGTGTGGTTGCGCGCTTTCAGCGTTCAATAGCATCCATAACCGTAACCGTAAACTGAAAAGTGTAAACTCATACCTGAAAACTGAAAACCGGTATCCCCAGCAGTGAACCGTCATTCCCCTAAGTACCTGTCGAAAGTTCCGGATCTTATTATGATAGTGATCACTTACATTTAATTTTTTTTAAACCGATCTGTTTTTTTTCTTATTTTATTTCAATATCTTACATTTATATTTTCCTGATTACCGATCACTTTAAGTGATCGTTTTTTTACAATTTTCCGTGACACGGAGCCTGCAGGTGGAATATATTGTCAGTAACCGAACCGGAGGTACCCGACCCTATGGTGGACATCTTTACCTATACAGACTACCGGCACTATCTGAAAGATTACTGCCGGGAAATCAGAAAAGAGAAGCCCTGTTTCTCGTACCGGTACCTGGCGCAGAAAACCGGCCTCAAATCAAGCGGCTACATATCATGGGTTATCAACGGTAAACGGACCCTTTCTCCCGAACTCGCGGCGAAGATCTGCACCGTACTCAAACTCGGTAAACGGCAGACCGAGTACTTTCTTCTTCTGGTGCAGCATAATCAGTCTAAATCCGTCGACGAAAAACAGCGGTACTTTGACCGTCTGCTCAGGTACCGTGCAACCCGTACCGAAGTGCTGCACCATCGGCACGATACCTTCTACTCCCGCTGGTACCACTCCGCGATTCGTGAACTGGTGGCGGTTGCTCCGGTCGGCAACGAAGAGGATGTCGTTTCCCGACTCCGTCCGTCAATTACGAAAAAAGAGGCGGAAAAATCGCTTGCCCTGCTCGTGGAGCTTGGCCTGATCGAAAAAACACCCGGGGGCACGTACCGGCGTACGGTAACGGCCATTACCGCCGGAGCGGATGTCGATCCCGCACTGGTACACAACTTCCAGACCGCCACGATGCAGCTTGGCGAATCGGCGCTGCACCGGTTTTCAAAAAACTCGCGTGACATTTCAACCCTGACCGTCAGTTGCAAAAGTACCGATCTTGCGCGAATAAGTACTTTAATCGCCCGGCTCAGAGACGAAGTGAGTGAACTCGGCTGCAACAGTACCGATGCCGATCAGGTATTACAGTTGAATATCCAGTTATTCCCCCTCTCATCACCGCCAGATGAAGGAGCCTCAGAATGAGTTTTCCACTACGTTGTACGCTGTTGATCACCGGTGCAGTCCTGCTATTGGGTTGCAACCAGCAGACCATATCGGGAAACGGCGGTTCCTCGGAAACGATCAACGCCCGTGTGATTATCGACGGTACCACGCTTACTGCAACTGCAACCGATCCCGCAGCACTTGGCACTCTTGAGGTATTCGCACGCGACTATCATCCGTATGAACGTACGGGATATCTTATTTCTTCGCAGATACCGGGCGGCGCTCCCTCGGTAACGGTGGAGTCTGAAGGAGTTTACAATGTCCATATTACCGCCGCATCCGGTTCAGTGTCATGTTTTCTTACCGATTTAACGGTACGGGCCGACGGTAGCGATACCATTCCCTGCCCGCTTGTCGGAATCGTCCGCATCGACGGCATGCTCGTTTCGGACAGTCTGGAACCGGTAACCGGGAATTATGCGGTATCGGTGTTCGGTTCGCCCTTTTTCGGCACGACCGGAGAAGGTTCGACCTTTACCATCGACAACATTCCGTCGGGCGACTACAAGGTCAGGGTCCGTCCGATCGCCGGACAACTATTCATCACAACCGCGGAGTATCGCATAACCGCAAACGCCATGCAACCGGTAACCCAGGTGTGGGTAACGCTGCCGCGACAGTAAATGGAATGAAGAATGAGGTTTTCACTATTCACTATTTAACACTAACCAACCCCTCACTCAAAAGGAGGAACGTATGAAAAAAACAATCATCTGTCTGACGGCGCTTTCGCTGTTGCTGCTGGCTGCCGGATGCAGTGAGCGGAATGTTGCGGAACCGTTCTCCCCGCAGGTGGTTCACCCACAGAGCGGTGCATTCGGTCTCAGTAAGCTGGGCGCACTTGCGAAAAGGAACAACGCGTCTGAAATCAAGGAAGGCCCCGGTGTCGCGTTCGACCTCGGTGAAATAAAGGCGAGTACCGGATTCTTTTTTCTGCTCTATAATATCGGGGCCACCCCGATTACCGGTGTCACGCTCAGTATCGAAGACGAACCCTTCACGGTGTATCCGCAAAAAATGGACAGTCTCATACCGGGCAGCGATATCGGCATGCTTCCTATCGTTAAAATAAGCGCGTTTCACGGTACGCCATACGACGGTGTCGGTATCCGTCCGATGCTGCCGATGGGAAAAAACGATTTCACGCTTGTCATCAGCGGAACCACGACCACTTCCGACGGCAGCGACACCACCGTGACGCTTTATGCGGCAATGTCACTCGAAGCGCTCGTTATGGATTTCGATGTGGAAGGTATGAACGGCGCGATCGACCTGGAATCCACCAATCCGGTACCGATGCAGATATTCGAGGAGCTGCCGGATGTCATGGATTACCGGATGCCGCTTGTCGGTACGCGCTGTACCGGCGATTCGGTAATCGCCATTACCAATACGGGGAATGTTCCGTTGAGCTGCCGTATATACCGCACCACCTGTTCCAGCCAGGGATGCCCGGTCGTTGCCGACAGCATGGTGACGGTCGAACCGGAGAATGCTTTACAGTATACCATCACCGACGATAACGATGATTACTACCTGTTCATTCTTTCGGGAGATAACGCGGTGAGCAACCGCACACTTCAGGATGACGGCAGCTATTACTTCTCGCTTGAGCTGGGTACGAGCGAGTGCGGGAGCGCCGAAATCAACGACCGTCGTGTTGCGTACCTTGCTGAACGGGAAAACGTCGACTGCAGTTCCCTCTGGGGATTCATCGACACCCGCGTCATGTTTTACGCGCAGAGTTTCAACCAGGGTGACAGTGTCTATATGGAGATGTACGATCTCGTCACCGGAACCGTTCTCGTCACGTACACAGGAGATATCGACGGCGGCGAATACGATTGCCGGACGGAAGAGCAGATACAATACTGCGAAGATCTCAAGAACATCGTCAGTATTCTTTCCACCAGTTCCGACCTGAAAATATTGAATAACGGAGGGGTTGATCGAATTTCTTCGGGTGGTTCGAGAAGATGGGATGAATCGGGGTTTTCAGAAGTTCGCTGATACTACTCCGCCATACCGGTGTATGGTGCTGCCGTAACTATTGCTTTGGGCGCTTCCGCCTGCCCCACACAGCCGGTCAACGCCGGGAAGTATTTCCTTCCCGGCTTTTTTTGTTATCGGCAATCCATCCACTCCCGGGTAAAACTTGTTCTTTCGAGCCTTAAATTATATTATCTGATAGCTGTTTCAAATCCGTTTACCGTCAAGTAACCATCAGTCATATATTTCTATACGATCAATCAGACAGGACCCTTGATGCCACTCACCGCTATTCTTCCCGAAGGAATTTTACCCCCGGCATTTTTACTTATTATTTGTCTCAATAGGCCGGTTTTAAGCGAGACCGGCACCGTTCAATCCGAAGCTCATTCCGTCGGTAGCGCTTTGCGCGGGATTACTTCCTTCAGTCCTGCCGACAATTCCCTCATGTATGCGGCCTATTTCGCCGAAACCCCCTCGGGAGCCGTCAATCAGGTTGAACTGTGGTACACAGATGCGTTGACCGGAGATGCCCTTCCCGACTCCGTATGGCTTTCCTGGCCGCCTTCACCGGATTCGGTGAGAACGGAGGACCGGTCATCCATGTTCATCGATCCGGACGATTCGTCGCATCTGATCATTTATCTGATATCGCCGTTTCCGGCAGGTATCACCGGGTACGATCAACCGGAGGATAACTACCGGAGCACTGTTTTCCAGCATAATCCGGCAGCACCGGATGATCCTCCGAAAATCACGCAGATCGTTATTCGCGACAGTGTCGGTCCGCTGCTGACAAGTGCAACCCTCGTGGAACGTCTGACCGCCGGGAATGATACCCTCTATCTGAGTTTCTCCGAACCGGTCGATCTCCAGCTGGTATACAGTCAGTGTCTGACGTTGATCAAAAACGGAATGCAGCATCAGCTCAACATCCGCGCCTCCGCACCGCATCCCGACGGGAAACGGATCGTCGCCGTTGTCGATAACGCTCTGAGTGCCGCCCCACCGCTGGCAGGCGACAGCCTCAAAATTTCATCCACCGGCCTGATAACCGACGCCAACGGAAACAAGGCGTTTCCGGAAAACCGCCCGGTGGTTATAACACTTCAACCGGTGATTCCCGGAATCGTGGAGGCCGAATATACCGATACCGATGCCGACGGCAGGATCGAAACGGTACGCATCATGTTCAATAAGTTGGTTGAGCTCGAAGATATGACGGTTACCATCGATTTTGAACATATCGGTAGTACGGAAATAGGCGCTGCCGACCTTTCGATGGATGATTACGATCCCAACACGATCAATGTCCGTATTGACGATTCGTTTTCTCCCTCCCTTCTGCAGGACCTGACCTCGGGAAGAATGAAAGTGAATGTCCGGTTTTCCGGATTCACCGACAGTATCCCCACCTTCGAGGCAAGCGACGGTGCAGCGCCGGTACTCACGAAAGTGGAGTATCATCACGGACGTTTTGACGACAGCTCTTCCTACACCCATCCCGACACTATTTTTACATGGTATTCGGAGCCGCTTTCGGTGAGTCCCTCCACACCGCGACCGTTATGTTTTACGACCGCTTCGGGAAGTATCGTAATACCGACAGTCCATCCGCAATACACGACTCAGCATTCATCCGGATCCTACCGGTTCATTGTGACCGAAGTGCAGCCGAATCGCAGAAATGCTCTGCAATCCGACACACTGGTATTCGACACCGCGTGGATCAATACCGAAGTGATGCCGGAGAACAATGTCGCCGACATGTCCGGCAATGTACAGTTCGTTATTCCTAACAAACGGGTTGGTGTCACCATGGCGGGACCGTTTCCACCCTCTTCCGACACACGTCCGGACACCACGGGCACTGAACCGTTCGCCGAAAGCGGCACCAATGAAGGCTGCGGATGCGGAACAGGAACCGGTATCGCGTTCCTGCCGCCGCTATTCTACTACACGCGGAAACGGGTACTGAAAAAACTCAAGAAAACGTGACTACCCCTCCGGCTCCGGATCGGCCGTGCCACCTCCCCTAACGAAGGCGAGGTTTTTCCAGAGTAAAGTAAAGGCTCCCCCGGCAGGTGATGCAAGCTCCCTCCAAGCGGGATCGAAGTGCGTGAGCTGTCACCGAAGGTGACTGAGGGCTCTCAAAAAAAATCCCCCTGCCCGTATTAACGCGGACAGGGGGTTATCCAACTACCAATCCATTCCTGTATCTCGAACTTAAGGAATAGGTATTGTCCCGATGCTACATCTCGCCATCCAGCTTGGGAGTGTCCCAGTCGATATACTGTCCAAGATTGACTGAAAGACCGCCGGTCATTTCTCCAGTTTTGGTGGATTCGTTGCCTTTAAGGAACCGGTCTATCATGGCATTGAGCTGAGCGGTGTACTGGGTCCGCCACTGACAGTGGCTTCCCCCGGCGCCCACATAGGCGATACGGTCTGCCATACCCAGTGCCTCGAAAATCGCTTTTCCTCCGTTTGCTGTCACCCATGCCTCCTTGGGGTCCAGATTATTGATCCCGGTGTTATCCACGACATAGAGCGCACGTGGTGCGATCAGGCCCATCGCCGCATGCACGTCGACCGGCAACCGGTCGGTGTTGTCACCACCGGCGCTGTTTGCATTCGTGAACGGACCGAGCGCCACTTCAGAGAGCCAACGCACGTAACTTATGGCGTGATATGGCCACTCGCCGCCACCCAACTGTTCCACCAGGCGCAGTGCCACCGCCCCGCCGATCCCCGACTCCACGGGAATAGTAAGTGCGACACGATTGTCGAGCACACCGCCCCAGAAAGCGCCTTTGCCATTGCGGGAACAACCGGTCAGGGCGATTCTGTGCGGATCGATAACATCAGGCTGTTGTTCCAGAAGGTCGATAATACGACTGATCTGCCAGGCTTGCGCTACCATATACCCTGCAGGATGGTTGGAACCATAAAAATTGTAGAACGGACCTGTTTTGGCACCACTGCCACCCGAGGCTTCAATTGCGCTAAACCTGATACTCGCAACTCCGCTTGGAGCCGATGCTCCGGCGCCGTAACTGATAAGAGCCGGTGCCGGCTGTGTGGCTCCGTTCATGGTTACCGTAACCTCAAATGAACAGCTTTTTCCGCCTTCTTTCACATTGACGGAAATCTTGGTTGCGGTCACTGTCCCCGAAACCGAACCTTCGGCGGGAATCGGTTTTTCTCCGATTATGTACTTGAATAATTGCTGACGGATCTCTTCCCGCCGGCACGCCCACTCGCTCTTGCTGGTGATCCGCTTACCATCGAGCATTTTGAACGGATCCGGCAGCTTGGAATTCGCCGAAAGCGAGCTGTATCCCGGCAATTCACCAACCGTGCATCCGGCGGTCGGATTTTCCTTCATACCCCAGGGAATGTCACCGGTCGACTCGACAATGCTGTCCATCTCGATCGACACATCACCGAGGGTATATGATGCAACAGGCCGTACGGCATTCTTAAAGCCCTCTTTGGTGGCGAGTAGAGTATCGACCGCAGACGAAGCGGCTCTTTTTGCAAGGGTGAAACCACCATCCGATGCAACATCGGTATGCTTGTTGATGAGATGCAATTCGGATCCCAACCGGAGAACCTGACAGGTATACACAGTAGCATTCACGGTCAAACGAACGATATTGAAACCTGATGCAAGCTGAGGAAGCGTGATCTGTTCGTTTGCCGGGTTCAGGCCCGAAAAATCCGTAGACGCGATGCATCTTCCGTTTCCGGATAAAACTGTCACATTACCACTCAGTTTCCCTGTACTCCGTGAAAACGCAACAGCATTGCCCCGCAAAGTGAATGATAATGTCTGCGTCTGTGGTGCGATCATTCTGACGGCAACAGGTGAAGCGATCTCGAATGTCCCGTCCGCTCCGGTAACCTTGGAAATATTTTTGCCTTTCAGCAGAACGGTAACCCCTGAGAGCGGGCCCCCGCCTTTTTTGGTGACGGTTCCTGAAATCTTGAAATCATCGGTGCCTGCAGCCAGAGTGTAACCGGCACAAAAAAGCAGTAAGAAAAGAAACAGGTTTTTCACTATCTCCCCCTTTGAAACATGTAAAGTTTTATACAACAAAACGGAATATTTTAGGCGCTGTTGCACGCTGGAGCCGTAAACTCTTTCTTACCAATATACGAAGTATAACCATCAAATTCGTTCTATAATAGTAGTAAACCTCAAATTTCCGCACACAAAATGTGTACAGCAGATTACTGCATTTATTGCTTCGGTGGAGATATTTTGTAGGATTGACCCCTCCGGTCCCGTCCCGCCTGGCGAGCAGACCTCCTCCCCTTCCAGTGGAGGCATTTCCCGTGAAAAGGCTCCCCTGGCAGACGATGCACTGATCCCGCCAAACGGGATCGAAGTGTTGGAGCTGTCACCGAAGGTGACTGAGGGGTCTCTTGAGCACCAGCGACGTCTCGGCATGCCATGCGGGAATATTCCAGTACAGTTTGAGCAGTCGTGCGCTCTCTTCATCGCCTGTCTGGACAAAACCGTGCTTTTCATAAAAACCGATCGCCCATACCGCTTTCTTCCAGGTACCCACTAAAAGCGGTTTTTCCGACTTCTCAATAAAATACTTGAGCAGTTTTCCGCCGATTCCTCTGCCCTGCGCCCGCGTACGCACATAGGCATGTCTGATAAGCTGCACTGCACCCCTGTCCTGAAATCCCATCACTCCAAGGATCATATCATTCTCATACCAGCCGTAAAAATGGACACCATCACTGATTTGTGCCGCGAGTTCTTCTTTGGACATATACGGCTCGTGCCAGTGTTCATCAGCCAGGATGGTTTTGTAAACCGGTGCGGCATCATTGATGATCTGAAAGACGGTTTCGATTTCCGTTTCGGTAACCGGTCTGATCATGCTTCTTCCGTCTCTCGGCTGAAATTTCTAAGCAGTTCCCTGTTATTCTGGATTTCGTTATCGTTATGAATTTTCAGCAATGAACTGAATTTTCTGCATAAATCGGTTGTACACTCCACACAGGTGAAATACCCTTTTTTCTTAGCGCATTTACGGATACCGCAGAACGGATTGCCGCCACCGTTTCTGCACCCGGGACACTCATGACCGAAAAAATCAGCCATTTTCCGGTACCCGCGATATTTGGAATGCATCAGCGGAATAGCTTTCGCCATGGCGGTGATATTGACGTTCTCAAATGCGGCGTCAAGAGTGCGTATTTTCTGCCGGATATCGGCGAACCGGCTTTTGCAGGTCGTGCAGTTCAAACCGCAATAAGCGAATTCCTCCTTTGGCATGGAGTACTCCTTCCTTTGAAGACAGAAGATGGAATAATAGTAATTGTTTGTGGTGTCCGGAATACCTTTTACCGTTTGTATTATGGACAATGGTAATCGCTTTTCAGAGTATTTGTGCGATCACTGCAATAACATGTGCCGCCGGCACGAGGAGCAGCTGCGCGAACAATGTTCCCAGCAAGCGGCTCCCGGCAAACAGCACGATCGTACTTCTGAACGATGGTTCGCCGATCTTTATGTCGAACACGTCATCGGTCAATAAAGACATGTACGGATCGACGACAATAAACATCAGCAACGTGGCGACACCGTTTACGACCGCCGCAAGACTTCCCGCCGTCACCCTGAGTTCGGGAACCAGATACGCTGCATAGAGCGAAGAAAGCACCCCGACGGTCCAGATTCCCGTACCCGCGATGTTGACCAGAAGAATAGGTAGTATCCCGGGTGGGAGCTGTTTCGGTTGAATTGTAGCGGTTCGCGGAATCGAGATGGTATCTTTGAGCTGGCGAATGCCTGTTTTCGTGAATGAGTACAACAGTACTCTATAGAGCGAGCGATCGATGGAAAACCGTGAAATCAATTTACCGAAGGCTCTCTGAAAGGTGGGTATCAGCAGCGTTCCGGCGATGGTGGCGACCGTTGAAGCGATGAGAATCAATCTGAAATCAATCGTCGGAATATCCTGAATACCCGCAGCTACCGCTGTTTCAATCCGTTTCGCCAGCAACGGTTGCTGAAACGTATTCGCTATTCGCGAAAACAGAACGAGAATATTGAAAAGAGAGAACGACACGGCGATACGGCGCATCCGCACGCCGGCCATGCGCGCGGCATACGAGAGTGTTCCGATCAGATGAATGATGAACGTGAGCAGGATGAGCAACAACAGAGTCGGATCAATCATACTATGCGATATAATTTCTGTCAGGAGTAACAGACAATACTACTCTCTCTGCAGACCGATGATTATTACATTTCCGTCTCGATTACGATCTTCCCGCGATGCTCTCCCCTGCCGAACCGCTGCATCTGCGCGGGAAGATCATCGAGTGGATACGGTCCGTCAATTACCGGTTTGAGTTTTCCCGTTTCATAGAGATTGTTGATATAGGAAAGACTTTTATTCACCTGCAGCATGACCGTCCTGAACTTTTTCCTGCTGAAGAGCGAATAGAGCGATCCCGCCACATCGAGCCCCAGAATGGTTTTACGGGGTTTGCGCATGCCGTTTATCATCCGATTCACAAAAGGGATACCCTGCAGCATCTGCCAGTCCCAGTCGTTAATCGCCACGGCCTCGACCTTCAGCAGTACTTCGCCCTCGCCGGGAACGGGTATCGGTACTTCTTCCATGTGCAACACATTCAATCCGTATTCATGGAAAACAGCGGCTTTCATGGTTTTCATTTTTTTCCCCTGTTTTGATAGTGCCGGTAAACAGAATGATTGTTCAGGTTGTCGCCGATTCAAGTGAATGCACTGTACCGTTCACCTGAAGAAGATCATCCGCCGATCACCGTATCCAGATAAAAGAATTTCTTCTTGTCGTCCCACACGATTTCCCCCCGGGCACTTGAAGTAGCGTTCCATCCACCTATGGCGAAAAAACCGTATACCCGCGCGAGCATCACCGTATCGATCGCATGCAGGCCATGGTCCTGAAGAACGAAATTATGTTTGAGCAGTTTGGATTCCGGTAGGCAACCGATCAGCAAACCGACGATAACGAGTGAAGCAGGTAATTTACTGATTATCATTAAATTTCCCGGTATGAAAGTATCATCTGTTCGACCTCACCCCGGCACCGCGCGGCGGAGCCACCCCTCTCCGCCCGAAGGGGGGTTTGAGTTCTTCATTCCTCCGATCGGCAATCATATAAGTAACGCAGCATTCCTTTTGTTTTTCAACACGTCTTCCGTCTCATTTCCCCCTCGCCGGGCGTAGAGGGGGTACCGGGGGTGCGGTCTCAGAGCCGGGATTCTTGAAACATCGCCAACTCTCACTCTATAATTTTCAGCCTTTTCAACACCTGCCTTGTCACATCGATTCGCAGGTCCTTTATATCCGCGAAATTGTTTCCTTCGATATTGAGTGCAAAAAACCAGACATTCTTTTCCTTCTCCACATAGCCCACATACCACCCGAGCGCCCGATCCGGACGGTCCTTCAACGGACTCCCGCCTCCTGTTTTCGCGCTCAACGTGTACCCACTGCCTTTTTCCTGAACCAGGATATCCTTTACAGCTTTCGTGGTTTCTTTACCGACGCCCAGTGCATTTCCATAAAACCGTACCAGAAAATCGATCTGTTCCCATGCGGAAATCGCAAGGCTGCCGTTGAGCCAGAAATTATCGTTTCCCGATGAGATATCGGCATTACCATACCTGAATTTCGTAACATACGCTTTCATCCGTTTTCCGCCAACCCGGGTCGCGATCTCGCGGTAAAACGGCACAACGGAATATGTTATCGCAGTCCGCATAGTGTGCGTACCGTTCCATTGTTGAGGCCACCATTCCTCCGGGGGATATTTTGTCGTATCCCAAAAAAATTCCGTATCGGTATCTTTCAGAATACCGGTTTCGAGAGCGATCAATGAATTCGGAATTTTAAATGTCGAAAACGGCGTGAATCGTGTTTCGCTCCGTTTCCGATTGTGAACGAAATACCGGTCGGCAGTCGCATCATACACGACAACCGTTCCTTCATGCTTTTCGAAAAGATCACTGAAATCCATTTCCATCACGTTCTCCTCAGGAAAAGCCATGGGTACTGCAGCCAGTAAAAACACCGGTATAGTTAGCATGATTCTCATTGTTCCTCGTTCCTATATTTACGCATTCCCTTTCGCTTCTTTTCACACTCCCACTCAAGCAGCATATCCCTGTCCGGAAAAAAGTTTTTCTGAAACGAGTGATAGGTGATCGTTCCATTTCGCATGCTCACCGAATCGGATTGCAGCGACCAGTACGTCAGTGTAATGTCTGACGGAATAATAACGGTAAAATCGGCCCGTTCTAAAGGTCGTTTCCAGTTTCGCGTTGTGGTGAGAATGTAGCGGCCCTTCGCTTTGCGG
Source organism: Chitinispirillaceae bacterium (assembly GCA_016930275.1). GTDB lineage: Bacteria > Fibrobacterota > Chitinivibrionia > Chitinivibrionales > Chitinispirillaceae > JAFGNB01. The sequence goes on from JAFGHA010000048.1 coordinate 13,542, forward strand.
GTTTTCTGCCGGTAGACCACCAGTACCGAGTCGGTACTGCGCGGGGGAATGACCTGTTTCCAGGTGACCCCCTCTTTTTTCTTCATGTATTCCACATTCCGCTTGTTCGACAGATCAGTCACCATGATGTAATGCGGATAATCGAGTACACTGTCGACCGGTAAAGGATAGTATATCACGGTTGACATGATCGAGGTATCGCTGTTGACGAAAAAATAAACTCCCCGTATCTCAAGCGTATCGCATGCGGTAACCGTTGCGGTAATCGTTTCCTTCTGAAAAACGATTCCGGCAACCGATTCACTTATCAGGAAACATACAAAGACAGTAAGTGGAATGAGATATCGCATCATATATTTTCTCTTTTACCGTTGGGCGAATTGAACAGATCACCGATTCCCGGTAATATACTATGGCACAGCTGATTGCATCGTCAGTTTCCACCCGCGGGCTGAATGCAATCTACCTGAACAGCAACCTTTTATAATCTATCTTTTTATCACGATTTTCATCAATAATCAATTTATACGGATCAATATATGAGGAAGTGTCATTGTCGTATCCGTATATTTTGGCAATCTTGTACCCGCCTTTGGCAACCCCCCAGTGAAGATGCGAAAAGTATCCGCCGTTTTCAACGCTCTCCGGAGAGGCTATATCTCCTATTTTGTCGCCGGTACTGATTTTCTGTCCGAGTTTTACGTCGATGAATTTCGAGAGATGACCGTATATGACGGTCACCGTGTTATGCATTTTCAGATTTGATTCCACGGTAACCCGGAATCCCCAGGATTGCTCGTACATAATTCCCGTTACGACGCCATCGGCAATCGAGTGTACAGGCAGTCCCTCCAGAAAGAAACCGCTGTCTTCACCGACGTGAAACAGACTCCCGCCAAGTGGCGCATACGCAAAGGTCCGAGCATTGAAAATCGTTTTCGGATTCATTTTGAATTGCTGATGAGGATAAATACATCTTCCACTGGAAATGTTCTGTATGATGATATTGTCGTATTCCCTGCAGAACCTGGTTTCATTATTTCCCGACAGCATCGGATTGAAAAGAAATGCATTCATCACATAGCCGGAAACGGTATCATGAAAAAACGGTTTGCTATAAGGTACCGGCGCATCCCCGTTTATTCGTCTGATCGCAGCTTCCGTGGTCGTCCGCAGATAGCCGTTTGATTCTTTTTTCAATTTCCCTTTCAACATTTCAGCCACATCACCGTTTCCGCATTTCCCCAGAGCGTTTATTACCGTTTCCGCAAGTATCGCATTTGTATCATCAACCAGTGCCGTAAGAACCGGAATCGCGATGGTATCGCGCATCGCCCCCAGAACGTTTATTGCCGCAACCCGATAGACCTGTGTCACGGTTGCATTTCTCACGATGGATCGGATCAACGGAAGCATTTTCGGATCACGGTACCGGAACACTACCCTGCCGTGTTTCAGCACATTTACCTGTAACCGGTATTTCTCATATGCCGTTTCAAATTGTTCAATGGCGGCATACAACGAATCGATGCATTCAAACCGGTACAGATAGGTGCTGTCCGCCGCCTCTATATCGATATGGAGTTGTTGCGGAAAATCAACGGTAAATTTCGTTGCGAAAGTGCACGGGACTATACAGAATAGTAACAGTGCCTGTCTGTAGACGAATGATACCATGAGATGACGTCCCGGGTTTCCTACCGCCAGCAGCGTTTCTTTTTCCCTTTTCCCCCGCCGCCTTCGGAAAGTGCCTCTTTTGTCCGGTCAACGATGCACTGCACCACTTCATCGTCGCACTCTTCCCGGTCCGCCCAGAAATCATCATGCAGCAAGGCTCTGTTTTCCCCGACGTCGATGAAACTGAAACGGCAGTAAATGTTGTTGAACTGATTCGCCTTTCCAAGCTGGTCGTTTCCCGAACCACCTATAATAACCCCGAAACCGACGCCACCGGAAAGCGGTGCGGGTACCACCCCGACGGAAACCGCTTTTCTTTTTTTCCTTCCACCCGGTGTCCCGTCCTTGAAATTATACAGCAGAAGACAATAATCGACATTCCCTTTCGCAAGGCTGGATTGGATTTCCGCGGGCAACGCGTCGTAGGTTACGTCTTCCGTCTGTTCGGCATAAATTCTCTGAAATGCCGTATCGATTCCGTAATCGATCTTCGTCAATGGAATTTTTTTCTTCTGCGACCATTTCTGCAACTCCACCCCTATGATATTTGCAGTCACTCTGATCTCCGGTGTATGCAGAACACAGAATGCCATCTTTGAATGAGCGAGTTTATCGCAGGTCAGACCGACAGTTGACGGCTTCTCGGTTGTTTTTTTCTTTTTCCGTTCCCTGAAATACCTGATAATTTCCAGTCCCTGTTCGTCGGTGAGATTTTTCATTTCATCTTTCAGATCACTTGCATACGCCGACTGTCGATTCTTTATGCGCAATACCGGTTTTCCCGTTTTATACGAATTCACCGTGAGTGACAGGGTAATATTCATCGATGCACCTTTATTGTCGATTTCGGTGAAAGCCACTTTCAGCACCAGGTCGGGCGGACTCGAGGAATCGATACCATCGGTGGTGTAATACCCCATTGATTTCAGTGCATAAAGGAGTGTTTCTCTCAGCTGGTCAAGGTAACGGGACTGGTCATGAACCTTTTCCGATTTTTCGGCGGGGGTGAACGTATCAATCGCCATAACAGTCGATTTGTTCAGTTCATCTTCGGCAAGGAGGCTTACTTCATCGAGAGCGTGTACGGGAATATTCATGAAGACGGAGAGCAGCAGTATTCCCGGCAGCATTCTGGTTGTACGGTGCATGGATTGTTCCTTTGTTTATTCTTGTCGGTTAACAGGCAGCGACCATCTGCGGTTCAGTCGTTGTTCACTGGAAAAACTTCATATTTTCTTAAATTCTATTTTACCGACTGCAGAGGAGCAAACAAATAAAGCCGGAGAAGGGCAATCAGATCAGTTCCTTTTACATTTCTGTAATTTATATGCATGCCGCGGTATAAATCCACTTCAGATTCCTCCGGACGCACAGGCATCCGAGGATGCTGAGGCTTTGTAACCGCCCCACCCCGTATCACTCTTAAAAAAAACGTAGCGATCCGTGGTCATGACGCCTGTTGATTACACGCGGCAGTCACTTAAAACCACATGAAAAATTTCCACATCTCCCCCGGAATCCGGCTTCCCCAATCGGGAGTAGCAGATATTTATGATTATTTTTTTCCAATCAACCCGTTCATCCGCCGCACCCGGTTCATCCGCCGGATAATCTTCGCCGGTTTTCTGAAGGAATACTCCTCCACCTCCACCATTATCCCGTCTTCGGGAGTGAACACCTGCTGCATCGCGGCGAGACGCCCGTTGCCTTCATAGGATATGTATGAACCCTCCCGTTCCTTCACCACCTTGATCCACGAAACCGACGGAAGATACTCAGCGAGGATTTCCCGTGTGATGTTCTTTTCTTTCATCAGCCGGTCTTTGATCTTCATCAGTTCTCCGGCTCGTTTTCGCGTCGCTTCAAGCGCGTTATCGCGATCGATGGCATGAATCGGGTTGAGTGAAAAGAGGGGAGTCATGACAAACGCCGTACTGTTTTTCTTCCTATGAATATCCAGAATCACTTTCGTCAGCAGCAGAACTTTCGTATCGAGATCTCCCAGCTCGGATGTTTTACCAAGAAGATAGCGGACCAATTTTTTCAATTGTCGAAGCATCGGAATAGTTCCTTTTCAGAGATAACGTTGCATTGCGTTTTTCATTTCGATTACATCTTCAGAAAAAATAATTAACGGCTCCCCCCTCCCCGCAGCCGGTCCCCGGGCCATGAGTGGCAAAGGCGCCACGGCCGGCAGTACCCCGATGTGTTCAAAGTAGGTTTCGAGCCGTGCGAAACGGTCAAGGACAAAATGTGAACCGATGAAATCGAAACATCCGGTATCCCGGAAACGTAATGCCTCGAGTGATGAGCCGCAATTGATGACGGCCGTGTCCGGAGGATGATGACTCCCGACCGTGTCCGTGAAAGAACGGATATGCGCCTGTCGCGTGGCATCATCCCCTTCATTGTTTGAATGGAAATTGAAAGCGGAAAAGCTTATTGCATGTGGTGCAAATAGTGAAAATGATCCAGTGATAAACAGCAGATACGAACTGACGGGTATTCTGCCCTATAAAAAATCCTGAAATTTCTCATATCGTTTTCGGATTATATTTCCTGAATTTATAAATACATGTATTTTTTTTTAAAAAAAGTTGCGCGGTAAAAAAATTCTTCTTATATTACAATTACCAGCAATTCTATTCCTACCTGCAAGGCCCTCTTGCAGCAATTTGGGTGAAGCGGA